>NZ_JAHZQQ010000098.1 GCF_019930045.1 Streptococcus australis | reverse complement strand
GTTTGTGTGAATACTTACAGTTTACCCCAATGAAACGCTATGAGTTTTTTTGTTGCACTATATTTTACAATTTATCAGAAGAAAAAAGTTAACTTATTTAACAAAGCAAGGCTTCTTTGTTGCTGGAATGGCGCTATGAAAAGAATCCGTAAACAATTTGTTTTGAAAATGAAATAATTCCTTAAGAAATCTTTAAGATAAATCCGATATAATAAAACCATAAACAAAGACCTCCTAACTTTGTTTATGAAATCCTAAAACTTTTCTTTTTCATAATAATCTCCCTAAAAGGCCACCAAATCCGGTGGTCTTTTACTTTGCTTTTCTTAGGAGGAAATCATTTCGTTTGAGGTGAGCAAATTTATTGCTTCGACTTTTTTTAAATGATATACTTGATAAATCAATTATTGATAAGTCAATAAAAAGATCGGAGAGAAGGAATGTCAGAAATGCATGACTTGCTTTATCAGTTGAAGCTAGCTGATCAGTCTTCAACCCAATTATTTGAAAAACAATTGGGCATTAGTCTGACTCGTTATCAGATGCTTCAGTTGTTAGTAGCAGAAGCGCCTTGTAGCCAAGCGGCCCTTCAGGAGAAACTAGCAATTGACCCTGCAGCCTTAACCCGCCACTTCAAAGTCTTAGAAGCTAGTGGCTATGTTACTCGTACTCGCAATCCAGAAAATCAACGGGAGATTGTGGTGGAACTTACGGAGCTTGCCAGAGATCGGTTGTTGGTCCATCCTCCAGCACATCATCTACAGGTAAAAGGCCAGATGGATCAGATTCTTTCTGAAAAAGAGCGGAATCAGTTGAGTCACCTACTCGAAAAGTTGGTGTCTGGCCTTGAGCAAATTACATTTTAAAAGGAGAATAATATGTCTGTCTTAACCATTGTTTTAGCAAGCCTTGTTGCTTTTGAGCATTTCTATATTTTTTATCTTGAGAGTTTAGCAACTCACTCGGCATCGACTAGTCGTGTCTTTAATATGGATCAGGAAGAATTGCATCGTCCATCTGTGACGGCTCTCTTCAAAAACCAAGGCATTTATAATGCTCTGATTGGTGTCTTCCTCCTTTACGGCCTCTTTATAGCTAGAAATAGTGAAATTGTCACGATCTTTCTGCTCTTTATTATTGGTGCAGCAGCTTATGGGGCTGTAACTTCTAATAAAAAAATCATCTTGACCCAAGGTGGCCCTGCAATTTTGGCTTTGTTGAGTATCCTATTTTTAGGATAAAAAGGACGTGCCGCTAAGGTTCTTTGAGCTGATTTTATTAAATTAGTGTAGAAAAAAGTATAAAAAAAGACTAAAAATTTTATTGATTTTCTAAGAAAAAGGGTTATAATGCTAGCAACAGAAAAGTAATGAGTCAGCTATTTTCAGGGAGCTTGTGGGAATTATGAACAAGCAATAGCGACTGATGAAAATTGGACTGTTATGATCAATGAATTCTAACCCATGTGAATTCGGTTGGCACCCCTTACCGTGCAACTCCTTGATAGAGGAGATAGAGATGTAGGGGAAAGACCAGCTATTTTTCCCTATAAAAGAGGTGACACCGCGGACAACACGCCCTCACACAGTTTTTTGTGTGAGGGCTTTTCTATGTGCCTTAGCAAGCGGAGCGAGTTTAGGCACATAGATCCCAAAGAGAAAATAGAGTGTGGGATAACCTTGATCGCCTTAGCAAGCGAAGCAGGGTGCGGTTGAATTCATTAGAATATAAGAGTTCTAGAAGAGAGGTTTCTGATATGAAAAAAGTTTTATCTGCTGATGTGTTGAGTCCAATTTTGGCTTATATGCGTTTGGATGCGCCCCATAAAATGATCTTGGAGTCGATCCCTCGTGAAAAAGAGAATGCACATTTTTCAATTGTAGACTATCGGCCGGTCAGTGAAGTCAAGTTTGAACATGGCGTCCTCTATTACAATGATCAAATTGTTGAAGAGGATCCTTTGGACCTTTTGAATCAAGGTGTTACAATAATAAGGCGTAGATAGCTATTTCGATTTTGAGTTGAAGCATAATCGTAAAGTTTGTTATGCATAATGAGGCAATACACTGTCCAAATGAGACGACGTATAGAGGCAATCGCTTGTGGCTTAGTTGAAGCTATTGGTGATTGCCTTTTTCGTTTCTCGTAGAAGTAAGCGATAGGGCAAGGATTGGTAGGGCTAGCTAATGCACTTGAACAAGATTTTTCTAACACAGGGATTACCTTATTTAGTGGGTGTCCCTTGGTGAGAACGATCTCAAATTCTCACTCAGTTGAGGCAATTCCTCGTCAGAAGGGGAACTAACACGCCTTTCTCCAAGCAAATAACAGAACGATAACAAAAAAAGACGAAAGTGCAAGAATGTTAAAAAGTGAGAAATCCCTACAATTTTTTTCAAAAAATTGCCTTTTGTTGACTAAAAAGCTACAAAAATAGAAATATAAACAAACATTTAGTGTTATAAAAACGGATTTGAAACCCCAAGAGGGGAAAATATAAAAAAATTACATTCTCGAGAAAAAGGAATAATAAAAATATTACAAATATTACAAATATTTATTTGATCAATTAAACAAAAGAAAAGAAATAGCGCTTTGGAAATGGAAACAGACAATTGTCAGACGATTTAATGTATGTTAAGTTTCAAAATGCCCTGTTGTAAAATGAAGTGCAACACAAAAGACACGTTCATCTGATATACTAGAATTGCGAAAAACAGCAT
>NZ_JAHZQQ010000097.1 GCF_019930045.1 Streptococcus australis | reverse complement strand
TCTAGTAAATGTGTTGCAACTCTACTATACAGGATTTATTCCTTTTTGTGTTTACACAACTTATTGTACACTACCAATCCTTTTCATGGTAAAATAGTGGAAAGTATATAGTAAGGAGTAGTTATGAGTAAAAGAGCTGTGTTGATGATGACTTTTGGGTCACCAGAAGAGATTACCTATGAAGGAGTAGCGGAATTTTTCACAAATATACGCCGTGGGGTTCGTCCTGAACCACATGAAATTCAGACTTTATATGACAATTACGTCCGAATCGGTGGAACCCCACTCCAAAGGATAACTAGAGAAGAAGTGGACATGGTTGCTACTGCTCTTGGAAATCAAGCGTCGGTCTACTTTGCCAACAAATTTTCCCGCCCTTTCATCACAGATGTGATCAAAGAAATGGAGTTAGATGGAATTAAAGAATGTTTGTGCTTGATTTTAGAGCCTCATTATTCCTACTATTCTGTCATGGGATATGAGAAATTTTTAGAAAGTGATCAGATGAAGTTTCAAATTATCAAGGATTGGTACCAAGAACCTTCACTTCTTCACTACTGGGCTGATGAGATTCGAAATATTTTAGATCAAATTAGAGATGACAGCTATAAGGTGATTTTTTCAGCTCATAGTGTCCCAGTTTTGGCAATAGATTTCGGTGACCCCTATATCGACCAGATTTATGACAATAGTCGCTTGATTGCGGAGATTTTAGGGCTAAAGGAAGAGCAGTATACTAATACATGGCAGAGTGAGAGTGATATAGGTATTCCTTGGATTAAACCAGATGTCTTAGAATATCTGAGAGATGAGAGTGAACACCCGAACCACTATATTTTTGTTCCGATTGCTTTTATTAGTGAGCATATTGAGGTTCTTTTTGATAATGATGTGGAGTGTAAGGAGCTATGCCAAGAGCTCGGAGTGGCCTATCATCGACCTCCTATGCCAAATAGCGATTCACGACTGATTAAAGCCCTTCTGTCAACCATTCAGTCTCATATAGATGGTGACTATAGTGACTATCAACCTAAGCTAGAGACTTTTGATGAGTTGGAAGCTCCTTCAAGTATAGGTCAGATTTTGGAAGCAGAAAAAGATATTCAGATGCCTGATTTCGTCAAAAAATTGATTGCTAAAAAAGGTCGAGAGAATGTCAAGATGCCCTATCTAGTTAAGAAAATGCTTGAAAAGAAGTATGGAAAAAAATATGATTAAATGATGGAGTTTTAAATCAGGAAGTGGGCTAGAGCTCGATAAAAAGTGTATACTATAGTCAAGTAAGCAATAGAAAGTAGGCCGTCCCTATGAAGAAAACAGTTTATACAAAAGCTGGGCAAGTGGGCCTAGTAGAAGTGGAGCGTCCACACATCGAGGCACCAGATGATGTCATTCTCCGCATCGTTCGCACCTGTGTCTGTGGCTCTGATCTATGGAGCTACCGCAATCCAGATATTGAAGAGGGGCACCAAAATAGTGGGCACGAAGCTATTGGGATCGTTGAAGAAATCGGAGAAGCTATTACAACGGTGAAACCGGGAGACTTTGTCATCGCCCCTTTCACTCATGGTTGTGGGGAGTGTGATGCCTGTCGTGCTGGCTATGATGGGACCTGTGACCGCCATATCGGCACCAACTGGTCTGATGGGGTTCAAGCAGAGTACATGCGCTTTGAATACGCCAACTGGGCCCTTGTCAAAATCCCTGGGCAGCCATCTGATTATACAGAAGCCATGCTCAAATCCTTCTTGACGCTGGCAGATGTCATGCCGACGGGCTACCATGCGGCGCGTGTGGCTGATGTGCAAAAAGGTGACAAGGTAGTTGTTATTGGTGACGGTGCTGTTGGTCAATGTGCTGTGATTGCAGCTAAGATGCGGGGAGCATCGCAAATTGTCCTCATGAGTCGTCATGAGGACCGCCAACAAATGGCTTTAGAATTTGGTGCAACAGCGGTCGTAGCGGAGCGTGGGGAAGAAGGGATTGCCAAGGTTCGTGAAATCCTTGGTGGAGGAGCAGATGTAGCTCTTGAATGTGTCGGTACAGCGACAGCTGTCGACCAAGCCCTTGGGGTTCTTCACAATGGAGGGCGCCTAGGTTTTGTCGGTGTTCCTCACTACAATAACCGTGCTCTTGGTTCAACCTTTGCTCAAAATATTTCCGTGGCAGGTGGAGCAGCCTCTGTCACCACCTATGACAAACAGTTTTTGCTCAAGGCTGTTCTTGATGGCGACATCAATCCAGGACGCGTCTTTACGCACAGCTATAGTTTAGAAGAAATCGACCAAGCCTATAAAGATATGGATGAACGCAAGACCATCAAGTCTATGATTGTGATAGAGTAACGAAAAAGTCTAGTAGAATCGTTTCTGCTAGACTTTTAACTTATTGTATAAAAATGTTTTTATCATGATGAACAAAGACTAAAACCTTTATTTATGAAGAATTTTCATGCTGAAAGGAAGAGAAGGAAAACAAAAAATCAAAAATATTTTATAAAAGCGCTTGCATAATAATTTTTTTGTGCTATACTAAGTTCATGGATTGTTACTGATCATGCAGGCAAAACCTAAACATATACAAGATAGAAACCGACCTCTTTGTGCGTGTTTTCTGTTTGGTATCTGTTTAGGTTTTTTCTATTTCTTTAGATAAATTGTAAAATATAGTGCAACAAAAAAACTCATAGCGTTTCATTGGGGTAAACTGTAAGTATTCACACAA
>NZ_JAHZQQ010000096.1 GCF_019930045.1 Streptococcus australis | reverse complement strand
TTCTAGTAAATGTGTTGCAACTCTACTATACAGGATTTATTCCTTTTTGTGTTTACACAACTTATTGTACACTACCCGGAGCTGATCTAGCATATTTTAAACATCTGAAACTTTTATCTAATGAGTTAGATGAGGTGCTGTCTCAGGTTATTGTTGCAATGATTGACTTTTATAATATTATTACTGTAAAACGTGGTTTATCTCAAAATAAGAGTCATGGGGATATTTTACAATTACTTTCAGATGAAGGAAGTATTTCTGCTAAAGAATTTATATACGTTGTAGAAAATCAAGAAATATTTGTGTGGTTCAATAAAATAAATCCAAGCTTAGATTCAATCTTTTCAACTTACGAATTGAAGATGCAGGACGCAACAATTTCATCTTCTGAGTTAGAATTTTTATGTGATTTACTATTGTATAAAACTTTAGATCAAGGAAGGTATAATGTAGATGGGCCGTTAGTTCTTGCTAGATATTTATTGGGATGTGAGTTTGAAGTAAAGAATCTTAGAATGATCATATCAGCTCTTCAAAATACAATTCCTTATGAATCAATAAAAGAAAGGATACGCCCGCATTATGGAAGCTAATAAGTATAAAATTGGCATAATTGGTAGCCATGATATTATTTTACCTTTTAGCATGATTGGGTTTGATATATTTCCTGCCTATCAAGAACAAGAAGCTATAAATACTCTAAGAAAATTAGCTCAATCTGATTATGGTGTCATTTATATCACTGAAGACATTGCTTCAATGATATTAGATACAATTCGCCATTATGATTCTCAAGTTGTGCCTGCTATTATTTTATTACCGACTCATAAACAAGGTTTAAATTTAGGATTAAAACGTATAGAGGATAATGTAGAGAAAGCAGTAGGACACAATATTTTATAATAATGTACAAAATTGTCTGTAATATTATTCTATAATTTTTGGACTTAGTAAGGAGAATAACTTTGACTCAAGGGAAGATTATAAAAGTATCGGGACCTCTAGTTATTGCATCAGGTATGCAGGAGGCTAATATTCAAGATATTTGCCGTGTAGGTAAGCTAGGGTTAATCGGTGAAATTATTGAAATGAGAAGAGATCAGGCATCTATCCAAGTCTATGAAGAAACATCTGGTCTTGGTCCGGGAGAACCTGTTGTTACAACTGGAGAACCTCTATCGGTTGAATTAGGTCCAGGATTGATTTCTCAAATGTTTGATGGCATACAACGCCCATTAGATCGATTTAAATTGGCTACTCATAATGATTTTCTAGTTCGTGGGGTAGAAGTTCCAAGTTTGGATAGAGATATTAAGTGGCATTTTGATTCCACTATAGCAATTGGTCAAAAAGTGAGTACGGGTGATATTCTTGGAACTGTCAAGGAAACCGAGGTAGTTAATCATAAAATTATGGTTCCTTATGGAGTATCTGGAGAAGTCGTTTCTATTGCATCTGGCGATTTTACAATTGATGAAGTTGTATATGAAATAAAAAAATTGGACGGTAGTTTCTATAAAGGAACGCTTATGCAAAAATGGCCTGTCCGCAAGGCGCGTCCTGTTTCTAAACGTTTAATTCCAGAAGAACCATTAATCACAGGTCAACGAGTTATTGATACATTCTTTCCAGTAACCAAAGGGGGAGCTGCAGCAGTTCCTGGACCGTTTGGAGCAGGAAAGACAGTTGTACAACACCAAGTAGCTAAATTTGCCAATGTTGATATTGTTATTTATGTCGGTTGTGGAGAACGTGGAAATGAAATGACGGATGTACTGAATGAGTTTCCTGAGTTGATTGACCCTAATACCGGACAATCAATTATGCAACGGACAGTTCTGATTGCTAATACTTCAAATATGCCTGTTGCTGCTCGTGAGGCTTCAATTTATACAGGAATTACCATGGCTGAGTATTTTCGTGATATGGGCTACTCTGTCGCCATTATGGCTGATTCAACTTCACGTTGGGCAGAAGCTCTACGTGAAATGTCAGGACGTCTAGAAGAAATGCCTGGTGATGAGGGTTATCCTGCTTATCTGGGAAGTCGTATCGCTGAATATTATGAACGAGCAGGACGTTCTCAGGTTCTAGGACTTCCAGAACGTGAAGGAACGATTACTGCTATTGGAGCTGTATCGCCACCTGGTGGAGATATTTCAGAACCAGTTACTCAAAACACTTTACGGATTGTGAAAGTTTTTTGGGGGCTTGATGCTCCGTTGGCACAGCGACGTCATTTTCCTGCAATTAACTGGCTTACATCTTATTCACTATATAAAGACAGTGTGGGCACTTATATAGATGGTAAAGAGAAGACAGATTGGAATAGTAAAATAACTCGTGCGATGAACTACTTACAACGGGAATCTAGTTTAGAGGAAATTGTTCGTCTTGTTGGAATTGATTCTCTGTCTGATAATGAACGACTAACGATGGAAATTGCTAAACAAATTCGAGAAGATTATTTGCAACAGAACGCTTTTGATTCGGTAGATACATTCACTTCGTTTGCAAAACAAGAAGCAATGCTAAGTAATATCCTAACTTTTGCTGATCAGGCAAATCATGCTTTAGAGTTGGGTTCTTACTTTACAGAGATTATGGAAGGTACCGTGGCAGTTCGAGACCGTATGGCGAGAAGTAAATATGTTTCAGAAGATAGATTAGATGAAATCAAAATTATATCAAATGAGATTACACGGTAGTGTACAATAAGTTGTGTAAACACAAAAAGGAATAAATCCTGTATAGTAGAGTTGCAACACATTTACTAGAAA
>NZ_JAHZQQ010000095.1 GCF_019930045.1 Streptococcus australis | reverse complement strand
TTTGGCTCGGTAGCTCAGTTGGTAGAGCAATGGATTGAAGCTCCATGTGTCGGCGGTTCGATTCCGTCTCGCGCCATTTTCTTTAATAATAAGCGGGTGTAGTTTAGTGGTAAAACTACAGCCTTCCAAGCTGTTGTCGCGAGTTCGATTCTCGTCACCCGCTTTGAACTTTTGTTCATTACCAAGTTTTTAACTTGGGCGCGTAGCTCAGGTGGTTAGAGCGCACGCCTGATAAGCGTGAGGTCGGTGGTTCGAGTCCACTCGTGCCCATTTTGGAGAATTACTCAAGAGGCTGAAGAGGACGGTTTGCTAAATCGTTAGGTCGGGTAACTGGCGCGGGGGTTCGAATCCCCCATTCTCCGTACGGAATCAAGTTAGCTTTCTAGCTAACTTTTTTTGTTACTTTGATACATCAATAGAAATAAAATTGTAACAAAGGCGTAATATAAAATCTTTCATTTTCTGTTATACTAGTTAGTGTCTTATATGAAGGAGTCTTTTATTTTATGAAGAAAAAATTATTAACGACCATTTTACTTACTACAGTTGCTTTATCACAAGTAGGTACAGTTATTTCTGTAGGGGCTGATTCTACTGATGATAAAATTGCGGCACAAGATAGTAAAATTGCAGATTTGAGTTCAAAAGAACAAAGTGCGCAAGCACAAGTTGATCAAATTCAAGCTCAAGTTTCTGAAATCAAAAAACAACAAGAAACTCTTAAAGCTGAAAATGAACGTTTGAATGAAGAGTCTGCTAAACTTTCTGCAGAGATTGAAGAGCTCTCTAAGAACATTGTTGCTCGTCAAGAATCATTAGCGAACCAAGCACGTAGTGCTCAAACAACAGGAACTGCTACAAGTTATATTAACGCTATTGTAAGTTCTGGTTCTTTGACTGAAGCTATTTCACGCGTTTCTGCAATGAATGAAATTGCTAGTGCGAATAACAAAATGTTGGAAGAGCAAAAACGTGATAAAGAAGATATCGATGCTAAGCAAAAAGAAAACAACGATGCCATTAACACTGTTATTGCGAACCAACAACAATTAAATGATGATGAACAAGCTTTAGCAACTAAGGAAGCTGAGTTGAAAGTCGCTCAATTGAATTTAGCGGCTGAAAAGTCAACAGCTGAAAATGAAAAGAATGCTTTGCTTGAAGAAAAAGCAGCAGCTGAGAAAGCAGCAGCTGAGAAAGCAGCTGCAGAAGCTGCATACCGTGCTCAACAAGAAGAACAGCGTAAGGCTGTAGAAGCATCTGCTAATACTAGCTTGCAAGCACAAGTTCAAGCTGCTACTCAAACACCAGCAGCTGAACAAGCAGCAACTGAAGGTGCACAACCTCAAGCAACTGTTTCAACTCCTGTAGCACCAGCAGTTCAAACTCAAACTGTTGCTACACCTGCTGCAACTAGTCGTCCAACATACAGCTCTTCTGCAAGTTCATACCCAGTAGGTGAATGTACTTGGGGTGCGAAAGTATTGGCTCCTTGGGCTGGCGATTACTGGGGTAATGGAGCACAGTGGGCTGCAAGTGCTGCAGCTGCTGGATTCCGTACTGGTAGCCAACCACAAGTTGGGGCTATTGCATGTTGGAATGACGGTGGATATGGACACGTAGCAGTGGTTACAGCTGTTCAATCTACTACAAGTATCCAAGTATCTGAATCTAACTACTTAGGTATCCGTAGCATTGGGAACTACCGTGGATGGTTCAACCCAGTGAATGCACAAGGATCAGTTACTTATATCTATCCAAACTAAGAAATTAAAACACTCACTTTTCGTGGGTGTTTTTTACTATAGTTACTATTTTAATTTTTGATGGATTATGGATTGAAAAATCATGTAAAAAGCGTTACAATGGGTAAAGAGAAGATTTGTACAATTTGTACATTGTGGTTAATTTTATGTGGAGGAAATCATGTCGTTTTCGGATTTAATGCTGTTTGCTTTATCTTCTAACCAAGATTTGGCTGAACGTGTCTCTAAGGAGATGGGATTGCCACTTGGTAAGTCGACCGTACGTCAATTTTCAGATGGGGAAATCCAAGTCAATATTGAGGAGTCTATTCGTGGTAAAGAGGTGTATATTCTTCAATCTACAAGCTCTCCTGTCAATGATAATTTAATGGAAATTTTGATCATGGTAGATGCCTTAAAACGTGCCAGTGCTCAAACCATTAATGTTGTGATGCCCTATTATGGTTATGCTCGTCAAGACCGTAAAGCTCGTGCTCGTGAGCCGATTACTTCCAAATTGGTTGCCAATATGTTAGAGATTGCGGGTGTCGATCGTCTCTTAACCATTGATTTGCATGCGGCTCAGATTCAAGGGTTCTTTGATATTCCAGTGGATCATTTGATGGGTGCTCCATTGATTGCAGACTACTTTGAACGTCGTGGCATGATTGGTTCTGACTATGTGGTAGTCAGTCCAGACCACGGTGGTGTGACGCGTGCTCGTAAGCTAGCTGAATTTTTGAAAACACCGATTGCCATCATTGATAAACGTCGGAGTGTCGATAAAATGAACACCAGCGAAGTCATGAACATCATTGGGAACGTTGAAGGGAAAACTTGTATCCTGATCGATGATATGATTGATACTGCGGGAACCATTTGCCACGCTGCGGATGCACTTGCTGAAGCAGGAGCAGTAGAAGTCTATGCAAGTTGTACGCACCCTGTATTGTCTGGTCCAGCTATGGACAATATTCAGAAATCAGCGATTAAGAAGTTGGTAGTATTGGACACCATTTACCTACCTGAAGAGCGCTTAATCGATAAAATTGAACAAATCTCCATCGCAAAACTATTGGCAGAAGCGATTATCCGCATTCATGAAAAACGTCCTCTGTCTCCTCTATTTGAAACTGGAAATGCGAAAAAATCTTAAAAATGTAAAGAAGAGGTTATAAAAAGCCTCTTTTTTCAAGAAAGGAAAGATATGTTTTTCAACTGGTTAAAAAAAGAAAGTAAGATCAATAATCAGAGGGAGGAGTTGCTGAAAGAAGCACAAAAAAATGAGGATAGATTGGATCCTCGTCTACCCAAAAAGACCTTGCCAAAGAGTGGTGCAGTCAAATAGAGTAAGGAAAACACTCACAAAATAAAAGATTTCTACTTTAAAAGTCAAATCTTCTCTTACCTAAAAAAATACCCCAATTGTCAAGTCAAGTGCAACAAAGTCATTCCTCTGATTAAGCGAGTGTTCTTCCAGCTGTTTGAGCTAGCT
>NZ_JAHZQQ010000094.1 GCF_019930045.1 Streptococcus australis | reverse complement strand
TTAGCTTACAGAACTGCTTGTGAAGCTCTAGAGGATGAGTTCAAGTAAATGTTGCACTTATTCTTGCAATTTATCGTTAAAAAACGTGTGGAGACGGTGGTATTATTGTCAAGAAAATAGAATAACATGCTATAAAACTGTCGAAATAGGTGGCTTTTAGGATTTTAACAGAAATCAGTTCTATAATAAATTAAAAATCGTGTTGGTAGAAAAATCGTCTACTTCTACCAACACGATTTTACAAAGAGCCAGTACTTACATCTCTTTTTCTCCTGTAAAACTATTGTATCTTGATACTTTAAGGAGTTTCAATCATTCGATCTGTTAACCGTTATTTTTTGGATATAAACTTAATAACATCGCATTAATGGCGACGATGACTGTTGACACAGACATTAGGATTGCTCCTAATGCAGGGCTTAATGTGATACCAATAGGAGCCAAAATTCCTGCAGCTAGAGGGATAGCTATAAAGTTATAACCAGCTCCCCAAAATAGGTTTTGTTTCATTTTACGAGTTGTTTTGTGTGCTAATTCAATGAATGATTCAATATCTCCTGGATCGGATTGAGTCAATATGACATCAGCTGAATCCAATGCAACTTGAGTTCCAGCACCTATAGCTATACCAACATCTGCTAAGGCAAGAGAAGGAGCATCATTTACACCATCACCTACCATGATAACTTTCTTTCCTTCATCTTTAAGTGTTTTAACCAACTCATATTTGTCTTGTGGAGATTGATTTGATCTATATTCAATCCCTAAAACTTCTGCTGCGCCTTGAGCCGCTTTTTCATTATCACCTGTTGCCATAATTGGTTGAATATTGTTCTTTTTAAGAGCTTTAATTAACTCTTTACTCGTTGGTTTTAATTCGTCCCCTAAAGCTACAGCACCAATGGCATCATCGTTTTCTACTAAGACACTAAGAGTTGCTCCTTTTGGAATATCCATATCAAGATTACGTCCATAGGCTTTTTGACTGATTAATTGGTAACGGTGCCCACCTGCTTTACCCTCTACTCCAGAACCGGAAATCACATCAATCGAATCAAAAGATGCTGGACGTATATCTTGCTGCTCGGCGAACCTTATAATTGATTGAGCAATTGGGTGGCTAGATCCTCCTTCAATACCTGCCAATAAGGCAATGATTTCCTCTTTTGTATATTTGTCATTAAGAAGTTTTACATCTAATACTTTAAATTCACCAGTTGTTAAAGTACCCGTTTTATCTAAAATAATCACATCTGCATCTTGAGCTATTTCTAAGGCTTGGCGGTCTTTTACTAGTAAGCCACGGCTAGCTCCTAAGCTTGTGCTACGGGCGGTTACCAATGGAATAGCCAGACCCAATGCGTGCGGACAAGCAATAACTAATGTAGTAATAGTAAATATAACTGCCGTTGGGATATCTCCAATAATCATCCACACTACAAAAGCAATTAGCGCGACAATAACAGCAATATAGAAGAGCCACCCTGCAACCTTTTGAGCAATATTTTCTGCTCTGGAAGGCTGACTTTGAGCTTGGCTGATTAAATTCTGAACTTGAGAGATGAAGGATTGATCACCTGTCTCATTCACTTTAATATAAAGAACCCCTTCTCCATTTGTTGAGCCCCCGATTACTTCATCGCCAGGGCCTTTTTTAACTGCTTTTGATTCTCCAGTCAAAAGAGCTTCATTTAAACGTGATTCGCCACGCTCGATAATCCCGTCTGCTGGCACATTTTCTCCGGCTTGAACACGAATTAAATCACCTACCTGTAAGTCAGCAACTGGTCGTGTTTCAATTGAATCGTCTTCTAATACAACGTGAGCATCTTTCGGCACTAACTTAGCCAATTCTGCTTGTGCGTCTCCTGCTTCTCCAATAGCTTTCATCTCAATCCAGTGACCTAATAGCATGATTAATAGTAATGAAGCAAATTCAAAGAAAAAGTCCATCACGTGTTCACCCGTTACGTAGGTAATGATCACAGCATAAATACTGTATAAATATGAAACACTTAAACCTAAAGAAACGAGTGCCATCATTCCAGGTTCTTTTTGTTTAAATTCGTCAACTGCACCTTGATAGAATGGACGTCCACCATAAATAATTAATATAGTAGATAAAATAGCTACTACAATATCAGAATATGGAAAAGTAAACTGGAATGGTAGTTCAAATCCATGCAAAGGGACTAAGAGCATAATAATGATTCCTAGTGGCAATGACTTTAAGAAAAGTTCCTTAAAGCTTCCGTGATGATGGTGGGCATGCCCACTGTGTCCGCTGTGATTATGCCCACTGTGTCCGCTGTGATTATGCCCACTGTGTCCGCTGTGATTATGCCCACTGTGCCCGCTGTGATCATGTCCACTGTGCCCGCTGTGATCATGCCCACTGTGCCCGCTGTGATCATGCCCAGCATGATGTACTTGATGTTGATCCTTATGGTATCCATGTTCATCTGTGATTCCATGCTCGTGTTTTAACTTATCCATGTCGTCATAATCATGGTGATTATGGGACGAATATTTGTTGTCATTATTCATTTTAAATTCCTCCTTATGCTTAATGATGATGTAAATGACATTCGCATTGTCCTTCTGGACAATTGCAATCCACTTCTTCTACTGCGAAAGATTTTTTCATCTCTAATATTTTTTCTAGTCGATCTATATCATCGAAGCTTAAAACATGATCTTCAATGATGCTTCCTATTACATTTCCGACTTTCTTATTGCAAATACGGTTAAAAATATCTTCTGCATAATCCCTTACGGCTTCTGTCTCTTCAATATTGGCAGTGTAAATAAACTTTCTACCTTCATGCTCTGTATTTAGTACGCCTTTTCCAACTAATCGACCTAAGATCGTTTTGATAGTGGATTGTGTCCAGTCCATTTTTTCTTGCAATACGGAAATGACTTTTTTACTAGTTACTCGATCATTTGCCCAAACTACACGCATGACTTCCCATTCTGCATCTGTGATATAAGTATTAAATTCTATTGTGCTCATTCTTCTTCCTCTCTAGTTGTCTACATATGTAAACGAATATGTTTAAAATAAGTTTACCATTGTAAACGAATTATGTCAAGTCTTTTTATTAAATTCTCACTTTTTGGGGTCAGTCCCTTAAAACATGCTATTTTTATCATTGATAAATATTAATAGCTAACTTTCCGAAAAACAACTATTTTTTATACGATAAATTGCAAGAATAAGTGCAACATTTACTTGAACTCATCCTCTAGAGCTTCACAAGCAGTTCTGTAAGCTAA
>NZ_JAHZQQ010000093.1 GCF_019930045.1 Streptococcus australis | reverse complement strand
AGCTTACAGAACTGCTTGTGAAGCTCTAGAGGATGAGTTCAAGTAAATGTTGCACTTATTCTTGCAATTTATCTTATTTAAAAATAATTGTATATTTAGTCATAATGTTCGTTTTTATCGAGTTTCATGCAGTATTTTTAACTATTATGCTTTACAAACTAGCTAAGGAGGAGTATACTAATAATGAAAGTACTAGTATGTAAAACAAACTAGCCAAAAAGAGGCGGTATAGAAAGGGGGAGCAGGATGAAAGAGTCGCAATTGCTCAAGGGTGTCTTGGAAGGTTGTGTTTTAGAAATTATTTCAAAAAAATCTATTTATGGCTATGAATTGATCCAAAGTCTCAAGGAAACCGGCTTCGATAAGATCGTTGCGGGGACCGTTTATCCCTTGCTTCAGAAGCTAGAGAAGCAGGGAGTTATAGTAGGAGAAATGAGGCCCTCTCCGGATGGACCTGATCGCAAATATTTCTCTCTAACCATGGAAGGAAGAGAGCGCCTAGAGGAATTTTGGAACCAGTGGCAGGATCTGGTCATTAAAGTAGAACGCGTGAAAAAGGAGGGGGAAGCATGATCGAAGATTATACAGAAAAAATGTCAGCCGAATTGATGCACCTAAATAAGGACAATCAATCCTATATGAAAAAAATGGTAGCTTATATTGGAGTGAAGTCCTATTTTTATGATGATGAGCTACTGGGTGAACAGCTCTACAATATGGTTTGCGATTTAAAAGTTGCTGAGAAAGAGGGTAATCGGGCAGTGGATTATTTTGGAAAGGATCCAAGGGCCATGATGGACCAAGTTCTCTCGGAGTTACCTAGACGCAGGCTAGGTTCTTATGTGGGGTTATTCTTGATTCTTGGAACGATTTTCGTTGGCATGCGATTTGTAATGGATTTTGCCTGGATGTTGCCACTGGTGGTTGCCCCCTTAACATACCTGCTAGATCTACTTACTTTCTTTGTGTACAGTCAATTTATGATGTGGCTTTGGTGCAAGCAGAGCTATGGGGAAATCAAGTGGCCTTGGGCTCTTGTTATCAGTGTGATTAGTTTGATCCTGTCTCCTAGGATAGAGCGCGTGTTTTCTGACCATTTGAGTCTGAATCGAAGTATCCTTTTGCCAGATGGTTGGGCGATTGTTCTTGCATTTCTGATTCTTCTTGGATTTACGATTATGACCTATAGAAATCAAGGACGGCTTGCTGTTAGCCTACTGGTCATGGGAGTGACTTTCTTTGTAACTGGATGCTGTGTTCGCTTTGTGAATCCAGGAACTGCTAATTTATTACGCTGGCTACTCCCTCTGATAGGACTAGTCTTGTCCTTCATTGTATTTCGTCTCCAAAGAAAGGGGGAAACATCATGACATCAGCTATTTATTATGAAGAAACGCAGGCTTTGGTTCAAACCTTTAGCCAGGAGGACCAAGCTTATTTCCAAGATCTCTGGGATTATTTCAATTTTGCCGGCTTCTTATATGAGGAGAAAGCTTTAAGAGAGCAGGTCTATAATTTAGCGCTAGATTTTTCACAAGCAAGCGGTGATGGATTGACAGCCAAGGACTATTTTGGACAGGATCCCAAGGGAATGGCAGACCAAATCATAGAAAATATGCTTAAAGAATCCACGCGGTCTGTTCTGAAGTATGGGGCGATTGTCTCGGGAATTGTGATTTTTTATCGCCTCTTAAGTGATTTTGCCTCGCAAGCAGTCCTGGTTCTCAAGCCCCTGGTCTATCTAACGGATAGTATTTTAGGACTTTTAGCCGTTGGGATACTATTTTATCTCCTTCGTCACCTCATTTTTGCAGAAGAAAAGTCAAAAAAAGCAATTTATGTGGCAGTTGTTCTCGTCCTTGGGATCTATTTCATCAGTGAAATGATAGGGGTCCGTTTCTTGCCAACTCTAGGTTGGTTGACGGTACCTAGTCCATGGGATGCCTTCCTGATGACAGGGGCTAGTGCAGGACTTATCCTCTGGCAGTGGAAAGAAGAGTTTGCTCGTGCCTTCATCTTTCCGATTCTGTCCTTCTTAGTAGTGGGATTCTTGCATCGCTGGACTTTGGCCCAAGGGATTCAGAATTCCAGCATGACTATCATTTTGCCGACGGTGATCATCGTTATAGGATTGATGATTTACTATTGGTTCACGATACGCGCTTTGAAAAAGAACAAGACAGAACATGCCGAATAGAGTGAAAAGGGGGAGGAAGCTCCTCCTTTTTGCTGTTGAAAAGCAACGAGAAAGCTTGATTTTTGTTATAATGAAAGGGAGTATGAAGCAAAGTAGAAGATCATGACATTTGAAGAAATTTCAAATAATAGTAATCATAAATTCTTTAATGAATTCCATATAGAGTTCTAGTTTCTTAAATTATATTTTCTAGAGTTTACCTACATTTCTTATTTGTTCACTCTTGAATCATTTGCAGAGGGTAATAATAAGATTCATTTTAATTGAGCTTGATTAGTAACTCACGTCTATATAGTTCTATATAGTAGAATTGTATTTTCGAAAAGTTGGAGTAGTTATAGATATTTATTAAGTATAAAAAAAGTAAAAGATAAGATTGAAAAATGAATAGGAGGTTATTATGAGATTTATTATTTCATTTATTACATTTTGTGGTTTAGTTGGTGTGTGGTATTTTATAAAAAAACAACCTAATATAAAATATCGAAACATTTCAGTTTTGGTCTCTTTAATTAGTTTTGCTATATTTGGTTTATTCTTTAGAGAGGAAAAAACTCAACAAACTTCGGTCAGATCTGTTGTTAGTTCAAGTAGTTCATCTTCGAGTTTATCGACAACAACTCAAGCGTCCTCCTCGACTTCAGAAGTAAGTTCATCAACTTTAGCGTCAAAAAAATTTAATGATGAAGGGTTTCAAAAATACGCTAGTCAATTTCAGAATAAACTGAATGAGATGGTTAAAGAGACGGGGCAAGTTTATAGTGCTACAGGGAGAGGGCTTATACTATATTTGACTGTTCCACAAGACTTTAAATATAATTCAAAAGATAATATTCAAGAATTTGCTGATAAAGTGTTGCAGGTCAAGAATGAAACTTTTCCTGTTTGGCTTGTTGAAAACGGCTACTCTGCCCAAGATGTAAGTATTCGTCTACACATTAAGACAGAAGATGGAACGACTATAGCAAAAGAAAAAATTTTGGGATCAATGAAGGTTACGAAATAAATAATTAGCCCTGTTGTAAAATGAAGTGCAACACAAAAGACATGTTCATCTGATATACTAGAGTTGCAAAAAACAGTATAGAGG
>NZ_JAHZQQ010000092.1 GCF_019930045.1 Streptococcus australis | reverse complement strand
ACAGCACCAGATGCGCCAGTTGTGAACCCAGTTAAAGCTGGAGATGAAGCAATCACAGGTAAAGCAGAAGCAGGCTCAACAGTCGAAGTCACTCTTCCAGGCGGAGCTAAGAAATCTGTAACAGCCGGTGAAGACGGTACCTTCAGCATTCCAGTATCTGGCTTGAATGAAAACGACGAAATTTCTGTCACAGCAACAGACGCTTCAAACAACACATCAACTCCAACTACAGCAACCGTTGGTAAAGCCGCTGATAAGACAGCACCAGATGCGCCAGTTGTGAACCCAGTTAAAGCTGGAGATGAAGCAATCACAGGTAAAGCAGAAGCAGGCTCAACAGTCGAAGTCACTCTTCCAGGCGGAGCTAAGAAATCTGTAACAGCCGGTGAAGACGGTACCTTCAGCATTCCAGTATCTGGCTTGAATGAAAACGACGAAATTTCTGTCACAGCAACAGACGCTTCAAACAACACATCAACTCCAACTACAGCAACCGTTGGTAAAGCCGCTGATAAGACAGCACCAGATGCGCCAGTTGTGAACCCAGGATCTAAAGCAGAAGTATCTACCCTTCCTAATACTGGTGAAAAACAATCAGTTGTAGCGCTTGGTCTTGCAGTTCTATCGGCCTTATCAGGTGGATTACTTGTTTCGAAGAAACGCAAAGAAGAAGAATAGTTAAATCATCTTATAGTTTGAGTTTCCACTCATTAGTTGGTTTTAACTAGATTACGAGGAGAATAATTTCTCCTCGTTTTTTTGTTCTTTAGGTTTTTAAACTCCAGTATAATAGTAGTTAGTTAGATCAATTTCTTTGATTTATTTTGATTTGTGTGATCAAGGACTCTAAATGTTATGTTTAAATGTACCTTTTATTTTAACTATACTTAATTTTCTTATGTTGTTCAAAGTAGCATTTTTTGAAAAATAAATAGTGAATAGATTATTCATATTTTTGAACCATAATATTATAAATTATTAACAAAATGTGTTAAAATGTGCAATTATGTTCATAATGTAGGATGGGATATTTTTTACTTAAATGCTAATAATTTGGTGTAGTCGATTGGATTTAGTTTAAATTATAAAATTCTAATATTTCGTTGATTGATACTCCCTCATGGATGAACATAGCGAATTGCACAACATTTATTTGATAACTAATTGAATAGAGGAAGGAAAGTATATCTTCTTTAGACGACAAAAAGGACAGTTTAGGGAAATTAATCGTCAGACTAGTTTTAAATTAATTAAATCAGGGAAGCATTGTCTTCGGGCATCAACTTCTCATTTCGGGTTGCTAAAGGTTCTCAGAGGACAAGTTGATACATCTCAAGTGAAGACGGATGTTGTAGAGGATAGTTTAGCTACTTCTTTAACAGGTTTAGATATTTTGAGAGGGGGAGCTACAGTTTGAGCGATTATGACACGTGATGGCAAAGAGATTCCCTCTACTCCAAGTTCAAGGACTGATCAAGGAAATGAGCATATCATATATGCTGGTGATGACTTTACCATAGATTTCACAGCTACGGATGAAACTGGAAAGCTAAAAGAGTTTAAAGTCGTGTCTAAAGCAAGCCCTGACGGAGCTACTTTAACAAGTAATTTCTTCCAAGGAGATACGGGTGCAGAATATGGAACTGGCACGTTAGCTTATTTGACAGGGGGGGGAATATAACAGCAACAACGGATAAGCCAGCTCGTATAACTGTTCATGTCCATCTAAAAGATAATTTGAAGTGGAGCTCTGGTAATAGTTGGCAACGGAATGCTGTTGCGAAGGATGAAAATGATGCACGTAATCAAACAGGTAATGATAGTCTGGGAAATGTTCGTATCACTCAATGGCAACTTATAAACCGTCTTGTGGTTACAAATCCTGAAATTACTCCTGTTGTAGATAATAATGACTTAACATCAACGGAGATATTATCTGTTCAAAATGCTAGCTTTGCTAAGAATAATCAGGCAACACATTGTATCCAAAATATCGAAGTTTCAAAAAATGGGATAGCAATCATTGTTTATAAGGATGGGACAAAGAGTGATCCAATTCCACAATCAGTTACAGTCAATGAACGGCCAAAACCTATTATTCCTTACGACAATAAAGAAACAAAGGAAATTTATGTTTATCGTGGTGAAAATGTTAATTTAACATTTAAAGCGGTGGATGATTCTGGTAAAATTTCATCTCTAAAATTTGAAATGAGTGGAAGTGTTGCTAATATCGTAAATATGATTACAAATGATGAACAAGCAATTGTAACAGTTAATGTAATTCCTGATCGTGATTTGATTTGGAGGGATGGAAATCGTTGGGGTAGAAAGGTTACAGCTATTGATCCAAGTGGGAATTCAGCAACGACTATAGAGTTTACTATTCAACAAGATTAGCTGAAGAACTTATTTGCTAAACTAAAGATTAGTATTACATCGGTTAAAGATAAAGAGCATTTAACAGAATCTGATAAAGAAAAAGTACGTCAAGAAATAAAAAAAAGCACATGATAAGGTGATTTAAAATGGAAGTGAACGCATTTCTAGTATCGATGTGAGTGATTCTGGGATAGCAACTGTCTATTATAACGATAATATTAAAGTTAGCTCAGGTTCACAACAATATTTTCCTACAATTTATAGGATGAGACAGTATCAAATAAAGAATATAAATCTCAATCTGTGTCCCAAAGTACATCAGCCTCAGAGTCTGCGTCAACCAGTGCATCAGACTCGGCAAGCAGGTCAGCCTCAGAGTCAGTAAATATATCTGTCTCAGAATCTGTTTCAGCGCGTGAGTTTGAGTCAGCCTCAATTAGCGGTTCAGGATCATCTTCGATCAGTTCGTTTGTGTCAATATTAGCCTCAGACTCATCTAATACTTCCCGATCTGGGCTAGGTCTATTAGCTGGTTTAGTTGGGTTATTACTAATAGGAAAAAGAAAAATAACCAAGATGAAAGTTAAGTGACTTTATTTTAGTTTGTTTAAAAATACTTTTGGATGATGCATAAAAAATTTGGCAATGACCTTGTTCTCCAGTATTAAGGAATGAGGTCATTGTCTTTTTTTAAGATTGCATATTCTATAAGGATTAAAAATTTTTATCTTTTCTCTACCAGAATGAAAGATAAAATTTTAAAATAGCTAGGTCTTGAATTCTCTAGCTTATACCGATAAGGTTAATATGTATAAAGGTGTTCGTTATACGACTATTTAAAATGAAATTATGTGTGTGTTTCCTAATGATTTATGATAAAATTAATGGAGTTCCTTTGTGAAATTGATTTAAATGATGCGTTCATAGACTTTACAAAGGTAGTGTACAATAAGTTGTGTAAACACAAAAAGGAATAAATCCTGTATAGTAGAGTTGCAACACATTTACTAG
>NZ_JAHZQQ010000091.1 GCF_019930045.1 Streptococcus australis | reverse complement strand
ATTCCAAGGTAAGACTTATGAGTTGGTACCAGCAGGTAACTACCCAGTAGGTCAAGTCGACGAACAAGGTCACTGGAAAGGTGATGACGCTACAACAGGTAAAGTGATCGAAGGCGATAAGAATGTAACATATATCTACAAACTTAAAGAAGAGCCAACACAACCTAAGGGTGAAGTTATCATTACTTATGTAGATGAAAACGGTAAAGAGCTTCAAAAACCACGTCAAGACACACCAAACTCACCATATGATACTCCATATGACACAACTGAGGAAGGTGAAAAACCTAACACAATCAAGACACCAGATGGTAAGACATACAAGATCGTACCAAAAGGTGACTACCCAGTAGGTAAAGTCGATGGAGATGGCCACCTTGAATCATCTGATCCAATCAAAGGTAAGGTTGAGAAACCACGTTCAGTCATCACTTATGTTTATAAGGAAGTGAAAGGTAACGTCTACGTTCACTATAAAGATACTGAAGGTAACACAATCAAGACTTCAGTTGTTGATGAACAAGATCAACCAGTTGATAAAGACTACGATACAGTAGTAGACAACCGTCCACAAGAAATCCAATACAATGGTAAGACATATGAATTGGTACCAGCAGGTAACTACCCAGTAGGTAAAGTGGATGGACAAGGTCACCTTGAATCATCAGATACAACAACAGGTAAAGTTATCGAAGGCGATAAGAATGTAACATATATCTACAAACTTAAAGAAGAACCATCTACACCAACTGGTAACGTCTATGTTCACTATGTAGATGAATTTGGTAACACACTTAAGAATTCTGTAACAGACGAATATGCACAACCAGTAGGTAAATACTACGATACAGTAATCGATAACCGTCCGAATACAATCATCACACCAGATGGTAAGATCTATGTATTGGTACCAGCAGGTAACTACTCTGTAGGTAAAGTTGACGTTGATGGACATTTGACAACAACAGATTCAGCTACAGGTCAAGTCATCAAGGGTGATAAGAATGTCACTTATGTGTACAAACTTGTGAAGACTCCAACACCAAATGTACCAGTAGATCCAACTCCTGAAAAACCAGTGGATCCAACTCCAAACAAACCGGTAGATCCAACTCCTGAAAAACCAGTGGATCCAACTCCGAATAAACCAGTAGATCCAACTCCAGTTAACCCTACTCCAGAGCAACCAGCTAAACCAGCTCCAGCTCTTGAGCAACTTCCAAATACTGGTGAAGCTCAATCAGTAGCTACTGGCGTACTTGGAGCAATCGCAGGTCTTGCAGGTCTTGCAACACTTGGTCGTCGCAAAAAAGAAGATGAAAAATAATTCATCTTACTAGAGTGAATGACTAGCTTCCGTTTTGGAAAGAAGAGTCGTCGCTTTTGACAGCTATAGTAGCTTGTAAAACCTAAAAAAGAGGGAACAAATCGTTCCCTCTTTTTATTTGTATAAGGCAAAAAAACTGTGAGAAGTGAAAGAAGAAGTGATCGAATAAGCTTCGGATGAGTCAATCTTCAGGATGCAAAAATTTGAAAATCTATAAGACTACCTTTAAAAAATTGATAAATTAGGATTGAAAACGACTTCGTATTTTTGGAAGAAAAAAGCAATTGAAAATAGTTTAAAAAAAGTAAATTATCAGAAATTTGACAAATTCAAAATATGAGTTACTTTAAGTTACATTTAAACTTAAAAAGTGTATAATAATACATTAGTAAAAATCATAGGAGTAAATCGTTCATGTTTTTTAAACGTTCAAATGGATCATTTCGTGAAACCGATCGTGTAACCCGATATAAATTAATCAAATCCGGGAAAAATTGGCTTCGTGCAGCAACTTCCAACTTGGGTCTTTTTAAAGTAGTCCGTGGTCAAGTTGAAGAATTAGTCGTAGCAGATGTAGTTGCAGAATCCATGACAGTGAAAGAAGCCTCAAGTCGGACCTTGTTGAAGGGGATCTTAGCAACGGGGGCTATTCTTGGTGGGGCTGTCGTGACGACAGCGGCTCAAGCTGATGAAACAGGTGCTGAAACAACGACAGCATCTGAATTAGATACTGAGGCACTTGCAGAAGCAGATAGTGTGGTTCTAGGTACAACTTCTGTATCGGAATCGGTATCAGAGCAGAATGTTGAATCTACATCAGTTTCTGAGAGCACATCTGTATCATTGTCAGAGTCTGTATCAAGCTCTATCTCACTTTCATTGAGTGAACAAGGTTCTAAAGAGTTGTCCTCAGCTCTTAGTGAATCAACTGTTGCTGTAACTGAGTCAGAAGGTACGGAAGAAACCAAGCAGTCACCTGCTACAACAGATGAAAGAACTGTCTTGGCACAAAACGTTTCAGAAGCAGAAATTTTGAACAAGTTAGCTGGAAATTATTCATCGAATTTGACGATTTCAGAGCGTAAAGAAGCCCTTGAATCAGCGATTGCCAAAGTCCAAACAGAGTTGACAGCTAGCAATAGCTTGATCAATGCCAATGTTTCTGCACAGGCTTATGCTGAGCAACGCGATCGTTTAGGAAAATCTATCGATGAATTAATGGTCACCTTGAATGCAGCAGGTTTTACTGGCAATGCAACTGTCAATGGTGAAACGGCTATTCAGGCGACTTTGAATATTGCAACTGGGGAAACCAAGCTGCATGTAGGATCAGGAGTAGATACCAACTATAAGATTCCAATTTACTATAAGCTAAAAGCTTTTAACGATGGAACAACAGTGACCTTTACATATACGGTCACTTACGATAACCCTGAAACACCTGGTGTAGAGAAACCAGCAGCTTTATCCTCTGGCTATTCGATCTATAATTCAGGAACCTCAACACAAACGATGTTTACCTTAGGCAAGGGCTTTGGATCTCCTTCTAATGTAACAAGTTATATTACGGATTCACAAGGAAATCAAGTTACTAATCCGAAGGCGAATACAACACCGATTGTGAAGCAAGGAGATGGCTTTACTTGGGCAAATGGTTACCAGATGAACGGTTATCAGGCTAAGCAAGGGTACGGCCTCACATCAACTTGGACGGTTCCAGTTACTGGAGCTGATACTTCCTTCACCTTCTCTCCTTTTGCAGGTAAAACAGATAACAATAAAATCAATTTCTTTAGTGGTAGTAAGGTTATTGAATCTGAGGTGGATACGACCAGTCAATCGATGAGCCTTTCAAGTAGCCTTTCGGAGAGCACATCAGAAGTAGTATCAGAATCCGTTTCTCTTTCTGAAGAAGCTTCCGCTTCCTTATCGGAAGAAGCCTCATCCTCACTTTCAGAATCAGAATCTCAGTCTGAGAGCGCATCAGAGTCTGAAGAAACCTCTGTTTCATTGTCAGAAGAGGCGTCGTCCTCACTTTCAGAGTCAGAATCCCAATCAGTGAGCGCTTCAGAATCAGAAGAGACATCTGCCTCATTAAGTGAATCAGCGTCAGAATCCGTATCAGAATCACAATCAACAAGTGCTTC
>NZ_JAHZQQ010000090.1 GCF_019930045.1 Streptococcus australis | reverse complement strand
TTGTGTGAATACTTACAGTTTACCCCAATGAAACGCTATGAGTTTTTTTGTTGCACTATATTTTACAATTTATCGAATCAAAAAAAGCTATCCTCCTATGAGGAAAGCTTTTAGCTAGACGGTAAAATTATGCTTCACCTTTAGCTTTTTTAATGATTTCTTCTTGTACTGATTTCGGTACATCTTCGTAGTGGTCAAATACCATCATGAAAGTACCACGTCCTTGAGTTGCAGAACGAAGGACAGTAGCGTAACCGAACATTTCAGCAAGTGGTACATAAGCACGAACGATTTGGCTTGCACCGTGTGCTTCCATACCGTCTACACGTCCACGACGAGCAGTTACGTGACCCATAACATCCCCAAGGTTTTCTTCAGGAACTGTGATGGTTACAAGCATCATTGGTTCAAGGATAGCTGGTTGAGCTGATTTAGCTGCTTCTTTAAGAGCAAGAGATGCAGCAATCTTGAAGGCAGTTTCAGATGAGTCGACATCGTGGTATGAACCATCGTAAAGCTTAGCTTTCACGTCAACCATTGGGTAGCCCGCAAGCACACCGTTCGCCATAGATTCTTGAAGTCCTTTTTCTACTGCAGGGATGAATTCACGTGGAACCACACCACCGACGATCGCATTTTCGAACTCGAATCCTTTACCTTCTTCGTTTGGAGTAAATTCGATCCAAACATCACCAAACTGACCTTTACCACCAGATTGACGTTTGAAGAATCCACGTGCTTGTGTAGAAGCGCGGAATGTTTCACGGTAAGATACTTGAGGAGCACCAACGTTTGCTTCAACCTTGAATTCACGTTTCATACGGTCAACAAGGACATCCAAGTGCAACTCACCCATACCAGAGATAACTGTTTCACCAGTTTCAGGGTTTGTTTCAACGCGGAATGTTGGATCTTCTTCAGCCAATTTTTGAAGGGCGATACCCATCTTATCTTGGTCTGCTTTAGATTTTGGCTCAACCATCAATTGGATAACTGGTTCTGGAACTTCGATTGACTCAAGGATAATTTTCGCTTTTTCATCTGTCAATGAGTCACCAGTTGTTGTATCTTTCAAACCAACAGCAGCTGCGATATCTCCAGAGTAAACTGTTTCGATTTCCATACGAGTGTTGGCGTGCATTTGAAGGATACGTCCGATACGTTCACGTTTACCTTTAGAAGTGTTCAATACGTATGAACCTGAGTTCAAGACACCTGAGTAAACACGGAAGAATGTCAAACGACCTACGAATGGGTCGGTCATGATCTTGAAGGCAAGAGCTGCAAATGGCTCTTCATCAGATGCTGGACGTTCTTCTTCTTCGTCTGTATCTGGGTTTACACCCTTGATTGCAGGGATATCAAGTGGGCTTGGAAGATAGTCAAGGACTGCATCCAACATCAATTGAACTCCTTTGTTCTTGAAGGCAGAACCACAAAGCACTGGGAAGAATTCAACATTGATAGTTGCTTTACGGATAGCAGCTTTCAATTCTTCGTTAGTGATTTCTTCACCTTCAAGGTATTTCATCATCAAGTCTTCATCAGTTTCAGCAACTGCTTCAACCAATTTTTCACGGTATTCTTGAGCTTGGTCAAGGTATTCAGCTGGGATATCTTCTTCAAGAATATCTGTACCAAGGTCGTTGGTGTAGATTTCAGCTTTCATCTTGATCAAGTCGATGATTCCACGGAAGTCATCTTCTGAACCGATTGGCAATTGAATTGGGTGTGCGTTTGCTTGAAGACGATCATGAAGTGTGCTTACTGAGTAAAGGAAGTCAGCACCGATTTTATCCATCTTGTTCGCAAATACGATACGAGGAACACGGTATTCAGTCGCTTGGCGCCAAACTGTTTCTGTTTGAGGCTCAACACCTGATTGTGAGTCAAGAACCGTTACAGCACCGTCCAAAACGCGGAGTGAACGTTGTACTTCGATAGTGAAGTCCACGTGTCCTGGTGTGTCGATGATGTTAACACGAGTGTCTTTCCATTGAGCAGTTGTCGCAGCAGATGTGATAGTGATACCACGTTCTTGTTCTTGCTCCATCCAGTCCATTTGTGACGCACCTTCGTGAGTTTCACCGATTTTGTGAATCTTACCAGTGTAGTAAAGGATACGCTCAGTTGTAGTTGTTTTACCAGCATCGACGTGGGCCATGATACCGATATTACGAGTTTTTTCAAGTGAAAATTCGCGTGCCATGAGGTTTTGTTCTCCTATATTTTTTATTTCTATACTATTATAACATGATTTAACAAAAACGGATAGGCAGGACCTACCCGTTCTCATTGTTTATCCTGTTTGATTTAGCTGATTTGAGCTCAATTGAACTCGGGCTAAAAGCTCAAGTTAACTGATTTGAACCCGAGCGAGGCCCGGCGCAAAAAAGATAAACTGCTTTGTGTTCACGGAACACTGCATCAGTTTCCTATTTTTGCCTTGGGCCTTTAGCGCTCTTGGTATCATTTTCTTACCAGCGGAAGTGTGCGAAGGCACGGTTAGCTTCAGCCATACGGTGAGTGTCTTCACGTTTCTTAACTGCTGCACCAGTGTTGTTTGCAGCATCCAAGATTTCTTTAGCAAGGCGGTCAACCATTGTGTGCTCACCACGTTGACGAGCGATGGTTACCAACCAACGAAGTCCAAGTGTTGTACGACGTTCTGGACGAACTTCAACTGGGACTTGGTAGTTAGATCCACCAACACGACGTGCACGTACTTCAAGTACAGGCATGATGTTTTCCATTGCTGTTTCAAATACTTCAAGCGCGTCATTTCCAGTAGCTTCTTTGATTTGCTCAAAAGCACCATAAACGATTGAAGCTGCTGTACCACGTTTACCATCAAGCATAACGCGGTTGATAAGACGAGTAACTAGTTGTGAATTGTAAAGCGGATCTGGCAATACATCGCGCTTTGGAGCTCTATTTTTACGACTCATTTCTCTTTATCCCCTTTCCTTATGCTTTTGGACGTTTAGTACCGTATTTAGAACGGCCTTGTTTACGATCGTTAACACCTGCAGTATCAAGTGCACCACGGACGATATGGTAACGTACCCCTGGAAGGTCTTTTACACGTCCACCGCGAAGAAGCACCACGCTGTGCTCTTGCAAGTTGTGTCCGATACCTGGGATGTAGGCAGTAACTTCGATCAAGTTGCTCAAACGTACACGAGCGAATTTACGAAGGGCAGAGTTAGGTTTTTTAGGTGTCATTGTTCCAACACGAGTTGCAACACCACGTTTTTGTGGTGAAGAAACGTTTGTTTGAACTTTTTTATGACTGTTGTAACCAACGTTCAAAGCTGGTGATTTAGATTTTTCTACTTTTGATTTACGCGGTTTGCGAACCAATTGGTTAATTGTAGGCATCTACATTCTCCTGTATTTTTTTATTTTTGGTGATGATACACTTGGTGACAGCTACCATCTGTGTGTACTTTTGCAACATTTGTCAGCACGTCCCTGTACACTCTTGAGAGACCAAAAGTAAAAAGTACCGTCTATTATTGTAACATAGCGGTACTTTCACTGTCAAGATTTTTTTCTCTTTTTTGCACGATTGCTTCTTCTGCCCTGTTGTAAAATGAAGTGCAACACAAAAGATACGTTCATCTGATATACTAGAATTGCGAAAAACAGCATAAAG
>NZ_JAHZQQ010000089.1 GCF_019930045.1 Streptococcus australis | reverse complement strand
ATGCTGTTTTTCGCAATTCTAGTATATCAGATGAACGTGTCTTTTGTGTTGCACTTCATTTTACAACAGGGCGAATAACTTTTCATAAGCCGATCTAAGAAAAACTTATTCAAAGGTCTTGCCAAGAGAAAGTTTTTTTGGTAATATAGTACGGTATGTGGTGCTAGCACATCCGTAATATTAGATCTAATAGGAGGCAAAACAGAATGGCTAAAGTATGTTATTTTACTGGTCGTAAGACTGTATCAGGAAACAACCGTTCACACGCGATGAACCAAACCAAACGTGCCGTAAAACCAAACCTTCAAAAAGTAACTGTCCTTATCGATGGTAAACCTAAAAAAGTTTGGGCTTCAGCTCGTGCATTGAAATCTGGTAAAGTAGAACGCGTTTAATAAAGAAAGAAGGCTGGGCATAAAGTGTCCAGCCTTCGCTTTTTGATAGGAATAGTAGTATGACGCAGTGGTTGATTGGAACTACTCATGTTTGAAACATTCGTACTTCCTAATCAACTGCGCGGGGGTGGGAAAATTGAAAAGGTTTGGGGAACCTTTTCAACTTTTTTTATTTTACGAAGTTCTTTCCCACTCCCTTTTCTTTTTCTTCATTTTTTCTCTTTTTGGACATTTGTATCAACCGATAGGAGAAAGGTGTATCCCTTTTACACGCGCCCTCTTTTATGGTAAAATAGAATATAAAATACTTTTGAGGTAGAAATTATGACAGTAAAAATCAATACAAAAGATGGTCAGATTGAATTGACCGATGATGTCATCGCAACTGTTGTAGGCGGTGCAGCCACTGAAATTTTTGGAGTGGTTGGAATGGCCAGCAAAAACGCGATTAAAGATAATTTCCAAGCTCTCTTAGGTAAGGAAAACTACTCTAAGGGTGTCGTTGTGAAAACAGCGGAAGCAGGAAGTATTGCGGTTGATGTTTACACTGTTTTGAGCTATGGTACAAAGATTAGCGAAGTCTCAAAAAATATTCAAGAGCGTGTCAAATTCAGTTTAGAAAATCAACTTGGAATCACAACGGATACAGTCAACGTCTATATCCAAAACATTAAAATTGTGGGAGAATAATCGTGTCTAAAATTACAACTAGTTTATTTCAAGAAATGGTCCAAGCAGGGGCTACTCGCTTAAATAAACAAGCCGAGTATGTCAATTCATTGAACGTTTTTCCTGTACCAGATGGTGATACTGGAACCAACATGGGGATGACCATTGAAAATGGTGCAAAAGAAGTAGCCGATCGCTCTGCTTCAACTGTTGGTGAAGCAGCCAATATCTTTGCGAAGGGGCTTTTGATGGGAGCGCGTGGAAACTCAGGAGTGATTACGTCACAATTGTTCCGCGGATTTTCTCAAAGCGTCAAAGACAAGGATGAATTGGATGGGGCAGCTCTTGCGGCAGCCTTCCAAGCAGGGGTTGAAGTAGCCTATAAAGCGGTTATGAAACCTGTAGAAGGAACTATCTTAACGGTTTCTCGCGGTGCTGCTATCGGTGCTAAGAAAAAAGCAGAATCAACCAATGATGCGGTTGAAGTCATGCGTGCAGCCCTTGAAGGAGCTAAAACGGCTCTTGCCAAAACACCAGATATGCTTCCTGTATTGAAGGAAGTCGGTGTGGTGGACTCTGGTGGTCAAGGTTTGGTCTTCATCTATGAAGGGTTCTTATCAGCTTTGACAGGAGAATTCATCGCTTCTGAAGAATTTGTGGCGACTCCAGCAACTATGTCAGAAATGATTAACGCAGAGCACCACAAGTCCGTAGCAGGTCATGTGGCAACCGAAGATATCACCTTTGGTTACTGTACAGAGATCATGGTCGCTTTGAAACAGGGTCCAACCTATGTCAAAGACTTTGACTACGACGAATTCCGTAACTATTTGAACAATCTTGGGGATTCTCTATTAGTCGTCAACGATGATGAAATCGTCAAAGTTCACGTCCATACAGAAGATCCAGGTCTTGTCATGCAAGAAGGTCTTAAGTACGGAAGCTTGGTTAAGGTGAAAGTCGACAACATGCGCAACCAGCACGAAGCACAAGTTGAAAAAGAAGAGCGCCAAGCGAAACCAGCTGAAGCAAAAGAATATGCCATCATTGCAGTCGTTGCGGGTGACGGATTAGCAGATATCTTCAAAGCGCAAGGAGTTGATTACATCATCTCTGGTGGTCAAACCATGAACCCTTCAACAGAAGACTTTGTCAAAGCTGTTGAAGAGTTGAATGCGCGCAACATCATTATCTTGCCAAACAACAAGAATATCTTGATGGCGGCTCAATCTGCAGCAGAAGTCATTGAGCAACCAGCAGCAGTTGTTGAGACGAAGACCATCCCTCAAGGATTGACCAGTCTTCTTGCTTTTGATGAGAGCAAGTCGATCGAAGAAAATTACGAACGCATGAGCGCTTCATTGGAAGATGTTGTGTCTGGTAGTGTGACGACAGCTGTTCGTGATACCACTATTGATGGTCTTGAAATCCATGAAAACGACAATCTTGGAATGGTCGATGGTAAGATCGTCGTTTCCAATCCAGATATGATGGAAACCTTGACAGCAACCTTTGACAAGATGTTGGACGAAGATAGTGAAATTGTCACTATTTATATCGGTGAGGATGGTAAAGAAGAAGTAGCCAATGACTTGGCTCAAAACTTGATGGCTAAATATGAGGACGTCGAAGTCGAAATTCATCAAGGAAATCAACCAGTTTACCCATATTTGTTTAGCGTTGAATAATCAAAAAATTTCAAAAATAGCAGGAAAAAGAGCCAAAAAAATGATTTTTTGGCCCTTTTTTTGATAAAAAAAGCTTTATGAAAGCGATTAGATAGGTGTTTTTAGACAATTTTTATTTGATATGTTATACTTTAGAAAAATAGAAATAGGAGAAAAAAGCAAATGAAAAAGGTAATCTGCTTTTTAGGAGCTTTGCTTTTTGTGATGACGGGTTGTGCTACTAAGTCCCAGTCCACAGAAACATCAAAAAGCTCAACCACTACTTCGATAGAAAAAAGTGAAACTGTTACCAGTGAGGCAAAGGAAGAAACCAAGGTTCTCACTGCAGAAATCAATGGCAATCAACATCGCTACACCATCACGACAAAAGGTGATAAGGTTCAGAAATTAAAGTTAGATGTTTTATCGGCCCTACCAGAAAAAATTGCCACTAATTCAGCTAATCTAAGTCCTGAAGAGATGACAAAAATTATCAATGAAGGCTTGCAGTCAGATTCAGAATACATGGCTCTGAAAGACACAGCTGGCTTCAGTATCGAATATAAGGTCACTCCAGAGAAAAAATTAGCCTCAACGGTTTCTGTTGATATGGAAACCATTGATTGGGATAAGGTTAAAGATCTATCTTACTTTAAAGATCTTGGTATCGATGACCTGAAAGACATCAAGGCGTCTACTGTTTTCACAGGATTAAAACTCCATGGTTTCAAAGAAGAAACCCCAGCACCATAGGCTCGGACTCTTGTCCGGCCTTTTTTTATTTTCCATGACATTTGTCATGTGAGCCAGTGACAAAATCATCTAGTGGGCAGTTATTCCTTTCGCTATAATATAGTCAGAAAGTAAGAGGTAAGGAAAAATGAAACAATGGTTCTATAAAGTGTTTACGTTAACAGTGGTTGGGATGGTCGTCTATGATTCTGTCAATAATTTTGTGTAAACACTCAAGTAAAGTTGCGGAGTGTTAATCAAATAAGCTTTCAAGTGTGT
>NZ_JAHZQQ010000009.1 GCF_019930045.1 Streptococcus australis | reverse complement strand
TTTCTAGTAAATGTGTTGCAACTCTACTATACAGGATTTATTCCTTTTTGTGTTTACACAACTTATTGTACACTACCCTGATTTGATTTTCTTTGCCAACGTCCTTGCCATGTTTATCCATCTCTTCGCTCCAGGCGTACAGATTCCCTTTGCTTTTGACTCGGAAAATATCTACATTGCCCAATTGATGCTCTTTAACTGGGTGCTGATGATTGGTTTATATTTGTTGCAAATCAACATTGCCATGGCTTCTCAGTTTGGTCAGGCGACGGTGAAACAGATTTGGTTGGCCCTAGCAGCCTACTTTAGCTATTCCCAACTCTTTATCATTGTTTCGATTGATTCGATTTCATCCATTATCATGGATAAATTGCTTCACCGTGAAGGAACCAAGTGGGTGAAAACGAAACGGTTTGCTGGTTAGGAGGACTTATGAGAACAAAAAAAATGAAATATTTATGGTTTGTGGTCATCCTGGCAGTCTTTTGTTTGACCCTCTTCTTGGCTCGGACAAGAAGCAAGGTGGAGATGCGGAACCGCCTCTATCGTCAATGGACGGAACATTACCTTGTGACGGATGGAAAACAGTCCTATGTTCGTACGACCAATAGCGACCAAGAAACGGTTGTCTTGTCAGAAGCGCAAGGTTATGGCATGCTGATCACAGTAGAGGCGGCTAAGAAAGACCTTGCCGACCAAAAGGATTTTGACCGTCTGTATCGGTATTATCAAAATAATCGCTTAGATGATACCCAATTGATGGCTTGGAAACAAACCATCAAAAAAGGGGAGCTTTCATCTGAGCATCAAAACGCGACGGATGGCGATCTATATATTGCCTATGCTTTGATGGAGGCTGCAAAACAGTGGCCTGAGAAAGGTGAAGGCTATCAAAATCAAGCCAAGGCTATCTTGGAAGACATCCTCAAGTACAACTACAATGAGACAACGGGTGTCTTGACAGTTGGGAATTGGGCCGATCAAGATTCCGAATTCTATCACTTGATGAGAACTTCTGATACCCTTCCATCTTTTTTCCAATCCTTCTATGAGTTGACTGGAAATGAACAATGGTTGAGTATTAAAGAGAAGATGTTGGCCCAGCTTGATGCCATCAGTTCGAAAACTAAGACAGGCCTTCTACCAGACTTTATGTGGGTCGATGAACAAGGGGCGCGTGTAGCGGATCCGGATACCATCGAATCCAAGTATGATGGTGCTTATTCTTACAACGCTTGTCGTCTGCCATACAACTTGGCTCAAAGCCAGGACAAGACCAGTCAAAAATTGGCCAAGAAGATGCTGGACTTCTTTATGAAACAGAGAAATATCTATGCAGGCTATGATCTGAAAGGCAATGCCCTTCATCAGTACCAATCCGCTAGCTTCATTGCTCCGGTATCTTATGCAGCTGAAAATGGAGATGGCTATCTCAAGTTGGTGCAGCAGAACAAGTTTATCTTTATGCAAGATCTGTCGACAGAAAATTATTATGATGCAACCATGACAACCATGATTGCCCTTCAATTGTTCTAACGGATCATCATTTGAAAAACTGAGAACTTTAGGCTTCTCAGTTTTTTCTTGTCAAAAAATAGCCTGTCTCTCCTCCATAAGGGGAGATTTTGAAAGAAAAGTATGGAAATGTTCGGAAAATTTACTGTATTTTTCTTTCATAAGCAGAATTCTTTTATTATCAAAGGATTTTATATATAATATTGGATACAAAGGACGGAGAGAAATATGTATCAAGTAATTGAAATGTATGGGGATTACGAACCCTGGTGGTTTTTAGAAGATTGGGAGAAGGACATTGTCACTAGTCAGAGTTTTGATGACTATTATGAAGCCCTAAAATACTACAAACGCCAATGGTTACTTTTAAGAGAGCAATCTCCATTATTTAAAAGTAGAAGTGATTTAATGACGATTTTTTGGGATCCTGAGGATCAGCGCTGGTGTGAAGAGTGTGCGGAATACGTGCAACAATATCATTCAGTCGCCTTGTTAGAAAACGATCAGAAGATTCCGAGAAGCAAGCGTCGTCCAGGTTACGAAAAAGAGAATGCCCACACGGCTCATCGCTCTTGTAAGCTAGACTACGAGAGCAATAATCTATAGAAGAGAAATTCAATGTGCAGTTGAGTTTCTTTTTTTTGCTCTTTTTTCTAAATCCAGCGCTAGTTGGCCAATTAATTGCGAATTATATAGTGAAAGGAGGAAATATGGTTCAAGAAATTGCACAATCCATAATTCGAATGGCATCGAATGCCGAAGCTCAGGATATTTATTTTGTTCCTCGAGCGTCAGACTATCAGCTCTTTCTAAGGGTTGGGGATGAGCGACGCTTTGTCGAGACCTATTCGCAAGAACAAATGGTAGCGGTCATCAGCCATTTTAAGTTTATGGCAGGGATGAATGTGGGGGAAAGGCGCCGGAGTCAATTGGGCTCCTGTGACTATTCTCTAGGGGATAAGGTCTTGTCCTTACGCTTGTCTACTGTGGGAGACTATAGGGGATATGAGAGTTTGGTTATTCGCCTGCTCCACAATGAGGACCGAGAGCTCCGTTTCTGGTTTGACCAACTTCAAGAGCTAGAAGAGAAGGTGAGTAAGCGGGGGCTCTACTTATTTGCGGGTCCAGTCGGATCGGGGAAGACAACACTGATGCATGCCCTAGCCAAGAAAAAATTTTCGGGGCAACAAGTCATGTCGATTGAAGATCCGGTAGAAATTAAGCAAGAAGAGATGCTGCAATTGCAGCTCAATGAAGCAATTGGCATGACCTATGATAGCTTGATTAAACTGTCTCTGCGCCATCGCCCGGATCTCCTCCTCATCGGAGAAATCCGTGATACGGAGACAGCTCGTGCAGTTATCCGGGCTAGTCTGACAGGTGTGACGGTCTTTTCTACCATCCATGCCAAGAGTATTCCTGGGGTTTACGAACGCCTTTTGGAGTTGGGGGTGAGTGAGGAGGATTTACGGATTGTCCTTCAAGGGATATGTTACCAGCGTTTGATAAAGGGAGGAGGTGTCACTGACTTTGCCATCCAAGATTACCAAAACCACTCCAGTCAACAGTGGAACCAACAAATGGATGCGCTTTATGAAGCGGGACATATTGAGCTGGATCAGGCGCAAGCCGAAAAAATTATCGATTGCTAAGCAAGAACATGTCATTGAGCTCTTTCACAATCTTTACAGTAGTGGCTTTCATCTATCAGAGGTCATCGACTTTCTTCGGCGCAGTCAATTGGTAGAAGCCAATTTTGTTGAAAGAATGCAAGCTGGACTTGCTAACGGAAAGCCCCTGTCAGCCATTCTCTCTGATCTAGGTTTCTCCGATCAGGTAACGACTCAATTAGCACTAGCGGAGCAGCATGGAAATGTCACCTTAAGTTTGGAAAAAATCCGTAGCTACCTGGAAAATTTGGCCCAGGTTCGAAAGAAACTAGTTGAGGTGGCGACCTATCCCGTGCTCTTGTTGGGATTTTTGATCTTGATTATGCTGGGGCTGAAAAATTATCTCTTGCCTCAGTTGGAGAATCAAAATGGGGCGACACGACTGATTAGTGTCTTTCCCCAGTATGTTTTGTTAGGGAGTATGGTGCTGACGACTGGAGTTTTGATGCTCCTTTTCCTAGGCCGTCGTGCCAAACGGCTGGCCCTGGTTTCATATTTGGCTAGACTTCCTTTTCTTCGCCCCTTCCTACAGGATTATCTGACAGCTTTTTATGCTCGAGAATGGGGAAGTATGATTGCCCAAGGGTTGGAGCTGAATCAAATTTTCCCTGTGATGCAGGGGCAACGTTCCCGTCTCTTTCGAGAGATTGGACAGGATTTAGAACGGGCATTGGCTCGTGGCAGGTCTTTTTCTGACCATATTCAGACCTATCCTTTCTTTAAACGAGAGCTGGCCCTCATGATTGAATATGGGGAGGCCAAGTCCAAGCTCGGTAGTGAGCTGGAAATCTATGCAGACAAGACCTGGGCTGGCTTTTTCCATCGTTTGAACAAGGCCATGAATGTCGTCCAACCACTGGTCTTTGTCTTTGTTGCTCTTATGATTGTTTTGCTCTATGCAGCCATGTTGCTGCCAATTTATGAAAATTTGGAGGTTCCTTTATGAAATCATTGCGTACACTCAAAGTAAAAGCTTTTACTCTGATTGAGATGTAGGATAGTAAAATTCTTAGATTTTCCACTTGATGACAATCTCCTCAGATGTCACTTGTACCTTGTTGATTAGAGCCCTAACTACCACTTTTTGCCCCTCATAGTCCATGCTCAGGACATCCTCCCTATTCAGGATTTCTCTCATGTCGTCTTTTCGTTCTTGTTGTTTTAGCGCCTGGTCATTTTCCAGCTCAGCCTCTAGCGTTGCTCTCATGAGAGTAAACTCAGCAGACCGTCTCTGTAACTCCTCTAGTGTGATACGGTCGTCTATATAGAGGTCATTCAATCTGCTCAGCTTGGCTGTCAGCTCCTCTATCTGTTTCTGATAGCTGTCACGGTCTATACCGTTGTCCTCACTGTCAGAAAATAGTTCATCAAGGTAGCTGGTGTCCTCTTGTAGCTTGCTGATTTGGTTGAGCACGTTCTCCTCAACATCTGCCTTTTCGTAAAAACGTGAGTCACATTTTTTGTTATCGTTGTAGGTGGTCACCCCTCTTGTTGTCCTAGGAAACCTGTTTTTACACTGATAGCGGATGTTACGGCTACCGTCTTTACGTATAGTACCTAGCGTGATTGTAAGCGGTGCTCCACAGTATCCACATTGAGCTATACCTGACAGCATATACTTAGCCTGGAATGGTCTAGGGTTGAACTTCTCAGCTGCTGTATTCTGTCTTATTTTGAGTTCTTCCTGGGTCTTGTTAAAATCTTCCTCAGTGATAATAGGCTCATGGTTGCCAGGGTAGACTTGCCCCTTGTATTGATTGTAGCCACAATAGACAGGGTTAGCTAAAATCATTCTGACAGCCCTGTAGTTCCAGTCAATCTCCTTAGGGTACTTATCGTTTAGGTCATCTCTGAGCTTGGTGATAGACCGCCCTGACAAGTATTGCTCAAAAATGAACTTGATAGCTAGAGACTGTACTGGGTTGATGGTCATCGTCCCAGTCTCTCTGTGGTAGTCGTAGCCGTAGGAGGTTCTAGCCCACATCATGGACTTACCAGACTTGGCACGCCCTAGCTTGCCTAGTTGCATACGCTCCTTGATTTGTTCCCTTTCAAGCTGAGCAAAGACTGACAGAATACCCACCACAGCCTTACCAAATGGGGTAGAGGTGTCAAAGTTTTCTAGCAGACTGACAAAGTCTATTTTATTTTCTAAAAAGACATCCTCAATTAGGTAGAGTGTGTCCTTTTGACTACGGCTCAGCCTATCTAGCTTGTAGACTAGGACAGTATCAAAGAGTTTCTTTTTAGCGTCCCTAATGAGTTGCTCCAGGGCAGGGCGTTTAGTATTAGAGCCTGAAAAGCCCCCGTCTGTGTAGATTTTATAGACGCTCCAGTCTTTGATGTTGCAGTAGCTAGAGAGCTTGTCTTTTTGTTCCTCAATAGAGTAGCCCTCCTCTGCCTGGTTTGTTGTCGATACCCTGACATAGATAGCCACCTTATTTGTTGTTATCATTGCTGTACCTCTTTTAAAATTCTCTGAAAAATGATAAAATGGGTACAAGAAAACATCTCAAAAGATAGCCTCTTTTGAAAAGTTTTTCTTGCCACTAGCCTCACGCTCAGACTCGCCAAAGTTTGAGAGCGTGGGGCTTTTTTGTTTGCAACTATTTCTATTTTAGAAACAGTTGTTTTTACTCTTTCGGTAAGTGTTGTTGAAGAATTAAGGCCACGTTGGCCTTTTCTTCTTCGGTCATAGGAGGTTCGTTTGGATCATCCACTGAAAACTCGATAGCATGCCATTTATCATTGACTCTAATCCACTCTCTTCTTCTATGACATTGACAATCTAGGTTGTGTTTAATCACTTCCATTGGTCTACTTTCGATACTCATGTTATCCCTCCCGATAAATGTCTACGACCTTTCCAATTGTACGGATGTCGTCATTTTCCGACAAGTGGATTTCCTCATACCCACTATTTAGACTTTGAAGATACCAGGATCCGTCATAATCCCTTTTTAACTTCTTGACGAAGTTCTTTCCATTTATCTGAAAGATACCGATTGAGTTGATATCTACTTGACTAGTAACCTTGATAAACAATAAGTCGTTATCTTCTATAAGCGGCTCCATTGAGTCGCCAGCTACTTTAGCAATAGTATCATACTCGTTAGGAACATCATTGGCTCTCAATCTTACCTCCATGTGCAGGTTGTCTTCCTGAAATGTTCCATGACCAGCAGCTACCAATCCCTCGACATAATCAGTAATGTAGTCTTCGTCATCTTCTGCTTTGAGCTTATCGAAAATAGAAACTACCTCAGGTTTCTCTTGTTCCTCAAGCTGTCCCTTGGCAAAGTCTAGGACTTTTTCCTGTCTTGGCTGTTCTAGCTTGTTATAGATTGAGATAATTTCAGCTTGGTCTACATTACTCTCTTTTTGGATACCCAGTAGGTACTCAGGAGTGATGTTTAAAACTCTTGCAAAATCATCAGCTCTATTGAGAGGAAACTCTCTTGTCTTGTTGAAGTATCTTGACATGGTGGATTTTGCAATCCCTACACGTCTAGCAAACTCACTCATTGACAACCCTTTTTCATCTATATTCTCTTGAATAAGTGAAATGATTTCATCATTAGTTCTCATGTTTTTCCTTTCTTCTGACTTTGATGGTTCTATTATACCACCGTTCCCGAAAATATACAAGAGGAGCGATAAAAAACATTTTTTGATATTTTTTTGATAAAAAGGGTTGACAAATTGGAACAAGTAGAGTTATAATAAAATCGTTCCAAAACGGGAACTAAAAAATCAAAAAGGAGAGCACGGTATGACAATCAACTTGAAACGGTTGAAAGCTGAGCGTATCGCAAGCGGTATGACACAAGATGAAGTAGCTCACCGCATGGGGTGGAAAACACGTACACCTTACGCAAAGCGAGAGAATGGTATTGTATCTATTGGTGCTGACGAATTAGCAAAGATTACTTTAATTTTTGGTCTACCTATGGAGAAGATAACTATTTTTTTTGAAGATAACGTTCCCGAAAAGGAACACTTGTTAGCGTAGAAAGGAGACGCTATGAATGAACTTATCAATGTAACGCTTAATGAAAAGCAGGAGCCTATTGTATCAGCTAGGCAACTACATCAAACCTTAGAAGTTAAAAAGAGGTTTAGCGCTTGGTTTGAGCAAAATATCAAAGGTTTTGTAGAGGGGTACGATTTTACAGGCGTACCTGGAGGTACACCCGTTAAAGGTGGAAATGGCAACACTCAATATTTGGATGACTACGCTTTAACTTTAGATACAGCTAAACACTTAGCAATGATGTCTAAGACAGATAAGGGGCAAGAAGTCAGAGCCTATTTTATCCAAGTTGAAAAGGACTACAACAGCCCTGAGAAGATTATGGCAAGAGCCTTACTCATGGCAGACAAGAAAGTCCACAAGTTAGAGGCTCAGATTGAGGCTGACCGTCCTAAGGTTCTGTTTGCTGACGCTGTGAGTGCTAGCCACACATCTATCTTAGTTGGAGAGCTGGCAAAACTGCTCAAACAGAATGGAGTAGAGGTAGGAGCTACACGCTTGTTTAGCTGGTTACGTGACCATGGCTACCTTATCAAGCGTAAGGGTCGTGATTGGAACATGCCTACTCAGAAAAGCGTTGAGCTTGGACTGATTAGGGTCAAAGAGACCAGCATTACTCACTCAGACGGGCATATCACAGTAAACAAGACACCACTTGTCACTGGCAAAGGTCAGCAATATTTCATCAACAAGTTTCTTAACCAGGAGTATCTACCAGGTTAAGGACGCAAAAAAGCCCCTGACGGCAATCAGGGACTAGCAAAATACTTTACGAGGTAATTATACCATGAAATCAGTTAAAAAGAAATGGGAGCCACGCATAGTGAACATTATGGCAGATGGTTCTCAAGTTGACGACTTGACGGGCTACGTTATCCCAGCTGGTCACATCTACTATGACATCATCATAGGTTATCACAAAGAAAAGCTACGGAAAGGGGCTTGACTATGAGGTATGCAATACATTCAGCGAAACACTCACGAAAATTACACACAGATGAACAACCATTCAGCTCAAAACAGCAAGCTGAGCCTACAAGCTAAGGGGTTGTTATGGGTGCTGATGACTAACAAGGAAACCTGGAGACCTTACTTAGAGGAGTTGTCTCAGCGGTCTAAGAACGGCAGGGACGCTCACAGAGCAGCGTTTGAGGAACTGAAAAAAGCGGGCTATATCCGTGTATATCGTAAGAGCCTAGGGCGTGGCAAAGGGATACAGAATTATCCGTTAATACAAGACATCCCCATCACTGATAGTTACTGGGAGTACTGGGTGAGACATTTAGAGAAAGAGTTATCCACAGGTGATAATGATGATGATTTTACAACTTACTGATTTTACAAAGTTGAAAAGTTCAAAAGTTGAATTTTACAAAGTTGAAAAGTTCAAAAGTTGAATAATTCAAAAGTTGAAAAATCCGACACTAATAATAACTAAGTAATAACAATAACTAAATAATAACAATCCAGTGCTTACGCACACTAATTAAACAACAATCCAGAGCCTAACGGCACTAATAAAAAATAAGTACTAACCGACAACAAACTAATAATACTAGAAAGAATAATATAGAGTTCTTTCAGAACTTATCCACAGGAGAAAAAACATGATTGACAAAGACAGAATTATCTTAGACCAGCAAAAGAAGATTGAACACATTGAAAAGCTACAAGAGGAGCTACACACTCTAGCCATGTTTGGCATGTTCACTCTGAAAGTCGTAGGACTTCCTGATGAGGACGGCTTGCTTAAGAACACAATGGATACCATTCACAAGGTGTCACACGCTATCACTGATGTTCTAGAGGGTATGGAACCAAAGAAAGCTATTCAGGAGAACCTAACAGGCAAAGACAACAAAGAAGAGGAGGAAGACTAATGCTGAACCTATTGAAACAATTCCTAGGGCTGGAAGAGCCTACAACGACTGAACCAACTCAAGAGGGTAGCAACCTAATTGAGATGAGAGCTCTGCAAGCTGAAAACCGTGAGCTAAAAGAAGTCATCAGACAGAAGAACGCTCTACTGAGAGAGCTATCTGAGGAAAACATGGAGCTAGGGCGTGACCGTAGACGCTACGCTGACACCGTAGCCACTCAACAGCGTCTGATTGATGTCTATGAGAGCCAAGTGGGCTAGGAGGTAGAACATGGACAGAGGACTATTTGGCACCTTTGACTATGACCGTGACTACTTACAGCCTCCCGTAGAGCGTGAGGAGCGTGACCCTGATGAATGGATATTCAGAGGCGGTCAATGGATTTATGTAGGAGATGAGTAGCCTATGGAAATACAATGCTACGAAGATGACGCTTATTGGCGTAAACGATACCAGGGGCTCTGCTATGAGATGGGCGAAATCGTCAACGAGCAACAAGACAAGATTATCTCACTTAGTCAGGAAAACAAACGGCTGAGACGTGAGATTCGGAACATGAAACAGACCAAAAGGAGAAGAAGATGACTAATAATCAGCTATCAACACAAAACAAGAGAGATATTGCTATTGATACCAGTGTATGGACATTTCAAGATGTCAAACGCTACTTTGACCCACAGAACCTACTGACAGAGAAACAAGTAGGACAAGCTCTATCTCTTATCAAAGGGCGTAACCTGAACCCTCTGGCAAACGAGGTCTATATTGTCGCCTACAAGAAAAAGAGCGGTGGGACTGAGTTCAGCCTGATTGTCTCAAAAGAGGCATTTCTCAAGCGTGCTGCTCAAAATCCAAACTATGAGGGCTTTGAGGCTGGAGTGGTAACCGTTGATGATGAGGGTGTTATGCACGAACGCAAAGGGGCTCTCATGTTGCCTGGTGACACCCTTGTAGGCGGATGGGCTAGAGTGTACCGCAAAAATTTCAAGGTACCAGTGGAAATCTTTGTCAGTCGTGAGGAATACGACAAGAAACAAAGCACCTGGAACGCTATGCCAGCTACCATGATTAGAAAAACAGCGCTTGTCAACGCTCTACGTGAGGCTTTCCCAGAGGATTTGAGCAATATGTACACGGAAGATGACGGCGGTGAGACCTTTGACCGTATCCGTGATGTTACCCCACAACCTCAGGAGAGCCGTGAGGAAATCTTAGAGCGTAGACTCAACGAGGCTAAAGCACAGCAAGCCAAGCTAGCCGAACAAGGCAAGCTGAGTGAAACAGCCTATACAGCAGATGAAAACCCTGAACCACCTCAGGAACCAGTACAAGGCGAGCTATTGGATGACGGGGAACTAGAATACTAGGAGGATAACATGCAAGAATTACAGGTAAAAGTAACACAGGCTCAAGTTGAAATCATTGACCGCGAGAAATTTGAGCAGAATATCAATGAGGTTGTAGCTAAGTACGAGAATTACACGGTTACAGCTGGAACCATCAAGGAAGACAAGCAGGTACTGGCGGACTTACGCAAGCTCAAGAAACAGATTTCTGATGAGCGTATCAAGATCAAGCGTGAACTGTCACAGTCCGCTGATGAGTTTGACGATTACATCAAAACGACAGGCAAGCCTCTTGATGACACGATTGATAAAATTGCTACAGATGTCAAAGAGTTTGAAGAACATCAGAAAGCTGTCCGATTGGACACGGTTAAGAGCTATCTAGCTAACAAAGCCTCTGAGTACATGCTTGACCCTAGGCTATTTGATGAAAAAGCTCTTGAATACATCAAAGCTGGTGACTTTATGGCAGACGGCATGACCTTGAAGAAAGTCACAATGAAATCCCTTGATGACATGGTTACCTTTGAATTTCAAAAGCAACAGGAATACGAGAAAGCTAAGGCGACCATCTCAGGGCAATGTGCTGAGTACGGCATGACTGACCAGCCTTATATCCGTATGTTACGAGATTTGACAGTGCTAGAAGTCCTGGAGCAAATCAAGTCTGACTACGCTTTTGAAAAACAAAAGCAAGAAATTGAGCAGGCTAGACTAGAAAGAGAGCGACAGTTAGCGGCTCAGCAAGCTAAAGAGGAGGAACAAGCACAGAAATCAACGGAGACCCCAAAATTTGACCCAGAAACAGGCGAAATCTTGGAGAGTGGGGAATTATCCCAAAATAATCAGAACGCCCTTAGAGGGGCTGAGAATGACTCAAAACGATACACTCAAAAAATGACCCTTGAGGTCTACTTTGAGGATACAGCAGACAAAGACCGCTTTAAGGTTGGACTCAGTCAGCTTGGTTTTGAGCACAAGCAAAATTACCAAGTCAGCGGCTATCAACGTATTGAGCCATTGACTCAGGAACAACTCAATGAACAGTGTGGGTGGTAGTCATGGAAATTAGAGAAGTTACAGACAATATTGCCATCTATTCAGATGGCAAGAGGCTACAAGTCATTCATGACCTAGGAGATGAATTTATCCTAGACCTTGATTATCAGCTGGAGCCATTGCTCAATATTGATAGTCTCACCCAGGAAATTGTGGATAGCATTATCCCAATATTCAGAGTCAGCGGCTTTTGCTCAAGAGGTGGAGAGGATATGCACCGCTTACGTTGGGCTATCCTACAATTTGGAGAGTTTGAGCAATTTATCAAGGACTATCAGGATGACTTGCTTGAGTGGTGGAAAAATCCAGGAGGGAACGATGGTAATAACAATGGGTGAACTAAAAAAATTGCAGGAGAAGAACTCCATTCAGAAATCTGTCAATATCGCAGAGAAAGAAATAGATAGGCGGATTGAATTGACTGTTTTAGACGACAACGAAACGTATAAAGGTTTTTCGGTTGTTGTTGGTGTACCAAATTCAACACGCTGGTCAGGAAGAGGCCCTCTGTTTCTAAATGGAATAAGTGGGGCAAGCCTTGAGGTGGTCGGCTTAATTCTGAAACAACTAGCAAAAAAATACGGTGAAGCAGGTTATGATGTTTCAGAACCAAAACGGATTGATATTGGCATGCACGAAGACGCTCCAGGGTTTAATTTACAAATTCCCAATCAATTAACAGAGCTATCTAGTCGGCGAACGTAGCGCTAGAAAGGACAAGAAAGATGATTAACAACGTTACACTGGTAGGACGGCTAACAGCTGCTCCTGATTTACGCAAGACCCCTAGCAATGTTTCAGCATTGCAGGGCACCCTTGCCGTCAACCGCAATTTCAAGAACCAAAACGGAGAGCGTGAGGCTGATTTTATCAACTTTCAAGCCTGGCGTGGTATTGCTGACATCATTGCTGAGTACTGTGGCAAAGGCTCCCTAATTGGTATCACAGGGCGTATCCAGACACGGAGCTACGAAAACCAACAAGGTCAACGTGTCTATGTGACAGAGGTTGTGGCAGATAGTGTAGCCTTGCTAGAAAGCCGTAACAGCCAAGGTAGCCAGCAGAGCCAAGGGAACTCTTTCCAAAATGGAAACAGCTCACAAGGTGGCAACTGGCACTCTGGAGGCTCTACACAGTCTGAGTTTGCTAATAACTCATCAAGTGGCTATAGGTCTCCATTTGGGGACTCAAACCCTATGGACATTGATGACTCAGACTTGCCATTTTAGGAGGCACTGATGGATTGGTCTGACTGGGTCACGTATGAACCCAAAAATAGAGATGAGATTGTATCCAAGATAGAAAATGACGGCTACACTTATCCACATTATGACAAACCCAAAAACGGCGTAAAATTTGTGATGTGCTTAGAGGCGATTGAAAAAGATTGCCAAGCAACAGGTACTACGCTAAGTGAGGTTTATCCCTTGCAAACTAAACTTTTTTAACAGGAGAAACAACATCAATGATTACAAAAATAAACGTACCAAAAACATCAATCGTAATTGAGATTGAAGATAAAGAAATCACGATAGAAAACATGATTGATTATGATATAAAAATGGTCTTTCGCAACCAGGACGCAGAGCCGTCTCTTGATGAAAATGGGGATGTCTTTGAACCTCTTTACTGGTTAGATATTAGGGCTGTACCTAATGAGGCTACTGAGTATCACAGCAGCCTGGGTGTCAAGAAAGACAAAAGAAAACTTGCCGAACTACAAGCATTCTTTGAATATATTGAGTTAAACAAACAAAACCTCTTTGACCTCTGTGGTATGAGAGGGGAGCTAGCATGAGTAGTCTGACATTATCTCTTGATGTCTCTACTACTGGGACTGGTTGGGCTATCTATGATGGTTCAACCTTGCTCCAGAGTGGAGTTAGTAAACCTAAACAAAAATCATTCTACGAACGTGCAAAGGCTATGGCTAGCGAGCTTAAAACTATCCAGCTCAGAACTATCCAGCAACACGACAAGCCTTTTGAGTCTATTGTTATTGAGCAAAATACCGTAATGGGTCCTAATCAACAATCATCAATTAAGATAGGGATTGCAACAGGGGTTATCTTAGGTCGTCTTTTGGCAGAGGATATATATTTTGTCAACGTGTCTACATGGAGAAAATATTGGAAGTTCAGCTATAAAGACCGTAGTAAAAAATCAATGAAGAAACAGGCTGTAGATACCGTATCCGTAGAATTCAAGAAACAAGTAAAAGATGATGAGGCAGACGCTATCTTGATTGGTTCTTATTTTGTCAATCTTGGTAAGGATTTTGGAGACTTAGAAAGTCATAGAAATTGAGGTCATGGAATGGATGAACTAAAGAGGTATAGCCCAGTTTTAGGGCTAATCTGTATGCTTTTCTTTGCTGGTGGTGTCGCAACAGCCGTACTCTTTGATGATGAAGCTCCACAACGGCAGCCTATCATCATCCACAGCGTCGATAATGCAGGCGGTATGATGGCAGGACAAATCACAGATAAGGAAATCATAGAGGGACGCTACACAGTCACCGCTGGGGCTTACGGCAAGTTTCTAGTGACAAAGGAACAGTATGAAAGCCTCAAAGTTGGTGATGACATTCCTGAGTATTTGAAGAAAAGAGGAAATTAAGATGACAGAAACTATTAAACTACCAAACTACTACGAGCCTGATTGGGAAAATGCCAGATATGGCTCATTAGAAGAACTTAAAGAGTTGTTACTCTACAAGCGTATCGTGAAATGGGACAAAGACTTTCTACAGCTTGAAGATGGCACAAGGGTCACTATTGAAATGTCTGAAAGTGATTGCTGTGCCTCAGCAGGCGGGGAGTTTCAAGATGTATCACTTGACGCTGTGATTACTGATGTTGAAATTGGCAACCCTAAAGAAATCCCTGACCATTGGGGAGTAGGTTATAAAAACAAAGTAACTATCTTCCACAATCAGAACCCTGTAGCCATTGCCGACTGTGAAGCAGAGCATAACGGCTATTACTACAGCGTAGGCTCTCTAGTGATTGGGGACATTCATTTCCCAGTAGTGAAAGCGTAGGAGGCAACCAATGAACAAGCGACAACGTAAGAAGATGTTTACTAGGGCTTTCTCCAAGGCTTATGATGAGAGTTTGAAAGAGCAGAAGAAAAAGAGGCAAGTAAGCATTACTACTGTCAAAGACAAGTATGGTAAGTTTTACATCATTACCTCTCTCACTCATCAAGTAGAAATTATGAAGAACTGGACGGACAGCCCTGAGGAGATTACCATAGAGGGCTACATGCTGAATAATGAAAGGTTGGGATTGAAGAATGACATTGTTTGACGAAATTCAGGAATTAAGCTCAGAAAGTCACGCTAAGTGGTTCGAGCGCTACTTTAAAGAGTACGACCTTGAGCATAAAATTAAGGTGTCAGCGCAAAAGGGATATACGGGTTATCTAATCAATGTAATGTCAGCCGAGGACGAATATCTCCAGCGTCGATTAGACGACACAAGAACACTAGAAATGTTAAGAGAGCGGCTTGGAAAGGGGTTTTCAGTCGGGTATCAATTAACTCATTCTAAAAGCATATTCACAGGGCAGGAATATGTCTCTGATAAGAAGATACATATTACCTGGTAAAACAAAAAAGCCAAGGCACTCTCTGCCTCAGCTATAGTTTTCTGACAAAAACTATTATACCATAAAGGAGACGGAGAGTGAACAAGGCTAAAGAGCTCCTAAATGAGCTACAAAATCTTGATATGGACATTCAAAGCCGTATAGATGAAATCAATGAGCTTGAGGCAGGTTTGCTCTCAAGCCCGAAGTGGACAGCAGACAAAGTCAAGGGCGGTCAGGCTAAAAAAGTTGATGATGTCTATACTCGGCTTATTGTGATGAAAGAGGCAATAGAGCAAGATACCAAGGAAGTTATTGACAGGAAACTTGAACTTGGTAGGCTGATTAACAAGCTGAAAAATCCAAAGCACAGAACTATCTTGAGGATGACGTACATCAATAAAATGTATGTTGATGACATCTGTGACAGTATGGGAGGCATGAGCTCACCCACTTATTACCGCTTGAAAAAGCAGGCAGTGAATGAGCTTGATGTTATTCTTACAGAATTGATAGTAAATGATAGTAAATGATAGTGATTGTACAGGCATGAAGTCTAAAATCTGTTAGAATGGTAGTATCAAGAATTAAGGGTAAGGCACCTATGAAGTGTCTACCCTTTTCTTTTTGTCAAAACAAACAAAGCAGGGAGGAGGGCATGGAGAAAAGTGAACTAGCACGCAAAGACTATGAGGCAGGCATGAAGTACAAAGATATTGCTACTAAGCATGATGTCTCAATTAACACAGTCAAATCATGGCAACGTAGGCACAAATGGAGCCGTGACAAAAAGGGTGCACCCAAAAACCCAAGAGGTGCACCCAAAGGGAATAAGAATGCAGACGGGCACGGAGCACCTAAAGGAAACACCAACGCCCTCAAACATGGCTTGTTTGCTAAGTATCTGCCTCAAGAGGTTTATGAGATAGCTCAGGAGGTTTCAGAGAAACAGCCTATAGATATACTCTGGGAAAACATCACGCTGACCTATGCTAATCTATTGCATGCTCAGCGTATTTTATTTGTCCAGGATATAGAAGATACCAGCACCTTTGTCACAAGCACAGGAAAGGCTGGCACAGGCTATGAACATCATACAGCATGGGATAAGCAAAGCAAGGCTCTAGCTGCAATAGCAAGGGCGCAGTCAGAGCTTAAAGGCATGATTAAGACCTATGATGAGTTGACACGGTCACCGCTGGTTACAGAGGAGCAACGCCTGAGAATTGATAACCTCAAGGCTCAACTAGGCTCTAATGATGAGGATGACACAGTCATTACTGGATTTGCATTTGATAGGAGTGAGTACAATGGCGATACTGAACCTAGCGAAGCTGATTAACCCAGTATTTGATAGCGTCCTATACACCCTCAAGAGCCATGTGGTGCTAAAGGGTGGGCGTGCCTCTACTAAGTCCTCTGTGGTGTCTATTGACCTAGTGAACAGCTTTATCAGTGACCCTCTAGGTAATGTGGTAGTACTACGCAAGGTTGGTAAGTACCTGAGGATGTCCGTCTATGAACAGATACGGTGGGCAATCTATGAGATGGGGCTAGCTAATCAGTTTCACTTTGGAAAGTCACCGCTACAAATCACTCACAAGAAGACGGGCACAGCGTTCTATTTCTACGGTGTAGACGACCCCATGAAACTCAAATCACAGAAGATAGCTAAAGGCTATGTCATGGCTGTATGGTTTGAGGAGCTGGCAGAGTTTGCAGGGCGTGAGGACATTGATATAGTTGAGGATACCTTTATCCGTCAAGAGCTGCCTAATGGCAAAGAGGTCAAGGTCTATTTCACCTACAACCCACCACGCAACCCTTACGACTGGATAAATGAATGGGTAGCAGAGAAAGCAGGAGATCCAACTTATCTCATACATCACAGCACCTATCTTGATGACAAGCTAGGCTTTTTGTCTAAGCAGATGAAAGCAAAGATAGCCAGGTACAAGGAGACTGACCCTGACTATTACCGCTGGATGTATCTAGGAGAGGTGATAGGGCTTGGTAATCATGTCTACAACATGAACTACTTTAAGCCGCTAGAGAGCCTCCCTGATGATGACAAGGTGATAGGTATATCATTTGCCCTGGATACAGGACACCAGCAATCAGCTACAGCTTGTGGGGCTTATGGGCTTACCGCTAAAGGTAATGTTATCTTGCTTGATACTTTCTACTATAGCCCAGCTGGCAAGACGATTAAAAAGGCACCTAGTGAGCTCTCAGTGATGATACATGACTTTATAGACAAGGTCATGAAGACTTACAGAGTGCCAAAGCTCAAGATGACTATTGATAGTGCTGAGGGTGCTTTGAGAAATCAATATTTCAAAGATTATGGCGAACGCTGGCACCCAGTAGCCAAGAAGAAAAATCAGACCATGATTGACATGGTTATCAGCTTACTAGCTGAGGGACGCTTTTACTACCTTGACATCCCAGCTAACAAGGTATTTGTTGAGGAGCATAAGATGTACCGCTATGATGACAAGTCACTGAATACGGATGAGCCTAAGGTTATCAAAGAAGATGACCACACGGTAGATGAGTTCAAGTACTTTGTCTTAGATAACGCTAGGGAGCTAGATTTGAAAGCCTAAAGGAGCTAACAATGGGAATAGTACAAACTATCAAGAATTTCTTTACAAGGAGTAAGTATGTGATGACTACACAAAACTTAACGAACATAACAGACCACCCCAAGATAGCGGTGTCTAGTGCTGAGTATGACCGTATCAGGGAAAATCTCAAATACTTTGCAGGGCGTTATCCACAAATTGAGTACAAGGATAGCAACGGCACAAAGCAAAAGCGGGACTTTAATCATTTACCAGTAGGCAGAACAGCCTCTAAGAAGATTGCAAGCCTAGTATTCAATGAGCAGGCTGAAATCAAGGTAGATGATGAGAGAGCTAATGAGTTTATTCAGCAACAGCTACAAAATGACCGCTTTATCAAGAATTTTGAACGGTACCTAGAGAGCTGTTTGGCTCTTGGAGGGCTTGCTATGCGTCCATACGTCGATAAGGACAAGGTGAGAGTCTCATTCATTCAGGCTCCTGTCTTTCTGCCTCTCCAGTCAAACACTCAAGATGTTTCTAGCGCTGCTATCATTACCAAGACTATCAAGTCAGAGGGTAATAAGCAGAAGTTTTACACTCTAATTGAGCTCCATGAGTGGGGCAAGGATGACAAGTACACTGTGACAAATGAACTCTACAAGTCTGATAATCAGCATGTCGTAGGGGCTAGAGTGCCTTTGTCAGAGCTCTATGAGGACTTGGAGGAGGTAGTAGACCTTAACGGGCTTAGCCGTCCATTGTTTACTTATCTCAAGACTCCAGGGATGAATAACAAGGACATTAACAGCCCACTTGGTCTGTCCATCTTTGACAACGCTAAGACCACTATTGACTTCCTCAATACCACTTATGATGAGTTTATGTGGGAGGTCAAAATGGGTCAGCGTAGGGTAGCAGTGCCTACTCAGATGATTAAGACGGAGTACAACCAGCAAGGCGAAAAAGTGACCGTCAAGCGTGAGTTTGAAACAGGTCAGAATGTCTATGAGCAGTTTGACTCAGGCGACATGGACAAGGGTATAGGTATCACAGACCTTACAACCCCTATCCGCTCTGATGACTATATCAAGGCTATCAATGAGGGACTGAAACTCTTTGAAATGCAGATAGGAGTGTCAGTTGGGATGTTCACCTTTGACGGCAAGAGCATGAAGACAGCCACAGAGATTGTCTCAGAGAACTCTGACACCTACCAAATGCGGAACAGCATTGTAAGTCTGGTTGAGCAGTCACTCAAGGAGCTGATTGTATCCATGTTAGAGTTGGCAAAAGCCTACAAGCTCTACAAGGGCAATATCCCTGACATGGACTCTATCAGTATCAATCTTGATGATGGGGTCTTTACTGACCGCAACGCTGAGCTTGATTACTGGATTAAGGTTGTAAACGCTGGCTTTGGTACAGATGTCATGGCTATTGAGAAAGTGCTCAATGTAACCCCTGAGAAAGCTCTTGAGATTAAGGCTGAAATCAGCGGTAATGCCATTGATGAGGCAAGTGATGACCGTAGCCCTGATGATGTAGAAATTTACGGAGAGTAACTAGATGGCTGATGACAAGAAGAAACCAATCAAGCTAAATGATGAGCAGCTCATGCTTGACGCTAGTCAGGTTGCAGACATCTATCATCAGCTTACACTTGACCTGTTTGACCAGGTTGTAGACCGTGTCAAAGAGCGTGGCTCTGCCAGCCTTGATGATAACCCCTACATCTGGCAACTTGAGAAGATGAATGAGATGGGGCTACTCAATGAGCATAACCTCAAACTCATCTCTGAACGCTCAGGGATTGCTGAGGAACAGCTCAGGCACGTTATCCAGGGCGAGGGCTACCAAATCTACCAAGACACCAAACAACAGCTTATAGAGGCTACTGGAGGCACTGGCACGGTTGCTAACAGCCTTATCCAGAACAACCTAGCAGCCTATGTCAATCAGACTATGAATGACATTGATAACCTCATCAACACAACGCTACCAAAGAGCGTGATAGGGGCTTACAAGTCCATCATTGAGGAGGCTACAGCAAAGGTTGTCACTGGTCTTGCCACATCAGAGAAAGCTATTGCTGATACTGTCATGAAATGGGCTAAAAAAGGCTTTTACGGCTTTACAGACAGCCAAGGCAAACGTTGGAGAGCTGATACCTACGCTAGGCAGGTTATCAAGTCCACAGCTTGGCGTGTCTATCGTGAGGTCAGGATGGCTCCAGCTGAGGAGATGGGGATAGATACCTTTTACTACTCCAAGAAATCCACAGCAAGAGAGATGTGTGCTCCTCTGCAACATCAGATAGTTACTACTGGCGTTGCTAGAACAGAGAAAGGTGAGCGTATCCTTGCCCTCTCAGACTACGGCTACGGCTCTGCTGGAGGCTGTCTAGGTATCAACTGTAGGCATGAGATAACTCCCTTTGTTGTAGGAGCTAACTACAAGCCTGAGCTAGGGGATGATGTCAAGGACATCACACCGGAGCAAGCGATAGAAAACGCCAATGCCCAAGCAAAACAGAGAGCGCTTGAACGGTCTATCAGGCAGTCTAAGGAATATCTGCACGTTGCAGAGAAACTAGGCAACCAGGAGCTGATAGACAAGTATAAGAACAAGGTGAGGATACAACAGGGAGCCATGAGGGACTACCTCAGACAGCACCCATTCCTACACCGTGATTATGCTAGAGAAAGATACTACTACAATGATGATACTGTCCAAAAGTTATACAAAACTATTGACAAACGCTCTAAAAAGGAGTATTCTGAAATACTACGAAAAGGCAAAGCAATTAGTAAAAATCAGCGCTTAGAACAGTCTAGGCGCTTTTCTTATGCCCAAAAATCAGGAGGTAACCATGAATAAACGTATCAAAAAGAAACGTGAACTTGAGGACAAAGTCAAGTGGCTTGAGACTATGCTTGATTATGCTATTCATGAAATCATCAGGCAAGATAAAGAGCTTGAGGAGTTGAAACAGATTAACTCACGCAATGCTCAGGCTACTAATTCAAGATTTGATTATCTTGAGAAGAAAGTAGCTGACAAGGTATCTAAAAAATCTTGGTTTAGTCGCAAGTAAGGAGGCGGTCACTCATCTTGACTGGTAGGAAAGACTATCGAAATTTGACTTGTTGACGCCAACAAAATTGGCAACCAAGCCATTTATGGCTTAACCGTTTGGAAATCCAAGCGGTTTTTATTTTGCACTCTTAGTGTAGCGGTAGCACATCAAGCTCCAACCTTGATAGCGTGGGTTCAAATCCTACAGAGTGTGTTGTCTGACATGACGTAAACTGTCAAATTCTGCCCCTCGTGGCGTAAAACAAAGGAGTTAAGGTATGAGCCTTAAACGTAAGATGTTGGTTGACGCAGGTATCGAAGATAAAGCAGTGCTAGATAATATCATGCAAGCGTACGGTGCAGGTATTGAAAATACAAAGGCACAAGCTAAGTCTGAGTTACAGGCAGAAAACGACACCTTGAAACAACAACTTGAGCAACAAACCCAAGCTGTCAAGGAGTTACAGGAAAAAGAGGGAGCTAGTGAGGAAAGCAAGCAACAGCTAGCAGACTTACAAGCCCAATTTGACCAGTACAAGACTGACAATGAGGCGAAACTTGCCCAGGTAACCAAAACTAACGCTGTAGCCCTTGCTTTGAAAGATGTGGGAGCTTACAACTCTGAGGACTTGATGAAGTTCATTGACCTAGACAAGATTGAGCTAGGAGAAGATGGGAAACCTATCTTAGATGACACTATCAATGCTCTCAAAGAGTCCAGCCCTTACTTATTCCAAGGTGAAGACGAACAGCCTAACCCTAAGATTTCAGTTGGTGGCAACCCAGCAGCCGAACCAGGCGAAAAGGGGAATGCTTTTGATGAAATCATGAGTAAATATTAAAAACAAAAGGAGAGTAGTATGTCTACAAAAATTTACACAAAAAACTATATGGATATGCTGGCAAAGATTATAGAAAGCCGCTCACGTTTCTTACGTTCGTTCGGTGGTCAAATTCAGATTTATGATGGAGTAGCAGACTCTGACACAATGCTCCATTTGAAAGTGAACAACACCAAGGCAGTTATCAAAAAGTATGACAAAGGCGAAAACGTAGGGTTTGGAACAGGTACTGGTTCAACCAACCGCTTTGGCCAACGCCTAGAAATCAAGTCTATTGATTTAACAGTTCCTTACGAGGCTCCTATTGCAATCCATGAGGGGATTGACAATGTGATTGTTAATGATGTACCTGACAAAGTTGTAGCTGAGCGTTTAGAAGAAAATGCCCTAGCTCAAACTGAATATATCAATGAATTGCTTGCAAAAGCCTTGTCTGACAATGCAAGTGAAACATTGACGGGTCAAATGACAGAGGAAGGTGTAACAAAAACATTTGCAGCAGCACGTAAGAAGTTTGTCAATAACAAAATTTCTAAGAGTATTGCTTGGGTTGCCTACGTTACATCAGATGTCTATGATTTCTTGATTGACTCAAAACTTGCCACAACAGCTAAAAACTCATCAGCCAACATTGATGAACAAAGCCTGTATAAATTCAAAGGGTTCGTTTTGGAAGAAACGCCTGATGAATACTTCCAAGAGGGAGAACAAGTCATGTTTGCAGTTGATGGTGTGGGTATTGCAGGTGTAGGCTTGCAGATTGTCCGTACTATTGACGCAGATGACTTCTACGGTGTAGCAATCCAAGGAGCTGGTAAGTACGGTAAGTACATTGCTGATGAAAACAAAGTAGGTATCCTTAAAGCTAAACTGGCTCCAGCAGGCTAAAAATGGAGGTCTAAATGGCTAAATTCAAAGTAGTATCGGATTTTTGGGACATTGAAAAAGATGAGTATATTGAAAAAGGCTCAGTCATTGATGTCACTAAAAAACGTGCCGAGGAAATCAATAACAATATTGGTTTTCAGGTAGTTATCGAAGAAAAAACAGTAAAGGAGTAGTCTAAATGGCTAAATTTAAAGCAACATCAAACGTGGTCTTTATCGTTGATGGTAAAGAGCAAAGCTACGACAAAGACACTGAGTATGACATGGATGTCAAGACAGCTGATGAGTTGAACGCTAAAGGGCAAGTAACTCACCCAGAACTCAGTCCATTCTTTGAACGTATCAACGAAGAAAAAGCAGCAAAGGCGGACAAATAACACCGCCTTTTTAATTGGAGGTGGTTATTATCGCTTACTTAACTCAAGATGAATTTAAAGAGCTTGGTTTTGACGAAGTAGAGGGCTTCGAAAAACTCGTAAAGAGGGCGGAGGTGTCTATCAACCTCTTTCTTAATGGGTTCTATGACTTTATAGACTTTGAGAAAGAGATTGACCACAGAAAGCAAGCGGTCAAGTTAGCTACGGCTTTTCAAGTGGCTTACTTAGACGCTAGCGGTATCATGACAGCTGATGATAAGCAATCGGTGGCTAGTGTGTCGCTTGGTCGTACTTCTGTGAGCTACAGAGACACCTCTAGCTACTCTTTAGAGAGCGCTAGGTATAATCTGTCCCAGGACGCTCTAAACACGCTGAAAACAGCAGGATTTGGCTACAGGGGGGTAGGTTATGACAGACATTGATAAGCGTTTGCTGGTCGATACTGTAACTATCCAAAAACCAACGGAGGAAAAAGACGGATGGGGTAAAGTAATACTAGAAAGCCCAGTGACCCTTAAACCTGTTAGGTTCGATAGACAGTATCAAGTGCAAGGCACTCAGAACAACCGCAAAGAGTCCAAGCCTAGCGTCCTGTTTGTGTATCCCAAGTATTGCCCAGTTGTCTTAGATGACACCTTTGAAAATGCCATTGTCAATGACGGAAAACGTGAGTACAGAGTAACCTCTGTGGTTCCTGTTAGTTATCCACATAAGCAAAAGATTTTTTGTTATGAAGTGGAGTGCGTCTGATGGGAGCAAAAGTATCTGTCAAGGTTGACCTCAAGGGCATTGAGAAAAAGGTATCATCAGCAGCCTTAGCCAAAGGCAAGCTAGCAATAGCTAATCAGATGATGATGGACATGACCCCATTTATTCCACGCAAGAGCGGAAACCTTAGCGGTAGCGGACAGGCTACAAAGGACGGGGTGAGATACCCTGGACCGTATGCCAGAGCCCAGTTTTACGGCTCAAGCTACAACAAACATAGGAGTTTTACCTTTAAAAAGTACACCACTCCTGGGACAGGCAAGCGGTGGGATAAGAAAGCTACAGCTCTGCATGTTAAGGATTGGGGCAAGGTCGGTCTAAGAGCAATGGGAGTAAAAGCATGAACAACAACGATTTTTCAGAAGTCCTTAGAGATTTCATCAATACGCTAAACTTGCCTCTGACTTGTACCTTAGATTACTTGTCAGAGAAAGAGAGTTTAGTTATCTACCCTTTACCTGGTGGCAAGGTTGAGAAAGAATACATGAACGGTAAACAGCTAATTAGCTTGGTTTATGAAGTGGCAATCAAAACGACTGATCACGAAAAAACCAGCTCTATCCTGTGGACCATCAATCATGCTCTTGCTGATTTCAACCTTGAACTACCAAGTAAAAACAATTCGTATCAATTCATGGGCCTTGAAGTCTCACAGCCATTTCTTAATGACCGTGACGAACAAGGCTTTTATATTTATATGCTGGACGTAACAGCAAAATTAGAAACAAATGGAGGAAATTAAATGCCAAAATTAAAAAATGCCAAACGCAAGCACTTTATTGCCGAATGGTCAGCAGACAGTGCAGCTACTGAGCCAACAGGCGACGCTTGGAAATGGCTTGCAGATGGGGTAACCACTGCAGAAGTTGAGAACGACGAAGAAACAGATGACGTTGCGTACTACAACGGTGACGGTACCAAGAAAACCGTTGTTACATCTGTTAAAAAAGGTTACAGCTTTGAGGGCGACTACATCCGTGAGGATGCAGCTCAAGCGCTCATTGCATCTAAAGAGCTCAAAACTGGTGATGATCGTAATCTTTGGTTCAAAGTGGTTGAAGCAGATGGCAAGACTCAAAAAGTCGGCGTAGCTACTGTCTCAGACATCAAAATCGGTGGCGGTGAGGCTTCCGAATACGAAGCATTCGAGGCTACTATCAGCTGGAACTCTGCACCTAAAGAGTCTGTTGTTGTGGGCTAATAACTTAACTCAAAGGGGAGTCTAACGCTCCCCTTTTTATTTTTGATTAGTAGGAGAATAACAAAATGGTAGTAATTAAAAAGCGTAACAATATTATCCCTGTAGAGTTTGGCGATTTTACTCTTGAGTTTGTATCAAATGACTTAAGCATCCGCAAAATGGAAGAAGTCGGCAAGAAATTGCAAAAAGAGGGAGGAGAGTTGGCTGAAAAAGCTGACAACAATGCTCTTGACGCCTTACAAGGTATGGTCAAGGAGTCATGGACCGCTCTATTCGGTGTTGAGGCTTATGATAAAGTCTACGCATTCTCTGGAGAGTCCACAGTAGACGCTATGGCTTACCTACTTGAGACAATCGCAGGTGTAGTGAACGAATGGGAGCAACGCAATAACGTCGACGCACTCAAAAAGTATCTAGGTGACTAACATGCTGGATCTATCAAGGAAGTTAACAGATGAGTTGGTCCTTGGTGATGATGTGTATCCGCTAAATATCGCCTTCAACAAGGTTTTGAAGGTAGTGGAGCTAATCAATGATGGTGATATCGAGGATATCTACAAGCCTTATCTGGCTATTCAGATTTTCACGGGCGTAGATTTTACCTCTAAGTTATCGCCAGAAGAGGCAACAGCGATCTTTAAGATGATATTTGAGGAACACGTCCGAATAATCCCAGTGAAAGACACAGCTCCAGTGTTAGACCTAGCTGGCAATCCAATTAAGAGCAAAATACGCTCACAATCCCAGTCTGAGGACGGAGAGCGTCTGTTTAGCTTGAAGTATGATGCTGAGTACATCTACGCATCATTTTTGCAGGCTTATGGTATCGACTTGATGGATGCACAGAACAGCCTACACTGGAAAAAATTCAACGCCCTATTAAATGGGCTACCTAGTGACACAAAGTTTGCTGAGGTGCTTAAAATAAGGGCCTACAAGCCCCAAAAAGGCGACAGCAAGAAGTACAAGGAGAGTATGAAAGAACTCAAGAAAGAGTACGCTCTACCTAAAGAATTTGACTACTAATCGGAGAAAGGAGGTACACAATGGCAGATGGTTCGGTTACTATCAAGGTTGATATAGATAGCTCTGATGCCAAGTCTGGCGTCAGCAAGCTTAAAGCCTTATTTGGTGGTCTCGAAAGTGCCAGCTCAAAAGCTGGGTCTGTGTTTAAGTCAGTACTCGGTGCCAACTTGATTAGTTCGGCGCTAACAAGTGGCATCAGCACAATTACTGGCGGTATTCGTGATATGGCCTCTGAACTTAATGGATCGCAGAAAGCGTGGAAGACCTTTGAGGGAAACCTACAGGCTTTTGGTCGGTCAACTGATGAAATCAAGGCAGCCAAAGCCGAGATGCAGGACTTTGCCACCAAGACCATCTACTCAGCCTCCGACATGGCTAGCACCTACTCACAGCTCGATGCTGTTGGTACTAAAAATGTTGGTAGTCTAGTTAAGGCCTTTGGTGGACTTGCTGCATCAGCAGAAAACCCAGCACAGGCCATGAAATCACTATCCACTCAAGCAACACAGATGGCAAGTAAGCCTAAGGTAGCTTGGATGGACTTCAAGATCATGATGGAACAAGCCCCAGCAGGTATGGCAGCAGTAGCCAAAGAGATGGGGATGTCCACAGCCGAGTTAGTATCAGCTGTGCAAGATGGAAAAATCAAGACTGAGGATTTCTTCGATGCCATGAACCGAGCAGGTAACTCTGACGCTTTCCAGAAAATGGCTACAGAGTTCAAGACGGTTGATCAGGCAATCGACGGAGCAAAGGAAAGTCTAGCTAACAAGCTAATGCCTGTCTTTGAGAAGTTGAACTCATTCGGGATCAAAGCAGTAAACGCCTTATCTGACGCCCTTGGCAAAATCAACTTTGACAAGATGGCAGAAGGTCTAGGCAAATTCTTCGATGGTGTCAATATCGAGGCCATCATCTCAAACATTAGCAATGCCATCTCTAACGTTGTTTCAAAAATTAAAACCTTCTGGTCTGCATTCGCTAATACAGGAGCTGTTTCAGCATTTGCTGGAGCAATCAAAAGTATTGCTGGAGCTCTGGGCCATGTATGGGAAAGTCTAACAGCTTCAAACGTGCTAACAACGATAGGCAATGCTCTTGGCACAGTCGTCAAGTGGTTATCTCAGGCTGCTACAATGGCTGCTAACTTTGTAAAATCTATGCCACCTGGAGTCATCCAGGCAATAGCTGGCGGTCTAGTAGGTCTGATTGCTGCTTTCAAGGCTCTAAATTTCTTGAAATCGTTCAATCCTTTTGGAATGTTCCAGAAAAATGCTACTACTGGGATCAGTGGAGTACAATCCGTTGTCCGAAGTGCAAGCAATGGCATTGTAAATGTCATTCGCAGTCTGGGCCAAAGTGTAGCTGCTGCTGCTAGAGGTATTGGACAAGGTATAGGTGCTGCATTCAGAGGCATTGGGCAAGGGTTATCTATGGTTAATCCTGCTACTATCCTTGCGCTCTCTGTAGCTATCTTAGCTGTGGGTGCAGCAATGGCTCTGGCTGGTATGCAAGGCGCTGGAATTGCTAAAATCTTGCAAGGTATCGGTAGCGTGATTGAGTCGGTAGGCCAAGCATTCGCTACTATCGCAAGCTCAATCATCGGCGCATTCGCCAAGGCGATTGTTACTATTGCCCCAGCTGTTCAGGCTTTCGTGCCTGTTATTCATGCTATTGGGGAGGCTATCGGGACTGTTGTGGTAGCAGTCGGCTTAGTAGCACCACAATTGGCAATCTTGGTCAATGCATTTGGTACAGCATTCAGCTCTATTATTCAGGCTGTAGGTACCGCTGTTCAATCTATAGCGTCTGGTATCGCCCAAATTGTTACGGCGTTTGCTCCGATTGTGGAAACTATCGGAAACACAATAGTCCAAGTAACTCAGATCATCATGACGAACCTGCCACCAGTGTTGGAAGCTGTAGCCCCTATCATTGAAACATTAGGGAATGTATTTACAACTACTGCTCAGATTATCGCTAACGCTATTGTACAGATTGTACAGGCTTTAGTCCCAGTAATGCCAGCAGTGGCACAAGTGGCATCGGCTATTGGCTCAGCGGTATCATCTATTGCTGAGGCATTCGCTAGTGTGGTTGGTCAGATTGCTCCAATCATTGATAGCTTATCCAATCTATTCACCAGCGTTGGCTCTGCTATCCAGAGCGCTCTTACTCCTGTAGCCCCAATCATTGAGGCGTTTGGTAACTCCGTCAAGTCTGTATTTGAGGGAGCAGCAGATGTCATCCGTTCTTTTGGTGATGCAGTCAAGAGCATCTTAGACGGTGTTTCTGGTGTTATCAAATCCATCGGCCAAGCAATCAAAGACGCTGGTCAAGGATTTAAACTGTTTGGCGAGGGTGTTAAACTTGCTGGAGACAACGGGCTACAAGCTGCTGCTGGTATCGGTGCAGTTGCTGCGGCGGTCCTCGGACTTGGCGCTGCTTCTGCTGGAGGGAACCTTAACGGCTTCCGTGCCGATTTGGACAAACTGGATACAGTCATGTACAAAATTAGCGGCAGAAACGTTGGCGCAGTATTCTCACAAATGGGGAGCGGTATGCAGATAGCTGCAAGCATGGTGTCCAGATTAACAACTGGCCTGCCATTAGTAGCAACTGCAATGCAACAGCTAGGCCCTGCCTCTACAGCATCAGCTACTGGAATCCGTTCATTCGCTCAAGGATTTTCTTTACTTGGTGCATCGCTCTCTGGAGCTGTACCGATGTTTACACAAATGACAAGTAGTTTCACACGCTTCAACTCTGGTATCACAACAGCAACATCAGTCATGACTATGTTCGGATCAGTGTTAGCTAGTATCCAGGGCGTGCTAAGTTCGGTTGTATCATCTCTAACGTCGTTCTTATCTACTAGTACGGCCGTTAATGCATCTGTGCAGTCTATGCAAGCATCATTTATGAGCCTTGGCTCATCGCTGGCAACGTCTGGTACTATGTTCGGACAGTTAGGGGCAGTGATGACGGCAGCAATGTCTCAAGTGGCATCTGCCGCTATGTCTGGCATGTCAAGAGTAGAGTCTGTAATCCGTTCTAGCATGATGCAAGCAGTAGCATCTGTTACTAGTAGCATGATGCAGATTGTTATGGTTATAAGAATGTCAGCGGTCCAAATGACTCAAGCAGGTCAACAAGCAGGGCGTGGCGTTGCTAATGGCGTAACTAACGGCATCCGTGCTGGCATTGGATCAGCAACAGCTGCAATGTCAGCAATGGTCAACGCAATCCGTTCTACAGCGGCAGCAGGCGCTGGTATGATGGTAGGAATTGGTGCCATGATTGGCCAAGGTTTGGCGCAAGGTATGTACTCAGCTCTTGGAGCAGTTACAGCGGCAGCCAACGCTCTTGTAGCACAGGCTGAGCGTGCAGCTCAAGCTAAAGCCAAAATCCACAGTCCATCACGGCTATTCAGGGACAATGTCGGGCGCTATATCGCTCAAGGTATCGCTGTAGGTATCGAGCAAAACACGTCTGATGTGACCGATAGCCTAGCTTACGTGCAAAGAGAGATGTCAGCGTTTAAATTTGGCGTTGAGGATCTCTTAGGTCTTGGCAGTAGCACTCTATCAAGTCAATTCAAGCTCAAATCACGCACAGAACGTGCTGAGACAAGCCAGATTGAAGTGATTAGAGAGCAATCGGACAAAGCTCTCACTAGAGCGCTAGAAGTGGCTGAGGAGGCTGTTAAGCGTCCAGTCAACTTGATGCTTGATGATGGTACTCTGGTTGCTAAAATCGGGGCTCCTATAACTAACTTCCAAAATGACAAGTTAATGCTGGATAACATGATGAGAGGGATAATTCGATGAACAATGACACTATAATTTTCAATGGATTTGACCTCTCAAAGGTCATCCGCATAATTGAAATCATCCGACCTGTGGGGAATGAAAGGTCAATCACTACCAATAATGCCCCACGGTTGGGAGTTAATCTGCAAGAAGTGAGAACTGGACCCAAAATCATCAAGGTTAAGTTTGCCATGCAGTTTTCTGATGGTGCGAGCCTTGAGCAAGCCAAGCACACGCTGGCTGGTGTCTTCAAGACCAATGAGGCAGTTAAAATAACCATCAGTGACGAGCCAGACAAGTACTATATGGGCTTGATCTCTGGTTCTGTCAATATGGACAACGTAACCCGTTGGTTCCAAAAAGGGGAGTTTGAAATCCTTATCCCTGATGGTGTAGCTCACAGCTCAACCTATCGACGATTTGAAAATGGGACGGCATCAGGTGACAAGATCACATTCGACCTTATCAACAATGGCAATGATGATGCAGTTCCTGTAATCACTGTTAAAAACAACTCAGAAAACGGCTATATCGGCCTTGTTAATGTAAACGGGGCCTTAGAGGTCGGAGACCGTGAGGAAGCTGATACAGAGCAGTACAGACGTTCTGAGGTGCTATTTGACTATCGAGATAGCAAAATCACAACAGGTCTATCGCAGGCCCAAAAGAATGTAGCTGTTTTGAATGATACAAGTCAAAATTTAAAAGGTACCGTCGGGATTGATAATGCTTGGGGACGTCCACATTTAGCCTTGACTAGTCGAGGTAGTGGACCTCAACCAAACAATGCAGGGTCTTTGACTTGGACAATTCCAGCAGATAGCTCAGGAGCTACTGGCTCTCTTAATGACTATATCTGGTGGAGGCAGGTTTTTTGGCTTGGCGCTGCCAACGAGTTTGGCTTTATCAAATTGACTGTCTCTGACGACCAGGGACAGTTTTTGTATGGAGTTGAGACGTTCAAACGGTATAACGGCTTAGGTTGCGAGTATAACTTCATGGCTAGCAACGGTAGAGGTGGCTACAACATGGTTAAGCAGTGGAGTTTTACAGGGACGCATTGGGATTATCACAACCCATTCAATGAGCCCAGGGGATGGTCTGATATCAAACGCAATGATGATCAGGTCACTGTTTTTTGGTGGGGTGGATATAACACGTTTACGATCCCCGAAATTAAAGGTAGAAAGTCAGCTAAAATCCATGTGGCTTTTGGAGCACTTGGTAATAAACCTCTAGTAACTCACATGTACCTTGATAGCATTTACTATCAAAAGGATTTTGTTAGTGCAACCAGAGATGTCCCAAACCGCTACCCGATGGGATCAAATGTGATTTTAGATTGTGAGAATGACACGGTTATCGTTGATGGGATTGAGCGAGTGATGGACATTGTCCACGGCTCAAATTTCATCACTATCCCTCCTGGCAACAGTAAACTAGAGGTTTATTGTTCGAGCTGGGCAAGGGTCAAGCCGTCGGTGAAAGTAGAATTTAGAGAAAGGTATCTATAGCTATGTTATTAACAATACATGACTCAGGATTGAGGAAAGTAGCCTTTATTGACAACTCAAAACAAGGCACTCTGAACTTTTTCAACGATACCTGGACAAGATATCTGGACACTGGGTCTAGTACTTTTGATTTTACCGTCTTTAAAAAGGCTATCACCTCGGGCACTGGCCAGAAAAAAGCCTATAACTACCTCAACGAAAAGGCCTTTGTATCGTTTAGATACAAGGGTAAGGATTACTTGCATACGATCCGCAAGGTCGAAGAGAATGAGCAAGTTATCAAGTGTTACGGTATCAATCTAAACCTTGAACTTATCAATGAGTATGCAAACCCTTATAAGTCTCCTAGGTCAATGAGTTTCAAAGAATACTGTGACGCTATGGACTTGCTAAACTTTACATTCTTAAAAATCGGGGTCAATGAGATTTCTACTCAGAAAATTTCTGCTGAATGGGAGGGTACAGATACTAAGCTGAACCGTCTGCTTAGCCTAGCTAAGAAGTTTGGTGCAGAAATTGAGTTTGACACCCACCTCAACGCTAACAGCTCTATCAAGTCATTTGTAGTCAATGTTTATCATGAAAACGACGACACCCACCAAGGAGTAGGACGGGTCAGCCCTACAGTCTTGAAGTATGGTAAAAACCTCAAAACGCTCACTAGGACGATAGACAAGACCAATATCTACAACATGGTTGTACCAACAGGGCGAGATGACCAAGGAAATACTATCTACATCTCTGGTCTTGGTGCTTGGTCTGTCAATAACTCTAGGGGTGAGCGTGAGTTCTATCAGTCAGGAGCGGCGTTGTACGCTCCTCTTTCTATGCAGATGTACCCGTCAACATTCACAAGCAATACAGGGAACCTTGACCAGTGGACAAGAAAGGACATGACGGTAGAGAGTGCCAATCCTGAGGTTATCCGCTCAACGGCTTACCGTGAGCTTAAAAAGAACTGTTACCCCGCTGTAACTTACGAGGCTGAGGGTTTTGCTGACCTAGAGATAGGGGACACAGTACAAGTCTATGATGACGGTTTTAGCCCTACGCTCTTGCTTGAGATGAGGGTATCTGAGCAAGCTATCAGCTTTACCAATCCTCAAAACAACAAGACCACTTTCTCCAACGCTAAGGCTCTTGAAAATCGTCTGTCACAAGGTATCCAGCAACGGCTAGACCAAATGATAGAAGACGCTAAGCCTTATACTATCAAGGTTGCTACTGACAATGGTGTAGCCTTTAAAAATGGTCAAGGGCAGTCCGTAGTGACTCCTACCTTGATGAAAGGCAACAAGGTTATCAATAGCGGCTGGCGTTGGGTCGTGAATGGTGAAATCAAAGCAACTAGCCCTAGCTACATTGTCAAAGCTGCTGACATCAATCAGACAATGGTTTTGACGGTGTCAGCCTGGGTAGATAATCAGGAAGTAGCCTCTGAACAGGTTACTTTTTTGAATACCTCTGATGGCACCAAAGGAGCTAAAGGTGACCGTGGAGAGAAAGGCGATAAAGGAGACAAAGGGGATAGAGGAGAGCGTGGTGAGCGTGGCTTGCAAGGTCTCCAAGGCTTACAAGGTGCCAAGGGTGACCAAGGTATCCCTGGAGCTAAAGGGGCTGACGGTCGTACTCAATACACTCACTTAGCCTACGCTGACACAATCTCAGGCGGTGGCTTTAGTCAAACCAACGCAGATAAAGCCTATATAGGTGTCTACGTTGATTTCAATATCACCGATAGCAAGAACCCCGCTGATTATCGCTGGACTAAGTGGAGAGGTCCAGACGGTCAAAATGGTAAGGATGGTGCTCAAGGTATCCCTGGGAAACCAGGAGCGGATGGCAGAACTCCATACTTTCATAGGGCGTGGGCTAACTCTGCTGACGGTCGTGACGGCTTTAGCACCTCAGATAGCAGCAACAAACGCTATCTAGGTACGCTGACAGACTTTACAGAGGCAGACAGCCAAGACCCTACCAGGTACAAATGGACAGCGCTTTTTGATTTGGTGGAAGTTGGAGGAAGAAATCTTTTTCTTAATTCAAAATTCAAATTTGATTTAAAAAAGACTTATTCCACATATTTCTTAGATGATAGTAATGAGCAAACACAAGGGCAGTTATCTGTATCAGTTGATGTCAATACAAAATATAGAGGTGCTAACACTCTAAAAGTTGTATCAACGTTTAACGGTACTAGAAATAATCAAAAAATTACATTCAGGACAGGTGGAGATGAACGATTAGGTACAGAGGCTGAAATGAAGAATAAAAGCGTCATGATGAGCTTTTGGGCGAAATCTACTGTATCTAATACGGTCATGTTGTGGCGTGCTGGTTATCGTTCAGCCACCAAAGAGCTATCTATTGGGACTAATTGGCAATATTTTAGTTTTCAATTAACAGCCCCTTTGCCAGCTAATGCAACTAACGAGGCAATACTACACATATTCACAAAAGCTACTGTTTGGATTGCTTTGCCTAAGGTAGAGACTGGGACAATATCAACTGACCACACAGAAGCTCCTGAAGACATCAAAGCTGAATTAGACTCAAAAGCTGACAATGTCCTTACTCAGGAGCAACTCAACGCTCTCAATGAGAAAGCGGGTATCATCCAAGCTGAACTAGAGGCTAAAGCTAGTGCTGCTACCTTGGACAACTGGCTTAAAGCCTATCAAGACTATGTCAAAGCTAACGACAAGGCAAGAGCACAAGCAGAAAAAGACCTTGTTTCAGCTACTCAGCGTGTTTCTAACATTGCTAAAGACCTTGGAGAGTTATCAGACCGCTGGAATTTCATTGATACCTACATGAGTTCATCAAATGATGGGCTGGTAATTGGTAAGAATGATGGTAGCTCTAGCATGATGTTCAACCCTAACGGTCGTATCTCAATGTACTCAGCAGGGGTGGAGGTCATGTATATCTCTCAAGGGGTTATCCACATTGAAAATGGTATTTTCTCTAAGACAATCCAAATTGGACGGTTTAGGGAGGAACAATACCATCTCAACGCAGACATGAATGTTATTAGATACGTAGGAGGTGCTTAATGGCTGAATTTTGGTCAAATAATGACAGAGGTTACCGTATCCGTCTATGGATTGACCAAACCTCTCAAAATATCTCAGGCAATAGCAGTCAAGTCAGAGTAAGGCTTGCATTGCTGAATACAACTACCGCCTTTGCTCAGTATAGTTGCTCTGCATGGGTAGACTTGAACGGACGGCGCTTGAATTGGTCGGGCAGCCCTAGCATGACAAGTTACAACTCTACAATCATGCTGATTGATGAGACTATCACAATTGGGCACAATGCAGACGGGACTAAGTCCTTTGGTCTATCTGCTCATTTTAACGGTAGTGGTGGATGGTCTCCTGGGACGCTGTCTATCGGGGGTAACTCATTCACCCTAACGACTATCCCACGGTCTAGCTCTGTCAGCGTTGGTGCTGGTACTATTGGTAGCTCAGTCACTATCAACATCAGCCGTCAAAGCTCTAGTTTTAAGCATACTGTCCGCTATGCCTGGGGCAACAAGTCAGGAACGATTGCAAGCAATGTAGATACCTCTGCAACGTGGACTATCCCCCTTGACTTTGCTAACGACATCCCGAACTCAGCAACGGGCACAGGGACTATCTACGTTGATACCTATTCAGGAGGGACTAGGACAGGGACGCAGTCAGCTACACTGACAGCAAGTGTCCCAGCTAGCATGAAACCAACCTTTACAGGCGTTTCTTTGTCAGACTCTAATACAGCTGCTCAGAACGTGGTACCAAACGCTAACACATTCATTCAGATTATCTCTAACATCAAGGTAGCTTTCAACGGTGCAAGTGGGTCTTACGGTTCAAACATCACGGGCTACCGTGCTGAGATAGTCGGTAAGAACCAGACTACCAATGTCAACGGTGGCACCCTGGGTATTATGAATTACAGCGGTGCTATCACGGTCAGGGCAAGTGTATCTGATAGCCGTGGACGTTGGTCTGATACTAGAGATGTCTCTGTCACGGTGCTTGAGTACTTTGCTCCAGCCCTTAGCTTTAGCATTGCTAGGACGGGTGCAACTTCTAGCACTCTTACCGTGACTAGAAATGCCAAAGTAGCGCCTCTAGCTGTATCAGGTAGCCAAAAGAACTCTATGACGCTTTCTTTCAAGGTTGCTAGATTAGGTACTAATACCTACACCCCTGACACTGGAGCGGCTGCTGGTTCCTGGACTAGTATATCTAGCCTGGTCAACTCACAAGCTAATCTAGCTGGTAATTACCTAGCTAATCAGTCTTGGGTCGTTATCGGGACACTAGAAGACAAGTTCACACGGACAGAGTTTGCAGTCAATGTAGCCACGGAAAGCGTGGTTTTTTCCTACGACAGAAACGGGGTCGGTGTCAACAAAATCAGAGAACGTGGTGCCCTGGATGTCAAGGGTGACATCTATGCCAATGATAAGCCTGTTCAACAGTATCAGCTTACTCAGTCGAATGGTCAGCTGAGTATGGGGGCTGGTCAGTGGGATGATGGTTGGAATAAACAAGCTACGGTCATTGGCTGGCGTAGCGGTAAATATGACGATAACCCCACTGGCAAAAATGGAGAATGGGGACTATTTCAAAACTACTGGCTAGAAAGTTGGAAAGGCGCTCAATTTTTTACAGCTGTAGGTAGCGGGCGGCACTTTATCCGTGTTTACAACGACGCTAAAAGTTGGAAACCTACTAAGTGGAAAGAAGTAGCATTTACTGACCACACCAACCTTATCAATACGGGCTGGCAGTCAGCTAATTTTCCTGGCACTTACTACAAGCGTGTTGGGGATATCTTGACAGTCAAGTACGATTTCAAAGGCAATGGTCAGACAATTACCTTTGCTGACATACCTAAAAATGTCTGGCAAGCCCCCCAATCATATATGCAGGTAATCGCTGGTTGGAGCATAGGTGGAAGTGATAACACTCATGTACAAATAAACCAAGGAACTAGCAATATGCACGCTTTGTCTACAGGTAACAATGTTATCTACAGAGGTCAGCTGACAATCATGATTTAGAAAGGAAACCGCATGAAACTAGAATATGGTTCAAAATCGCAAGAATATGACGCTAGTGGCACAGCGTCCACCACCAAGGTTACATTAGTCAACGCAGACGGCGCTAATGTGCCTATTTTTTTACCCCCTGACAAGATTGACTTGCCCAACACAGAGCTACTTGAGCTAGCTTTAGAGGTCATCTATCAAGAGAATTTCCCACAACGTGCCGAAAATGAGAAATTCAATGAGGTTGGCGAAAAAATCGCTAAGTATGATGAGCTGATTGAGAAATCTCAGAAAGCCATCAAAGAGCTTAAGCAAGCTACTGAGGAGGCAAAACAAGCCACTCAGCACAATCAAGAGACTGTAAACTCAGCAGTTTCAGAGCTAACTGAGTTGGTTATGTCTTTGATAAATAGCGCCTCTACGGACGAAGAAACAAGCCCAGAGGGGCAAGAAGGACAGGAGGGATAGCTATGAAAACACTTCTTAGCAGTCTAATCACTGGAACAGCTTTACTAACGAAAGGAAAAATTAAAATGAAAAAATTCACTTACACATTCAAGAAAAATCACCAAATCGTCAAATCATGGGTAGCCTTAGTGGTTGCTGGGACTTACACCGTTGATGAAGTGCCTAAACTGTTCAACCTACGTGAGGTTGTAATTGAGGTGCTCTCTGAACAAGTCGCCGAAACAAAGGAGGAGTAGCCTATGCCCTTTGATGAGGCTCAAAAAATCGCAGAGAGTCAATTCACTTGGGAAATTCTTTTCATCATCTTGTTTGTCATTGTTACGGGCTTTCTAGTCCGTACCTCAGACAAGCGGGAAAAGAAACTGATGGAATTTCACGAGAACTCAAAAGCAGACTCAAACAAGAGAGAGGAGCGCTTGATGACTCATTTGGAAAAAACAACTGAGGAATTAAGCACCATCACTCACACAGTCGGTGACATTCAGAAAGAAATGGTCAGAATGAATAACCGCATGGATGAAATCGAAAAAGGAGACTAACAATGAACCAAATCACAGAAATTATTGCCAGTGGGGCAATGAGTATCCTGGTTATCTTAGCAGGTATTGCTGTTCAGGCAGTCAAAAAGTACCTTATCGCTAAAGGTGGTCAAAAAGCTGTAGAAATTACAGAAATCCTTGCTAAAAATGCAGTCAGTGCAACTGAGCAGGTTGCTCAAAAGTTGGACATTCACGGAGAGCAAAAGCTGGCACATGCCAAGGATATTGTCAAGAAAGGCTTAGAGCAGTACAACATCTACCTGACTAACTCTCAAATTGACAACTTCCTTGAGGCTGCTGTCAAGCAAGCTAACGAAGCATGGAAAGGTAACTGACATGGGAATTAACATAGAGACAGCCATTGCCTGGATGTCAGCAAGAGCTGGCAAGGTCACCTACTCAATGGACTACCGAAACGGTCCAGGCTCCTACGACTGTTCTAGCTCTGTTTACTTTGCCCTTATGAGCGCTGGAGCAATTTCAGCGGGCTGGGCGGTAAATACAGAGTATGAGCATGATTGGCTCATCAAGAATGGTTATACACTCATTGCTGAAAATCAGGACTGGGACGCTAAGCGTGGTGATGTCTTTATCTGGGGGCGACGTAGACAGTCTAGCGGTGCTGGAGGTCACACAGGTATCTTTATTGACCCTGACAACATCATCCACTGTAACTACGCTCACAACGGTATCACGGTAAATAACTACAATCAGACAGCTGCTGCTAGCGGTTGGATGTATTGCTATGTTTACCGCTTGGCGAACCAAGCAAGCACGCCCTCAACCTCACCATCAGGCAAAGACCTTGATACCTTGGTTAGAGAAACCTTGGCGGGTAAGTACGGCAACGGAGATACCCGCAAGGCAGCTCTTGGCAATCAATATGAGGCTGTCATGGCAGTCATCAATGGCAAGGCTACGGCACCTAAAAAGACGATTGACCAACTTGCTCAGGAAGTCATCCAAGGCAAGCACGGCAACGGTGAGGAGCGTAAGAAAGCCCTAGGCTCTGACTATGACGCAGTCCAAAAACGGGTTACTGAAATCCTAAAAGGTAGCACATCAGGAAACGCCCCTAAAACGCCCTCAGACGCTCCAAAAAGTGAGGTGGTAAATTCCTCCACCGAACCTAAGACGGAGAAAACTGGGGCAACTGGTGAAGCGACAGACACCAAAATCACAAAAGAGGACGGTGACTTGTCCTTTAACGGGGCAATCCTGAAAAAATCTGTCCTTGATGTTATTCTTGCTAAGTGTAAGGAACACAATATCCTACCTAGCTACGCTATCACAGTCCTACACTTTGAGGGGCTTTGGGGCACCTCAGCAGTGGGCAAGGTTGATAACAACTGGGGCGGTATGACCTGGACAGATAAAGGAGAGCGTCCTAGCGGTGTGACAGTAACCCAAGGCTCAGCTAGACCAGCTAGCGAGGGAGGAAACTACATGCACTACGCCTCTGTAGATGACTTCTTGACTGACTGGTTCTATCTGCTACGTGCTGACGGCTCTTACAAGGTCAGCGGTGCTAAGACCTTTAGCGAGGCTGTCAAAGGCATGTTTAAGGTCGGTGGTGCAGTCTATGACTACGCTGCTACAGGCTATGATAATTACCTGGTAGGTATGTCAAGCCGTCTGAAAGCTATTGAGGCTGAAAATGGCTCACTAGCTAAGTTTGATGTTGGTACCGTCGATAATGTCGGTAGCACAGACAAGATTGAGGTCAACATTGAGGGGATTGAAATTACCATCAATGGCGTAACCTACACAATCTCTAAAAAACCAGTTTAGAAAGGGTATACTCCTTTCAGCATAAGATACATTAAGCCCTTAGGAAAAATCCTAGGGGCTTTTTTGCATTTTCTTTGACTTTTTACGAATATCTAGGTAAGGAGGAAACAAAATGACAAAAATCAAACGTATCAAACTTGACCGCATTGAGTACTCTAGCTATGGAGTGGAGCACTGGTGCAGAGTCTACATCAAGCACAGAGGACAGTTTTACAAGCTATGGCAGTTAGTCCTGGCAGATGAGGAACTGGATAACTACCAGCTAGCTTGTGAGTTGCTAAAGCGTACCAAGGAGATTAAGGCTCATGTAAGGTCTGTGTCAAAAACTAGTAATTTTAGTATCATTCATTGAAATGTTAGTTGTTTTGCTTATTATCAGCGTTCTTCTCTTGCTCTTTGTTCCGAACTTGACCAAGCAGAAAGATTCGGTAACAGATACAGGAAATCGAGCAGTTGTCAAAGTCGTGGAGAGCCAGGCTGAGCTCTATGAACTTAATCATCAGAATGAAAAAGCTAGTCTTTCTAAGCTTGTCGCAGAAGGACAAATCACTCAAAAACAAGCAGAAGCCTACCGTGCTCACTATGTGAAGAATGCAGGTGATCACCGTGCGGTTGCAGATTAAAGCTTTCACCCTTCTAGAGAGCTTACTAACTCTAGGTATCGTCAGTCTTCTATGTTGGCTGCTAGCTGGGTCAGTCCATCAAGCCTTTGGGCAGGTGGAAGAAACATTGTTTTTCTCGGAATTTGAACGGGTCTATCAGGAGACACAAAAGATGAGTATTGCAAAAGAGGAGAGAGCTCTCCTTTCCATCGACCACGGTGGGGTTCATAGTCCCTATCAAGAATTACCGCTTCCAAAAGGGGTGGAAGTGGTCAGAGAGAAGCAACTGACCTTTGATCCAGCAGGAGGCAATTCAAGCTTGACCAAGATTCAATTTCAGACAGAGAAAGAGGTGGTGACCTATCAGTTGGCAATTGGGAATGGAAAAATTAAAAAATCGACGGCTCCCCGCTAGTCTCTTGTTAGAAGGCCTAATCGCCCTAGCGATGTTTGGTGTCCTCACGACCCTTGTGCTGGGAGAGCTAGGGGACTCGCGACAGCAGCGTTTAGAAGAGTTGAGACAAGGAGAAGTTTTGCGCGTCGCAAAAATGGCGATCCAGACAAGGCAAGATCAATTGAACATCAATCAGGTCAGTGTCCAGGTGGAGAGGTCTGCCAAGTCCTTAAAGGTCTATCATGAAGGAAAGGTTGTGATTGCTGTTGAAAAGAACTAAACTGCCAGCCTTTACTTTATTGGAGGCCTTGGTTGCCCTGCTCGTCATTAGCGGTGGTTTATTGGTGTTTCAAGGATTGACAAGCCTCTTGCGTCAAGAACTCCAGTACCAAAGTCACATCAAGCAAGAGGAATGGTTACTCTTTCAGGACCAGCTGGATATTGAATTGTCTCGTAGTCAATTTGAAGAGGTCAGAGACAACAAACTCTATCTTGTTCAGGATCAAAAACCCATAGCCATTGGACTGGCTAAGGGGGGAGATATCCGAAAGACAGATGCGACTGGCCGTGGCTATCAACCGATGATAGATGGAGTTGAATCCGTCTGGATTGAAAAAAGAGGAGATCTGGTGTCTATTCAACTGCGCTTTGAAGAAGGGTTAGAAAGGGAGGTGGTCTACCGTGTGGTGGAAAAGGATAAAAAAGAAGCAGATTGAGGGCGGGATCCTTCTTTATGCCCTTTTTATGTCGGCGGTTTTTAGTCTCTTGCTTCAGTTTTACCTGAACAGACAAGTGGCAGAGAGACGGATCCTCCTTGCTAGTCAGCACCGGATCCAGGCTTATGCGCAAGCTCAATTGGCGATTGATACTTGGGATCGGGAAGAAAAAACCATAACCTTCTCAACTGGTCGAGTCGATTTGGAAGAAAAATCGGGCTTTGCCAACGTAACGAGTCGCTTACAAGATGGGGAAAGCTACCATTTCACCTTTGCTCTACCTTCTCGGGAAAAGAAAAAAACCGACAAGAAGGAAAAGGAGAAGCAGGCTCCAGATACAGCTACAGACCACCCGACCACAACTGAGGAAGAGAAGCCTCAGGCCTTCGAAAAGCATAGCGAAAACTCTTAAAATTTGATATGATTAAGAGATGGAGGAAAGCATGAATTTCGAAAAAATTGAGAAAGCCTACGGCTACCTATTAGAGAATACCCAAACTATTCAAAATGATTTGCAGACCAACTTTTATGATGCTCTAGTGGAGCAGAATGCCATCTATCTGGATGGGCAAACAGAGTTGACTCTAGTGAAGGAAAACAACCAGCGGCTGAAGGACTTGAACTTGAGCAAGGAAGAGTGGCGTCGCTCCTTCCAGTATCTTTTGATGAAGGCTGCCCAAACAGAGCCCCTACAAGCCAATCACCAATTTACGCCAGATGGGATTGGATTTCTTCTGGTCTTCCTAGTGGATCAGTTGGCTAGTTCCGATCAAGTTGATGTGCTAGAAATGGGGAGTGGAACAGGGAACTTAGCTCAAACCTTGATGAACAACTGTCAGCGTTCCTTAGATTATTTGGGCTTGGAAATTGATGATCTCTTGATTGACCTTGCGGCTAGTATGGCAGAAGTGATGAAGGCGGATGTGAATTTTGCCCAAGGTGATGCCATTCGTCCACAAGTTTTGAAAGAGAGCGATGTGATTATCAGCGATTTACCTGTCGGTTATTATCCAGATGATGCCATTGCGAGTCGTTACCAGGTCGCTTCCCCTCAGGGCCACACCTATGCCCATCATTTATTGATCGAACAATCGCTAAAATACTTAAAACCAGGTGGCGTCGCTATTTTTCTAGCTCCGAATGATCTCTTGACGAGTGAGCAGAGTCCTCTGCTGAAAAAATGGATGCAGGATCATGCTCAGGTCTTGGCCATGGTGACCTTGCCAGAGAACCTCTTTCGATCAGCCAATCTAGCAAAAACCATCTTTGTTTTCCGCAAGCAAGAAGAAGCGGTGGTCCAACCATTTGTCTATCCTTTGACTGATTTGCAAGACCAGGAAGACCTCATGAAATTCCGTGAAAGTTTTCGAAACTGGAATAAAGAAAGTGAAATTTAAACAAAATTTTGCTATAATAGGAGTGAAAACGCTTAAAGAGGTAAAAAAATGACGAAAACAATTGCAATTAATGCAGGTAGTTCAAGTTTGAAATGGCAATTATACCAAATGCCAGAAGAAACAGTTTTGGCAAAAGGGCTCATCGAGAGAATTGGCCTTAAAGATTCCATTTCGACAGTAAAATTTGACGGTCGAGCGGAAAAACAGGTTTTAGATATCGAGAACCACACACAAGCGGTTAAAATCCTTCTCGATGATTTGATTCGTTTCGATATTATTTCTTCCTACGATGAAATCACTGGAGTAGGGCACCGTGTCGTTGCAGGTGGCGAGTACTTCAAAGAGTCTGCTCTTGTAGATGAAGAAGTCATTCAAAAGGTTGAGGAACTTTCTTTGTTGGCTCCATTGCACAACCCTGCCAACGCTGCTGGGATCCGTGCCTTTAAAGAATTGTTACCAGATATTACCAGCGTTGTTGTATTTGATACCTCTTTCCATACAACAATGCCTGAAAAAGCTTATCGTTATCCTCTTCCAACTAAGTACTATACAGAAAACAAGGTTCGTAAATATGGGGCTCACGGGACCAGCCATGAGTATGTAGCCCACGAAGCTGCGAAGCTTCTTGGAAAACCAATCGAAGAGTTGAAATTAATCACCTGCCACATTGGGAATGGAGCTTCTATTACAGCGGTAGACAAAGGGATTTCTGTCGATACGTCTATGGGCTTCACACCACTTGGTGGCATCATGATGGGAACACGTACAGGGGATATTGACCCTGCCATTATTCCTTACTTGATGGAGCACACAGAGGACTTCAACAGTCCAGAAGATATTAGTCGTATCTTGAACCGTGAATCTGGTCTTCTAGGGGTGTCTGAGCTTTCTAGCGATATGCGTGATATTCACGAAGCCATGCGCAGTGGAAATGACAAGGCACTTTTGGCCAACGACATTTTTGTCGATCGTATTAAGAAATATATCGGTCAATACTTTGCTGTCTTGAATGGAGCAGACGCCATCATCTTTACAGCTGGAATTGGAGAAAATTCTAAGACGATCCGTGGACAAGTCATTGACGGCTTGACTTGGTTTGGTTGTGAGCTTGATCCAGAAAAGAATGTCTTTGGTGCAGAAGGAGATATTTCAACAGCGGATGCTAAAGTGAGAGTCTTGGTCATCCCAACGGACGAAGAATTAGTCATTGCCCGTGATGTTGAACGCTTTAAAAATAAGGGGTAAGACTTTATTCTAAAAAAACAAGAGAGAAGAGGCTGATTTGAAGCGCCTCTTTTTTCTCTTGTGTGACTTCTACATGGGCTTGCTCCAGTAGCTCATCTATGCTATACTAGAAAAATAGTTTGATAATCGAGGTAAAATAATGGAAAATTGGATGGAGAAAAAATGGGTTTCAAATGGTCTGTGGTTACTAATTGGATTACCGTTATTTATAGCGACTCAACTACCCATGATCGCTTTGATCTTGGGGATTGAAAATGCTTGGTCAAATTGGACAATCAATAGTTTGGTCCTTGGGGTTACCATGCTCCTCGTCTATTTGCTTTGGTGGTTTATGAAATGGAGTCCACTTGATTCACTAGATTTTTCACGAATCAAAGGCAGAGATATTGGGCGAAATTTCCTTTATTTTCTCCTGTTGCTGGCCAATAATGCTCTTGGGGTTAACCTTCTTCGACAGTTGGGAGAGGCGACGACAGCTAACCAAGAGACCATCCAAGGGGTGGCTTCCTTGGCCCCTCAGCTGGCAATGGGTTTGCTCATTGTCGTAGTGGCGCCTTTAGGAGAAGAAATTATCTGTCGAGCTGTGATTCCCCGCTTGATCTTTAAGGGGCACGAAAAAATTGGTTATTTGGTTGGGGCTCTTGTCTTTGCCTATTTACACACACCAAGTAATCTTGGTTCCTGGATCATCTATGGAGGCATGTCCCTCATCTTGACTTGGGTTGCCTACCGCTACAAACGAGTAGAATATTCGATTTTATTGCACTTTACCATGAATGCTTTTGCCTTTTTGATAACTATTCTGGTTTCTTTTCTTCCCGCTTAAAATATGGTAGAATGATAGGACCAATGGGTTTTATTCAGAAGCTTTGGTAAGCTACCAAAGAAGCATCTAGGCGCAGATAGAGACAAACTCGGAGGTTGGAAAGATTCTAACCTCTTTTCTATGCTTGGTTGGCTTTTCTTAGAAAGATGAAGGAAGATATGTCAAAGAGTGAATGGAGACAACTAGGCAAGGATCGGACCCTTCTTTGTGGCATCCTCAATGTCACCCCCGACTCCTTTTCAGATGGGGGGCGCTACCAAACGGTAGAAGGAGCTCTCGAGCAAGCTCGAAAGTTAATAGCAGAAGGAGCAAGCATACTGGATATTGGTGGGGAGTCCACACGTCCGGGGAGTCATTTTGTGGAAATTCAGGAAGAAATCCAGCGAGTCGTGCCCGTCATTGAAGCGATTCGAACAGAGAGTGATATCTTGATTTCGGTTGATACTTGGAAGTCAGAGGTCGCTCGTGCAGCCCTAGCAGCTGGTGCAGACTTGGTCAATGATATCACTGGCTTGCTAGGAGATCCGCAAATGGCGAGGGTGATTGCAGAAGCTCAGGCTGGAGCCATTCTTATGTTTAATCCAGTCATGGCTCGTCCTCATCATCCAAGTTCCGTCATTTTTCCGACCTTTGGTTTTGAGCCGGCCTTTTCATCAGAGGAGTTGGCGCAGTTTGAAGGTCTCTCTATCCAAGACTGCATGTGGACCTTCTTTGCTAAGAGCCTTGAGCTAGCAGAGGAGGCGGGATTGAGTCCGGATCAACTCTTCTTAGATCCTGGGATTGGTTTTGGCTTGACCAAGCGGGAAAACCTCCAACTTTTGCAGGACTTAAAAACCATTCATGCTAAGGGGTATCCAATCTTTTTAGGAGTCTCTCGGAAGCGCTTTGTGGTTAATATTCTGGAAGAAGAGGGATTTGAGACTGACCCTGAAACGAAAGAAGGATTCTACAATCGGGATTTGGCATCCAGTCATTTGACGAGTGTGGCTGCCAGCCAAGGGGTAGAAATTGTGCGTGTGCATGATATCCCCCTCCATAAGATGGCGGTAGCTATCGGTAGTGCGATCTACCAAGCCGATCAAGCGCAGGACCTTCATTTGAAACAATATCGCTAAAGAAAAGAGAAGAGATATGACAGTAGATCTCAGTTGGTTAGCTACTTATCGTTCTTCCGAGCCCCATTTTGGCTTGGAGCGAATGGAAGCCCTGCTGGCCTTGAGGGGAAACCCACACTTAACCTGTCCTGTAATCCATCTAGCTGGGACCAATGGAAAAGGATCGACCCTAGCCCATTTACGGTCTTTACTAGAGGCGAAAGGGTTGCGGGTTGGTGTTTTCTCCTCCCCCTATCTAGTTTCCTTTCATGAGCAAATCAGTATTAATGGGCTTCCCATCTCAGATCAGGATTTAGAAACTTATCTGTCCCTCTATCAGGACTTACTTGCAAAAAACAGTTCTGATCAGACCTTGCTGGGCTTGACCGAGTTCGAGTTGATGACCGTCCTGGCTTTTGATTATTTTGTAGCAGAAAAGCCGGATGTGGTCATTTTGGAAGTGGGCATGGGTGGTCGTCTCGATAGTACCAATGTTTGTCAGCCTATTTTGACAGCCATCACGACGATTGGCTTGGACCATGTGGCTCTCTTAGGGCCGGATTTGGCCTCCATTGCTCGAGAGAAGGCGGGAATCATCAAGGAAAAGATTCCGGTCTTGCTAGGCCGGATGGAACTGGAAGCCCAAGAAGTCATTGTGCAGCGGGCGAACTGCTTATCGGCACCAGTAGAGCTGTTAGGTCAGGACTTTTTAGTTAGCTACCAAGAGTCACTGGCAGACGGGGAAGTTTTTGGCTATCAGAGCCAGTATCGGGAAGAACTGCAACTAAAGACAGGGCTCTTGGGACTTCATCAAGTCGACAATGCTGGACTGGCCCTGGCTCTCTGCGATACCTTCTGTCAAGAAAAGGGGCTCTCTTTCTTAAGCCGAGAAGAAATCCTCCAAGCTTGGGAAGGGGTCCAGTGGCCGGGACGCCTAGAGGTTATTTCGACCCAGCCCCTCATCATTCTAGATGGCGCCCATAATCCGCATGCAGTAGCCCCTCTTGTAGCCACCATAAAAGAACGGTATGGACAGTTGGACAAACAAGTCTTGTTTACCTGTATCCAGACTAAAGCGATTGAGGAGATGCTAGAACTATGGAGCGGATTGGAAAAGAGTCAATTAACCTTGACGACCTTTGAGGATTCACGCGCCTATTCCGTGAGAGACATGCAGGAAATAGCCCATCAAAAAGGCCTGCCTTATCAAGAATGGAAGGTGTTTTTAACCCAATATCTAGAAAGAAAATCGCAACAATCTGATCTCCTCTTAGTGACGGGATCCTTGTACTTTTTGGCTCAAGTGAGAGCCTTTCTAATCGAAGAAATCAGTAGGAGATGACATGGATACAAAGAAAATTCAAGAAGCCGTGAAGATGATTATCGACGCAGTCGGTGAAGACGGAAGCCGTGAGGGCTTGCAAGAAACACCAGAACGTATTGCCAAGATGTACCAAGAGATTTTTGCAGGTCTCAACCAAACTGCGGAAGTCCACCTATCAAAATCTTTTGAGATTGTGGACAACAATATGGTGGTAGAAAAGGATATCTTCTTCCACTCGATGTGTGAACACCATTTCTTGCCCTTCTATGGCAAGGTCCACATTGCCTATATCCCAAATGGGCGCGTAGCGGGCCTCTCTAAGCTAGCTCGGACAGTGGAAGTGTATGCCAAAAAGCCTCAAATCCAGGAGCGCTTGACAGTGGAAATCGCGGATGCCTTGATGGAGTATCTGGGAGCGCAGGGAGCCCTTGTCTGGGTGGAAGCAGAGCACATGTGCATGAACATGCGTGGGGTACGCAAACCAGGGACAGCTACTGTAACGACAGCAGCGCGTGGCTTGTTCGAGACAGATAAAGACTTGAAAAACGAAGCCTATAAACTGATGGGACACTAATCCCTAGATAAACTGAGGTGACGATGGTGGATCAATTACGGATCAAAGATTTGGAAATTTATGCTTATCATGGTGTGTTTTCCGCTGAAAAGGAATTGGGGCAGCGCTTTGTCTTGGATGTCTGTGTCGATTATGAGATGACAAAGTCTGCTCGGACGGGCGATTTGACGGCTTCAATCCATTATGGAATCTTAGCAGAGCAACTGACAAATTGGGTTCAAGCTGAGAAAATTGATTTGATTGAGACAGTAGCTTTTCAGCTTGTGGAGAAGATTTTTGCAACCTATGACTTTGTCAAAAAGGTTCGACTTGAGCTGAAAAAACCTTGGGCGCCAGTTCCTCTACCTTTGGATACTTGTTCGGTCACGATTGAACGAGAAAAAAGACGAGCCTTTATTGGTCTGGGAACCAATATGGGCGATAAGGGACAACAGTTGGAGACGGCTGTATCTAGACTAGAAGAAAAGGGGCTTACGATTCTCCAAACCTCTTCTCAGATTGAGACAGCACCTTGGGGAGGGGTTGAGCAGGATAGCTTCCTCAACCAAGTCGTAGAGGTCGAAACTTGGTTTACGCCCCAAGACTTGATTGAGACCTTGCTAGGAATCGAACTAGAAATGGGCCGGATTCGTGAGATCAAATGGGGACCACGGGTCATCGATTTGGATCTCCTTTATATGGAGGATTTGATCCTCTATAGTCCAGATTTGATTCTCCCTCATCCGTATGTGGCAGAACGGGCATTTGTCCTAGAATCCTTGAATGAAATTGCTCCTTACTTTGTGGATCCTGTCCAAAGAAAACAGATCCGACAACTGTGGGAGGCTGTGAAAGAAACATAAGGTAGTTGACCCTTAGGTCAACTACCTTTTTTACCTTGACAGGTTGACTGAGCAGGAGTATACTATGCATAAATAGATTAGGGGTAGGTGGGCGTCATGAAATCTTATCTTGTAAAATGGTTGATCGCGATTGTCTTGGCTGTTTTTTTCCTTTGGTTGAGTTTGGAAACGGACTTACTGCCAAAAGAAGTGTATCCCCTTCTCCTTGTCTCGATACTGATTGTGGGCCTCTATCTTTTTAAGGAGAGGTAACTCTCCATCCAATTAAACTATGAAAAATCCCCTGGGTGCCAACTGGTTCAGGCACTCAGGGGATTTTTTGTATATGGAGCTAGGACCAACGGTCTAGCCTTGCCTTTCTTTATTTGCGGTACAAGCGATCGTATTGGTAAACTGGATCCATGGTCACATGAATGCCCAGTTTGCGAAGAACGTTCTTATCTTCGTCTGTCAACATGACTGTTGAATGGGCTTCGCTCCCTTTCAATCGACCCAATTCTTGCATGGCAAGATTTGCCTCTGGATGGTTCATGGCGGTAATGGCGAGGGCGATGAGGATTTCATTTGAGTGGAGGCGAGGGTTGCGACTGCCCAAGTGGTTGATCTTCAAGCCTTGGATTGGTTTCACATATTCTGGCTCAATCAACTTGGTTTCTTTATCAATATGGGCCAATTTCTTGATGGCGTTGATGAGAACAGCTGCCGTTGGACCAAATAAGTCAGAAGTCTTACCTGTCACGGTTTCTCCGTTCGGCAATTCCAGTGCCAAGGCAGGTTCACCGGTTTCTTCCTCTTTTTGACGGGCAAGGACGGTGACTTGGCGGTCTTTTGGTGAAATGCCTAAGTCATTCATCAAGAGTTCAATTTTCTTAATAGCTCCGTTTCCGACACGCTCTGCCTTCACATCTAGAATGGTTTGGTAGTAACGGCGGATAATTTCTTGCTTAGAGGCTTCAATCGCTGCGTCATTGTCCACGATGGCAAAGCCGACCATGTTCACACCCATATCTGTTGGGGAAGCGTAAGGAGATTCTCCAAGGATGCGTTCCAACATCCGCTTCAAGACAGGGAAGATTTCGATATCCCGGTTGTAGTTGACCGTTGTTTCGCCATAGGTTTGGAGGTGGAATGGGTCAATCATATTGACATCGTCAAGGTCTGCAGTAGCAGCTTCATAGGCCAAATTCACTGGGTGATGCAAAGGCAGGTTCCAAACTGGGAAGGTTTCAAATTTAGCATAACCAGACTTGATGCCATTCAATTGGTCATGGTACATGTTGGACATACAAGTCGCCAATTTACCAGAACCAGGACCAGGAGCTGTCACGACAACGAGATTACGGCTAGTTTGAATGTAGTCGTTTTTCCCCATTCCCTCAGGAGAGATGATGTGGTCCATATCCGTTGGGTAGCCCTTGATTGGGTAGTGGAGATAAGAGGCGATGCCATTTTTTTCCAACTGCTTGCGGAAAAGGTCTGCAGCTGGTTGACCAGCATACTGAGTGATGACGACAGAGCCAACATAGATGCCCAATTCGTTGAATTTATCGATCAAGCGGAAGACCTCTTGGTCGTAAGAGATTCCTAGGTCACCACGCGCTTTTGAATGCTCAATGTTATTGGCATTAATAGCAATCACAATCTCCACTTGGTCACGAAGTTCTTGGAGAAGCTTAATTTTGTTATCTGGTTCATAACCAGGAAGGACACGAGCTGCGTGGAAATCTTCCAACATTTTTCCTCCAAACTCTAGGTAGAGCTTGCCATCAAATTGGTTGATGCGCTCGAGGATGTGATCGCGCTGCAAATTCAAATACTTTTCGGAACTAAAAGCTTGTTTCTTCATTTAAACCTCCAATAAAGAAGCGAGGGTGATCTTTAGCGGTGCTCCGCCTTTCACATAGGGAAAGGGGAGTGCAAAAGAACACCCGTTGCAATATTCATTCAGTATTATATCAAAAAAACCCCAAAATGGGGGTTTAAAACAATTAGCCCTGTTGTAAAATGAAGTGCAACACAAAAGATACGTTCATCTGATATACTAGAATTGCGAAAAACAGCATAAAGGAAGATGAACATGTCTACTAATTATTCTACCACAA
>NZ_JAHZQQ010000088.1 GCF_019930045.1 Streptococcus australis | reverse complement strand
AGAACTGCTTGTGAAGCTCTAGAGGATGAGTTCAAGTAAATGTTGCACTTATTCTTGCAATTTATCATATAAAATAGCTAGATGATTTAAATAAATGACTTTATTTAAGTTATTTTAGTCATAGCTAAAACTTTCCTCTGTGAGAAAAGTACCTGAAACAATTATGTTTCAGGCACCCGGAATTATTGAGAGTAAAACAGTTTGGGAAACTGTTTTAGCCTGAGCCAAGAAATTAAAGAGCGAAGAGGCTCAAAACTAATTGAACACGGGCTGTGGATTGTGTCAAAAAGATAAGTCTTCCTAGAATCGAAAGATTCTGCGTCAAACCTCCTATTTTGACTTTATCCGCAGACGCCCTTTGTATCTTGATTTAGTCATGGAACTTTGAAGAAGTTCGCTGACGTCCGTACTCACCTAAGGAAAGTTTTTAAGAGGACCTTACCTCTAATCTAAGGTACTAGTCAACAGCGACTAGTACCTTTTGTTTTTGAGAATAAAAAAACGCGTTCATAGTTAGCAACTTTAGCTAGTTGGTCATGAACACGACTGATTGAATGGTTAGAATTTAGTGGGTGCCCTTTAGTTTTTTCAGAAGAGTTTGCAGTTGCTGATGCTCTTCTTCGGTAAAGACACTCATAACTTTTTGAACATTTCGTATATGATCAGGAAGAACTTCGATAATTTTTTTACGGCCCTTTTCTGTCAAAGAAACAATGCAGGCACGACGGTCATCTGGATCCGTTTCGCGTTTGATCCATCCATCACGCACCATATTTCGAATGACGACAGTCATATTTCCAGAGGTCGCTAAAATGCTGTCAATCAGGTTCTGAATACGCAAATCCCCCTTACTATACAAGGTTTCCAAAACGGAAAACTGAGTAGGAGTCAACTGATGATCCTTAAAGACATGAGATTCTGCTGCACGAAAAGTCCGTTCCGCCTTGTGAAAGACAATCATGGTTTTTAATTCTGTTTGGGCTTCTTCAAATAGTTTTTCTAAATTCTTCATACTATTATTTTATCAATAAATAGTATTAGATGCTATTAAGCCTTAATATCAAATAGATTACAGGCGGGTGACAAGATAATAAAATTATCAACACAAGAAATAGGTCTGTTAACTTTAATCTCAAATTATTTACTTGTCGAATAGTAAGAAGGGGTAAAGTTTCTGGGCAATCCTTAGTAAAATCTTGCTCCAAGTCAGATAGATGGTGTATAATATAGGTGTTGTAGCCAGTTTTGGTAGAATCTTAGTCTAAATTGGTTCGTCTGTAGCTGCTCCCAGATAGAAAGTAGGTAAGGTATGAAAATTTCTGATCGTGTATTAAAGATGGAAGAAAGTGTCACCCTAGCAAGTGATGCCAAAGCAAAAAAACTAAAGGCAGAAGGAAAAGATATCCTCTTTCTAACCTTGGGCCAGCCTGATTTTCACACTCCTGAGAATATTCAAGATGCTGCAATTCAAGCTATTCGGGATGGGCGGGCTTCCTTTTATACGGTTGCTTCTGGCCTTCCAGCATTAAAGACTGCCGTCAATACCTATTTCGAACGCTACTATGGATATTCCGTTTCACCAAATCAAGTAACCTTTGCGACTGGAGCGAAGTTCTCGCTCTATACCTTCTTTATGGCTGTGCTCAATCCAGGTGATGAGGTCATTATCCCGACACCGTACTGGGTCAGCTATGGGGACCAGGTCCTAATGGCGGAAGGGGTTCCTGTCTATGTCAAGGGGCACCAAGTCAATGATTTTAAAGTTTCCGTTGAACAATTGGAAGAAGCTCGGTCGGAAAAGACGAATGTTTTGGTCTTGAATTCTCCATCTAACCCGACGGGTATGATTTATAGCAAGGAAGAACTCTTAGCCATTGGAAATTGGGCTGTTGAGCATGATATCCTCATCCTTGCAGATGATATCTATGGTCGTCTGGTCTATAACGGCAATGAGTTTGTTCCAATCTCAAGCTTATCCGAAGCCATCCGCAAACAAACGGTTGTCATCAACGGGGTTTCAAAAGCCTATGCCATGACTGGTTGGCGGATTGGTTATGCGGTTGGTGACCCAGAAATCATTGCAGCCATGAGTAAGCTAACCGGTCAGACAACTTCCAATCTGACAGCTGTTTCTCAGTATGCTACGATTGAAGCCTTGACAGGTCCACAAGACTCAGTAGAGGTGATGCGTCAAGCCTTTGAGGAGCGCTTGAACACCATTTATCCTCTTTTGTGCGAAGTTCCAGGTTTTGATGTGATCAAGCCACAGGGAGCTTTCTATCTCTTCCCAAATGTCAAAAAAGCCATGGAGATGAAAGGTTATACGGATGTGACAGAGTTTGCAACTGCCATCCTGGAAGAAGTGGGAGTTGCCCTCATCACAGGTGCTGGATTTGGAGCTCCAGAGAATGTCCGTCTTAGCTATGCGACTGACTTGGAAACCCTGAAGGAAGCTGTTCGCCGCTTGCATCAATTTATGGAAAATTAAAAATTAAGAGGCTGGGACAAAAGTCCTAGCCTCTTAATTGTCTTTGGATTGTCGAGCAAGACGTAGTGGTTGAGTGGGCTCTACTACGCTGATTTTATCAGCTTTTACAGCCCTACTCAACTGTGCGGAGGTGGGACGACGAAATCGCATTCTAACGAATTACCGATCTCTGTCCCACTCTCTTTTCTTTAGAATTATAGGAAATCGACAGAAAGAATAGTTTTCCCTTTTTTCACAGGAACACGGGTCTTAGCCCCATTGTTGCCTTTTGGAAGGCGGAATTTCTTCACTTCTGGGGTTGAAGGTTTTGATTGAGTCTTCTTGCTAACAGGTACACGTGTTTTCACTCCGTTATTCCCTTTTGGAAGACGCAGTTTTTGAACAGGTTTTTCTGGAACAGAAGGTGTTAACGGTTTCTCAACAACTGGTTTGGTGACTTCTTTATAGAAATAGGTTACAGTAACCAAGTTAGAAACATGAAGTTTGTGGGAGGTCAATTCTTCTTTGTCAGCTGATTGGAAGGTATAAGTTTTTCCATTGGCTTGGATTTGAGCGGGTGCTGTTGGGAGACCAGCTTCATAAGCCAAATCGAGGCTCCGCTCGACGCTGTTTTCTTGGGAAGGCGCAATTTCTTGTCCCTTTTCGTCTACAAAACGAGCACGTTTAATGACCTCTGGATTCAAATCGATATCATCATAGAGATGGATGACTTCAATGACGGGTGCGGTGGCAGTTCCTTTTTCAGGAGCGCTATTGTATGCAAAGCCATCTTTGATATCGAGATCAGAATATCTTACTCGGTACCATGTTTTTCCGTTTTCGTCTGTAACCGTTGCTGGTCCATTTCCAGAGACGTCATATTCGGTAAAAGCACGGGCTTCAACCGTCTTGTAGACGACATCTGTTGAAGATGCAACTGGAGAAAAGTCTGGTTTCAGAGTCCGACGGCGATGGATGACACGAATTTCAGAGATTCGTGGATCAACTGGAGTTTCAGCAGGATCTGGGGTTGATTCCTCAGCCGTCAGGCTAGCTGTTTCTTCGCTCGGAAGTGGGGCTATTGTTTCATTGGTAATTGCAGTAGCTGAACTCTCTGAAATTACTGAAACAGGAGCAACCGTATCTAATCGTTCAGAGATAGGAGCAGTGACAGGGGCTGTCTGCTCATCAGCAAAAGTGGTTGTTGCGAGACTGAGGGCTAAAACAGCTGCACACAATCCCGTGGTGAGTTGAATTTTCTTTTTCATATTTTCCTCCTTATACATAGTGATAGTATAACTTGCAAGCTTTTTACTTGTCAAAAATGACTGCTATTGAGACTTAAAATGACAGGATTTTCCTTTGAAAAATCAAAATATAGGATAAAATATTTAAATCGGTTCAAGAATTTGAAAAAGTTGATTTATTTTTTTGATAAATTGTAAAATATAGTGCAACAAAAAAACTCATAGCGTTTCATTGGGGTAAACTGTAAGTATTCACACAA
>NZ_JAHZQQ010000087.1 GCF_019930045.1 Streptococcus australis | reverse complement strand
TAGCTTACAGAACTGCTTGTGAAGCTCTAGAGGATGAGTTCAAGTAAATGTTGCACTTATTCTTGCAATTTATCATAAAACAAAAAATAACTTTTAGAGCCTAAATAATGAAACTCATTTTAAATTTTTAGATTAGAATCTATGATTATAGGTTATATGAGATGGCATTAAAATATATTTATAATCCCCCCTAATATTTAAATCTTACAATTTGCAAAAAAACGCATTATTCTTGAATATTTATCAGCTATTTGTTTCGTTTGTTATGTTATCATTATAATAAAACAAGTAACAACATACAATTTATATTAGATAATATAGAATCAATTGCAAATAGTCTTCGCGAATAGGAAAAGATGCGAATCAGTTATCTAACATTAACAAGAGAGTTCCATTATTCTTCCTAAAATACTTATAAAACTATAAAAATGGACGAAAACCAAACACATAATCAAAAAGAATAAATTATTTCAACTAACTGAAAAACGAACATCAGCTACTAAAATAAAAAATTAACAACTCAAATTTGCTAATTTCTTATTTAGTATAACTATTTAAAAGCTAAATAATAGTCTATTTATCATTTATTCCTGTATATCTTAATCTGTAATCAAAGGACAGCAGACTTTATTGATCAGACTATTTCTTCACTAACTTCACCACAGCCTCTGTCCGAGCTGTATGGGGAAACATATCCACAGACTGGATGTAGACGACATCATATACCTTGGTCAAATCCACGAGGTCTCGCGCTAGGGTGGAAACATTACAAGAAACGTAGACCATCTTTTGAGGGGCATAGCGCAACAAGGTGTCAATCAATTGAACTCCCAACCCTGTCCGAGGTGGATCCACAATGACTGCATCTGCGCGATAGCCTTCCTTGTACCAACGAGGGATGATTTCTTCAGCCGTCCCAGCTTCATAGTGGGTATTATCAAAGCCCATCTGCTTCGCATTGTATTTAGCATCCTCAATCGCTTCAGGGATAATGTCCATCCCCCGTACACTCTTGACCTTGTCCGCAAAGGCAAAACCAATGGTCCCAACCCCGCAGTAGGCATCAATCAAATGATCCTCTGGTGACACATCCAATGCCTTGACAGCTTCACTATAGAGGAGTTCTGTCTGCTCAGGATTTAACTGGTAAAAGGCCCGAGGAGACAAGGAAAATTCATAATCTAAGACCCCTTCTCGAATGGTCTCCTGACCCCAAATAATCTGTGTCTTCTCTCCATAGATCTCGCTCGATTTGGAGGTGTTCAGATTGACTGCCACCGTTACAATTTCAGGGTGTTTTGCTACTAGATCTACAACCAAGTCTGTTAAATTGAGTTGCCGACTCGTCACCACGATCATTTGGACCTGTCCAGTCTTACGAGCCCGGCGCACCATGATGGTCCGAACCCCCAACTGTTTCCGATCATCTGAAATCGGAATCTGGTAGTAGGTCAATAGGTCCGCTACATGATTGGCGATTTCCTGAATGACCGGATCCTGGACCAGACAGTCCCTTAATTCCACTAAATAATGGGAATTTTGAGCGTATAAACCGGCCTTAACCTGCCCCTTGAATTTACGTGTCTGAAATTGGAGTTTAGCCCGATAATACTGAGGTTTTTCCATCCCAAGAGTCGGATGGATTAGATAATTTTCATAGCCGGTAGGAGCATATTTCTTCAAGGCCTGTTGCAGCAAGTCCGTTTTGAACTCCAACTGCTTGCTGTACTTCAGATGCATGATTTGGCAGCCCCCACAGGTCTCGTAAATATCACAGGTTGGCGTTACCCGATACTTGGAAGCCTTGTTGACGGACAAGAGCTTGGCTTCTGCAAAGTTCTTTCGAATCGCAGTAATTTGGCAAAAAACATCTTCACCCTTTAAAGCCCCAGGCACAAAGACTAAGGTTTTCTTGTAAAAGCCAATCCCTTCTCCATTAATTCCCATTCGCTTGATTTTCAAAGGAATTCTTTGTTTAACTTTTAGATTCATATGTCTATTATACCATGTAGTTTCTCATTCGTTTAGAATATGATAGAATTGAAAAGAAAAACAAGGAATTACAGACCATTTCTCAATAAGAATACGAATAATATAGAGAGAAAGACTGATCATAACCCGAAATAAAACTGAAACGAAACAGGAAGCCTATGAAAATCACCAAATTAGAAAAGAAAAAACATCTCTACCTTCTAGAGCTTGATCTAGCTGAATCCCTCTACATTACAGAAGACACCATCGTCCGCTTCATGCTCTCACGAGACAAGGAAATTAGCCAGGAAGAACTCAAGGAAATCCAAACCTTTGCCCAGCTCTCCCATGCTAAAAATTTAGCCCTCTACCACCTTTCCTTTAAAGCCCGAACAGCTCGCGAAGTTCGCGACTACTTAGCCAAGCATGAAATTGACGAATCTACCATTGAAACCGTCATGAACACCCTAAAAGAAGACAAATGGATCGATGACTTGGCCTATACTCGCGCCATCTTTCAATCCAATCAACTCTCAGGTGACAAGGGACCTTATCTCCTCAAGCAAAAGCTCATTCAAAAAGGTGTCTCTTCCCACTATACTGATCAGATTACCTCAGAAATTGATTTTTCCGAAGTAGCTCAACGAACTGCCCAAAAATTAGCCAAACAATACGCTAAAAAACTTCCACCAAGAGCCTTAAAAGATAAAATCACACAAAATCTTATCAATAAAGGCTTTAGTTATGAAGTTGCCAAGCACGCCTATCACCAGTTGGATATCGAGCCAGATGAAGAACAAACACTCGACCTGATTATGAAGGAACTGGAAAAGCAACATCAAAAATATTCTCGAAAATACGAGGGCTACGAGCTCAAACAACGCCTCACTCAAGCACTAGCTCGCAAAGGCTACGACTACTCTGACATTTCTACAGCTCTTCGCGAATTCCTTTAAATAAAAATTTATATGAAAATCCCTTATTTTCATGAAAATATGATACAATATAGAGGATGTACTTAGATTGTAGAAAGTTGGTAAGTTATGAAACTACCTAAAGAAGGCGACTTTATTACAATTCAAAGTTATAAACATGATGGAAGTCTCCACCGAACGTGGCGGGACACCATGGTACTAAAAACTACGGAAAACGCACTGATCGGCGTCAATGATCATACTCTCGTTACAGAGAGCGATGGTAGAAGATGGATTACCAGAGAGCCAGCAATCGTCTACTTTCATAAGAAGTATTGGTTCAATATCATCGCTATGATCCGCGATAATGAAGTGTCCTACTATTGTAATCTAGCCAGTCCATTTTATATGGATCAGGAGGCACTAAAGTATATTGATTATGATCTTGATGTTAAAGTCTTTCCTGGTGGTGAAAAGAAACTGCTGGACGTAGAAGAATACGAACAGCACAAACGCAAAATGAACTATTCAGATGACATTGATTTTATCCTAAAAGAAAATGTCAAAATCCTTGTAGACTGGATCAACAATCAATTAGGTCCTTTCTCTGAGGAATACATCAAAATTTGGTACAACCGTTATGTTGAACTGCGAAATAAATAAAGTTGAAAAGAGCGAAAGCTCTTTTTTTCGAACTTAATACTTGCAATATCCACTTAAAACAAGTACTATGTACTTAATAAAAAGAGGAAGGGAGATACTATGGCGTTTACGAATACTCGAGGTCGCTATGCTAGTTTTGGGGTTATGACCAGTTTACCAGACGATATTATTGATAGTTTCTGGTATGTCATTGACAACTACCTCAAGCATGTCTATCCCTTAAACTCCGTTCTAAAATTTGAACTCATCAATCGAAAAGGAAAAACAACTTTACGGTTCAGTCAAAAAGACTTCCCCTTAGAAATTGCAGTTGATTTCCTTATTCCCTTCGACCCCTATTATCCAAGACAAGTTAGAATTGTCGATAATAAGGGACGAGAAACCATCATGCTGATTGACGAATACCAATTATTATAAAAGAAAAAGGCCAAACGGCCTTTTTTCGTTACAAACAAAATAAAAAAGGTCATCTGACCTTTCTACTCTATCGGGAAGACAGGATTCGAACCTGCGACACCTTGGTCCCAAACCAAGTACTCTACCAAGCTGAGCTACTTCCCGAA
>NZ_JAHZQQ010000086.1 GCF_019930045.1 Streptococcus australis | reverse complement strand
TTGTGTGAATACTTACAGTTTACCCCAATGAAACGCTATGAGTTTTTTTGTTGCACTATATTTTACAATTTATCAAATAAAAATTACTTTAATGCAATATCTTCTAAAACATCGGAATCCCCTCCTCACACCTTATTTCAAAATAAAGCCCCGCTTCCTTGAAAGCGTTTTCTATACATCTTGTATTATACTATTAAATTTTACTTGTGTCAACATTTTATGTAATTTATATTATTCCTTGAAAGAAGACAAGAATAAGGTTATCAAAGTGAAATAAATAATCATTTTTTCCTCATTTTACTTTTCTAGTTTCCTTATTAAGACAATTCAAACTAGATTACGTCTATCTATTTATTTTATCTTTTATTTGCTTTAATTCCTTTATCTCTTTTAGAATACTAAAAATATAGAAGCTAAATAGAACTACACCTAAAACAGATAAAACAAAGAAAACAAACGGAAGTTTTCTTCCCATACCAGCTACTACTCCAAGGGATAAAATACCGATAGCCATTATGGAAATTATGAGGATAAACCACAAGTAAATCATGTAAAACTTATAAAGATAACAAAAGGACTTATTTTTTTGTTTAGGCTTATCCTTCCATTTTAAATAAAAGAAATAAGGTGTATTAATAATTAAAATAAATAAAAATCTCATCTCTAGCACAACTTTTTACTTTCTATTTTGGATTTCCCACAAGATCTCCCAACTTCCAAATACCAAGCCAAAAAGAAATTGTTATCATGATAAAGAATGTAAAGAACATATTATCGACTAGATTTTTACTCATCAAGCATAGTTCTCTAGCTATATAAGGAGACACGGAAAACAAAATGCACTGTACTATAGTAATTATTTTTTTCATGATTCATTAATAATACTGTCACATATGATACAGTATACTCCTTTCTAGGAAGATTTCTTTTTATCCCTATCTTTATTATACCTTGATTATCATTGAAAAAAATGTACAAATCAATTTCTTAGATTTGATAATATGATGAACTATAAAATATACAAAATACCACTCCAGAATAATGTACAAAACAAAAATAAAGTACACTTTTTAAAGAATGTACTTTATGCTTCTAATTCAGTTGTATCAATGGTTTAGCTCTAGTTTAGTCAATTGTACATAAATTTTTAGTTTTCTTTGTTACATAATCATCAGAAATAGAAAATCAACGTAAATAAAATGTTGTTAGAGTTTCATTGGTACAAAATTACCAACAATAATTCCTACAATTCTAGGATCTTCATCATACGAAAGAAAAATATCTTTATAGTTTTGATTGATAGAAACCAGCCTTAAGCTATGCTCCTCTCGATAAACTCGTTTAATATAAGTCTGGCTATTGCAGACTACAGCATAAACTGCACCATCGTAATCAAATCCTGTCTCACGAATAAGAGCAACCGAACCATTTTTGTATTTGGGTTCCATTGAATCTCCAGATATCCATGAGGCAAAATCATGGGCTAGTTCTTTATCAAAATAGACAGTATCATAGTTCTGATCGTTATAAACCGATGAACCGATACCAGCTGACATTTTTTCGTAAACATGGTATTCGTATAGTTTTTCTGACACCGAAACAACATTCTTACATTGTTCTTTTTGAACTAAGTTTCTAATATAACCAAGTGCTTGATCTTTTCCTTCATCTGATAAAGCATTGTATATCCTGACGATTTCTATCTCCGTAAAATAACCTTTTGGGACATTTAGAATCTGCTCCAGCTGTTGCACTTTTTCTCTAGATGGTTTTTTTACTCCACGCTCCCATGCAGAATAGGCTTGGTAGGTGATACCTAATTGATCCGCAATATCTTTTTGGGTCATTTTTAGCTCTTTTCTACGAGCTTTTAGTTTTTCTGGTTGATACATCGTTTTCCTCACGTTAATAGTAATTTCAATTCAGCTTTTTGTTTTGCCTCTTTGTCTGTTAGCTTATTTTTATCCCAAACATAAGCTATAGATTTTCCTTTATCATAGATGAGCCATACTTTTAAATTGTCACGGCTAGCCTTTATTGTTTTCCAATTCTCTTGATCTAGAAGTTCTGGATATTCTTGACTAGTTACGAAACCTCTTTTACTCACTGCTGGATCTATCTTATTGATTAGAGAAGTCTGGTAGTTGTTAAATTCCTTTATAATCTGTTCTTTGATACTGTGAAACAAAAGGAGTAGTGTAGCATTTTGTCCATCAATATAAGCATCGATAGCCTGCTTAATGGTACTTTCTTTTCCAGGATAATATTCTCGTAAAAGATCTAAGAGGCGAAAAAACAGTGCTTGTTTTGAAACATCCAGGCTATTTTGAATATGTTGAAAGGTGTTGCAACTATAATAAATCTTAGACAGCAAAACAATGTCAGGCATTAATACTACAGCAGAGAAAATATTCGCTTCTCGCTCTAGTAGGTTCTCCTGATTATCAATAGATTCAGCAAAATAATTACCTTCATGCTCTAGGATAAAATGTCCTAGCTCATGACACAGAGTAAAATTTTGCTTCACAATGGGATTATCCTTTTCATAAGAAAAACTAATACCTAATTCATCAATAACAGTTAATCCTTCAATCTTGTGATTTGAGAAGTGGTGACTAATCACTTGAATTTGATATTCCTGAATACAATGTTGAAAGAAGTAGTTGAAATTATAATTTAGTAACGAAATATTGTTGTCCTTCATGTACTGATATAACACATGTTTTGTAGACTTACTTATTCTTGTATACAATTCATCCAAAGAATGGTACCTCCTTTAAGTATAAATTACAAAACTAAACCAATTTAGTTGAGTTTATTATATAAAAAAAGTGGATGTGTGTCCACTTTTTTTATATTACGTTAAATATATAAACATAGTCTAATTATTTCTTTTTTTTACCAAAGCTGAAAGTGCTATTCCTCCAAAAGTCAGCAACGCCCCTCCAATTTTATTCCTGTGTTCTCTATAAAATCTTTCGTGCTCTCCACAGAATTTTGCTTTTGGAGAGTATACTTCTTTATTACATCTAAAGTATTTACATGTTTTAACTTTCTCTTCTTTCATTCGTATCTTCCTCTACTAATAATGTTTCTGAATGGTTAACCAATGCATTGATATTTTCTGAAATACTCTGTGTCAAATTTATAAAAGAGCTGCTATTTCCTTTTGTAAAATTATCAATTTTCCAAGCTAAACTTTTTCCATCATATTTAGGCTCAAGCAAAGTTTGTTCGGTAAAAGCTTTGTAGTTACTTAATACGGCTATAACCGACTCATGCTCCTCTAATACTGTATAAGCAACAACATTTAATTGCATTGCAGATGATAGGTAACTAATTGATTGCTGAAGCAGAGTATTTATTCTTTTTGCGTCCCTTGGTTTGGTGTCACGATTGATAAAGTCTAAACTATCTGTGTAAATCGACATCATTAGTTTTGCAATAGTATTGTTATTTTCTTTAATTGCTGAAAGTAGTAATTCTTTTTTTAGTTGCTCATTTCTGGTTGCTAAGGCCTCTACAATTAGTTGGCGAGCACTGAAAAAAACTGAAAATCTATCATTGTATTGCCCTTGTTCCACGCGGATAACTAGTTCATTTAAGCTTTCAATTTGTTCTGAAATAGATGTTAGTTGCCCTTGTATTGCAGAAAGCTCAGGAAGATTCCCTAACTCTTTGACAGTCCTTTTTTCTAAGGTTACACTACTTTTAATTTTTCCAGTTTCAGTATCTTTTAATACTGCATAGGTCTCTCCTGTCTTTTTTCGTATACCATAACTCCATTCTCCCGATTTTAACTTTTCTTTTGCAACTTCAGATAATTTTGCAACGTATTCTACATTGTCATTATCATTCTTTTCAACAAGCTTTTTTAAAAATTTAGCTTCGGGAATATGAGTAAATAAATTATTTCTAATCTTATTAGCAATTATTAAAGAGGCTTCTTTTTGCAGTGGAGTCAATGAATATGATTGGAAATCATAGTTGTATAATTCCATTTTTCTGATATCAACTTCAAAATGCTCTATTTTTGGTATTTCAATTTCAAAACTTTCCATACTTTAATCTCCATTTTTGGAACTTTAATTTAAAGTTCTATAGTTTGTATTGTTTTTAGATCTTTAGTAACGATAGCAGTATCAAATCGTAAGTTTTATATCCATCAATTAATCACAAGAACCTTGTTTCTTTTCTAATTCTATTTAAAGGTAGTGTACAATAAGTTGTGTAAACACAAAAAGGAATAAATCCTGTATAGTAGAGTTGCAACACATTTACTAGA
>NZ_JAHZQQ010000085.1 GCF_019930045.1 Streptococcus australis | reverse complement strand
TTAGCTTACAGAACTGCTTGTGAAGCTCTAGAGGATGAGTTCAAGTAAATGTTGCACTTATTCTTGCAATTTATCTTATAAATCTTTGTGTTTGAACGTAGCGAGTCCTAGGAAGCCAAAAACAAGGATGAATCCAAGGGCGATAGAGAGGGTGTTGTTCGTTGCTGTGGTGCTTTGGACCATGGAATATTGGAATTCCAAGTTTAGATAGTGGAGAATATCAATATCTTTAAAGAAAAGCGCAGGAAGACTTAAGAGGATATTTCCAACGAAGTAGCCAACGAAGGCCAAGGTGATGGATTGGCTAGCGTAAAGGAGGAAGGAAATGATGCTGACCCAAGCCAGGGTGGAAAGGAACTGAATCAGCACGGTCAGACCAAAATGAGCAAGGAATTGCTCTGGCATGGTTCCAAGTCCATTGTAGAGGGTCGCGATCAAGAAGACGAGACCATAAGAAACGAGAAATTGGAAGAGGGCAATGGTCAGGACAACGGCGCTTTTGGCAAAGTAGTAGCTGGTGCGCGAAACCCCATAGGCCAGATTATTCTTGTATAAGTTTTGCGTTAAGTCTGTTCCTAGAACCAAGGTGATGACAATAATGGTAAAGAGGATAGTCACACTGATGCTGGAAGAGTAGTTGGTCAAGGCTTTAAAGCCCGTCCAAACTTCGGTTGCTTGGGGTAATTTGGATTCCGTATTGACGCCGACGTGGCCGGTAGCTCCAAAGATGACTCCAGACAGGATGTTGAGAACGAGAATGGCTTCTGTAATCCAAAAACCTTTAGAGCGAAAAAGTCTGTAAAAATCTGCTTGAATGGTATGCAACATGATAAATCTCCTAAATGAAATATGTGGGATAAGTAATGCAAGACGGTGGGTTGACTAGTCTACCAAGTCCGTAAAGAATTTTTCCAGATCTTGGCGGGCATAGTAGATTTCATCCACGTCAATATCCTCTTGAACGAGCGCTTTGACAATGACTTTAATATCGTGAGTCTGTCCAAAGATATGGATTTCTCCATCCTTATCGATGACCTTGATACGGTGATGGAGCTGATCCTGGATCAGTTGACTGGCAAGAGCTAGTTGGCTAGTTTTGAGGATGATGTAATCTTCTCCTTGTTCTTCGAATTCAGCCTTGCTAATTTCTTTGATCAGGCGTCCTTGGTCGACAATGCCAAAGCGATTGGCAACCAGATAAAGTTCGGAGAGGATGTGACTGGAAATAAGGATGGTCATGCCGAGTTCATCGTTGAGGCGCTTGATCATCTGACGGAATTCCTTGATTCCGACAGGATCGAGACCATTGATGGGTTCGTCCAAAATGAGGAAGTCGGGCTTGGCAATGAGCGCAATCGCAATTCCCAACCGTTGTTTCATCCCGAGTGAAAAATCGCGGAATTTCTTCTTACCCGTATTATTCAGGCCGACATAGTTCAAGGTTTCTTTGATGACCTGGTCGGGATTGGGGATATGGCGTGCCTTGCAATAGTAGATTAGGTTTTGATAAGCGGTCATATGCTTGTGAGCTACAGGACTTTCAATGACAGATCCGACCCGTTTCAGGGCTTGCGTCCACTGGGAGCGATTTGAAGAAGCAAAGAGGGAGACGCTTCCGTCAGTTTCTTGAATCAGCTGGGTAATGACCTTAATGAGGGTGGTTTTCCCAGCTCCGTTCTTACCGATCAGGCCGTAGACATCACCTTTGCGAATGCTCAGATTCACATCATTTAAGGCGTATTGTTGACCGAACTTTTTACTCAAATGGGAAATTTCTAATACTTTTTCCATGGTTTTCTCCTTCGTCTAAATGACTAGTTGTTTTCTTTACACTCTTAGTATACAGCTTGCTTTTCAAATAACTATCAAGCAATTCTAAAATATTTCTAAAAAAACGGGAGTGGGACAGAACGAATTTTGACTAAAAATCGTTCGTTGTCCCACCCCCGCAAGGCTGATTAGGTCATCTTTGGAGCTTAAAAGGCGAACAAAGACTTAGGAAACTTGCTCGCAAATTCTATCCACCACCTCAAAGCAGTGCTTTGAGCAATCTGCTACTGCGTCTTGCAGTTATAACTATCATATATAAGAGACTGGACACTTTATGCCCAGCCTCTGTTCCTATTAAAACCTAGCGACAAACTCTTTGATAGCTTGCGCCAGTTCATGGGGTTTCTGAGTATTGAGTAGATGGCCTCCGTCTGCGATTTCTAGATAGTGACCTTTAGGCAGGAGATTTGCCAACTTTTTAGAAGAAGCCTGATTGGCCCCATCCTTGCTGCCACAAATCACTAAGCTAGGAAGAGGGCAGGTTTTAGCGGTATCGGTTAGATTGAGGCTTTTTAATTCGGTAAAGATTTGTAACATGTGCTGTTTATTGGCACCTTGCTTTTCAAAGACACGCTTGGGAATCAGACGAAAAAGGAGAATTTGGAGCCTATAGAGGAGATTGGTGTTGAGTTTGTATTGCGTCCCTGAAAGTACCAAGCCCCTAAGTTGTTGCAAGCCTCGGCTGGAGAGATCGAGAGCGAGAACGCCTCCCAGTGAGAGTCCTACCAGAATAAAGGGCTCGCTTTCCTGCTGGAGGTACTCCGTCAATCTTTCTGTGGCCTCTTGGTAGCTTTCGCTTGGATGGGAGAAAATAGCGAAAGATTCAGATTGCAAGGGGGAAAGTGCATCTTGGACCCCTTGCCAAGAGTGAGCATCCTGGCCTAGGCCATGTAAAAAAATAAGTTTCATTCTGATTCCTCTCTAGTGAAATCGAGTGGATAGAGGCCACGCAGGGCATTGCAGGCATAGACTTGGTCAGCGACTTCTAAATCCTTCAGCGTTAACAGTTTTTCTTCTACTTGTCCAGTTTCTAAGAGATGGCGGCGGTAAATCCCGTCGAGGATAGGGAGGTGAGCTGGAGGAGTATAGCGCTTGCCGTCAATCTCTAGGATGAGATTTCCGATGGTCGTCTCTAGCAAGCTGCCATCAGGAAGATAGTAGATCTGCTCGTGATCTTTAGCTACTAGATGAGCTCGCTGGCTAGTCTTAAAATAAGTAAATGGCGTCGCTAGATCAAGCTTCTGCTCGGTCAGTTGGGCCTGCAGATAGCTAGCTGGCAAGTCTGTTAGTTCTGTGATCTCTAGCTGGGCGGTCCCGTTTTTTGGCAAGGCAATGCGACAACGATAGTCAAGGTTGGAATCCAAACGATCAAGCTCTTCTTGAAGTTTTTTCAGGAGTTTTGGCTCATCATAAGGATAGGCAAAGTAGCGACTGGCCTCTCTCAAACGGGTCAGGTGTTGCTCCAGGAAGGTCAGCTCTCCTTGGTGGATACGACCAGTTGTCAAGAGGTCAAAACGAGGCTCTTGTCGGTAGAGGACAGCAGACTTTTGTTTGGTCTCCTGGTATTCACTTTCCCATTTACTGTCCCAAGTGATGCCTCCACCTACGCCATAGATGGCTTGATGCCCTTGCATTTGAAGGGTTCGGATAGCGACGTTGAAGATCCGTTTGCCTTTTGGAAGAAGGATACCGATTGTTCCACAGTAGACGCCACGAGGAGCAACCTCTGTCTGTTGAATAATTTCCATAGTAGAAATCTTCGGTGCCCCTGTGATGGAACCGCAAGGAAAGAGGGCCTGGAAGGTTTGGACTAGGTCGACTTCGGGGCGTAAGCGACTTTCAATGGTCGAGGTCATCTGCCAAACAGTGGAGTATTGCTCGACTTGGCAGAGACGGGTCACCTGCTCACTTCCGATCTCCGAAATGCGATTCATATCATTACGCAGGAGATCCACAATCATCATGTTTTCTGCTCGATTTTTGGGATCGGCTTCTAGCCAAGCGGCTTCCTTGAGGTCGGCTTGGCTAGTGAGACCACGACGAGTCGTCCCCTTCATAGGGCAGGTGGTTAGTAGCCTGTCATCTTGTTCAAAAAAGAGCTCAGGACTGATGGAGAGGATGGCCACATCATCGTGCTGGATGAAGGCATTGTAATGGGCCTTCTGTTCTACTACCAAGCGATTGTAGATGGCCAAAGGATCAGCCTCTAGCTCTTGAGAAAGCTGGACGGTGTAGTTGACCTGATAGGTATCCCCTTGACGGATGTGGTGCTGGATGGTCTCGATAGCTTTTCGATAAGCAGGCGCCTCTACCTCTTCCTGCCAATTGGCTGGAAGATCCACTGCCTCGTAGTCCTCTGGGAAAGGAAGGGGTTCTACTTTTTCGTGGATGGTGAAATAGAGGAGATATTCTCCCATGAGTGGTGCTGGGTGGACGGCTAATTTTTTCTCAAAAGCAGGAGCGGCTTCATAGCTGACATAGCCTACGGCATAATAACCAGCCTCCTGATAGGCTTCCGCCTCTCTCAGAAGAGTCTCTACTTGGTCGAGGTCTCTTGTTTTTAATTCCTTTAGCGGCTTGGTGAAAATGTGTCGCAATCCAAGCTCTTTAAAATCAATAATCGTTTGTTTGTGCATGCTTTGAGTATATGATAAATTGTAAAATATAGTGCAACAAAAAAACTCATAGCGTTTCATTGGGGTAAACTGTAAGTATTCACAC
>NZ_JAHZQQ010000084.1 GCF_019930045.1 Streptococcus australis | reverse complement strand
AGCTCAAACAGCTGGAAGAACACTCGCTTAATCAGAGGAATGACTTTGTTGCACTTGACTTGACAATTGGGGAAAATCTTAATCTTTGTAAATAGTCTTGGTACGATTGAGCCATGCATAGGCTAAGCCCATGATCACTCCTCCACCTACCCAGTTACCTACAAAGGTGACAGCATAATGACGAAGCACATTGAAGAACTCTAAATGAGGTAAATCTTTCGAAATCGAGTTAAAAGTAGCTAATGAGAAAGAAGCAAAGTTTGCCGCGATGTGTTCATTGGTAAGGAAAACAAACATATAAATAGCTGACAAAGCCATCAGAACTTTCGCTGTTTCATCTTTAAAGAAAAGGTAGGACAAGATCGCTATGTTAACAAAGATGTTAGCAATCACTCCTTCAAAGAAGACCAATTGATTGGAACGTTGGAGCTTCATCTCTACAACTGAACCAAGGAAGCCTTTTGGATTCAGATTAGCAAAAGCACTTGTCTGACTGAAGAGAAATGCGAGGAACAAAGCACCAACTAAATTAAAGAATGTACAATAAAGTAGAATCTCTAAAGCTTTCTTCCAATTTATCTTCTTAAGATAAACTCCAGCTGTCAGGTACATCATATTTGAAGTCGTTAGTTCACTATTTAAGAATAGTAAATAAACCAATCCCCAGGCAAAAATAAATGGGAACAAGAAACGACCGGAACCTTGCAAAAAGGTATTGAGCAAATCTGCACCCACAATCCCAACTGCTGTACTCATTGTGAGAAATGCACCCGCAAACATAGAGCGAACAGCATACCGAGCTTTAGAAGCAGTATACAGTTCTTCCTTCTTCTGACATGCTGCTTCTACCTTTAGAACAAAATTTGATTCTCCCATCTGAATCTCCTTATATATTGAATTTGTGAACTTCTTCATTATATCATAGTTTCAACTTTCTGAAAAGGTTTTCAGAAAAATATTAGCAAAAATACTGTGTTCTATAAAAAAACGATTTAAAACGAAGAGAACAAAAAACAGACCTTAAAGGCCTGTATATCATTCAATTTAATTCATATCTTACAAGAAACGATTTGCCCAAGCGATATCCAAGTTCAAGATTTCTTGAGTTGTATATTGTTGGCGATAAGGGTTGTAAACTGTACCTTCATAGCCTCCATACACACTTGGTGAATCATACTGAGTAAGGTTGTATATTTCGATGATGTGGTTCAATTTTGCATAGTAACTGGTATCAGTAGCATAGACACCCGTTAAGGCAGCTGTTGCATCCTGATAGCCACTTGTATTGCTTTTCCAAGCGCCAGCAAAGTGACCTTGTTTCAAAACAGCAACATAGTCTTGCAATGATTCATAGTAGCTAGGGTATGAACGGAAAGCATCGTTGATGGTATAGGCATTTCCATTACCGTCATCTTCCCACGTCTGCATCACAGCTGATTGACCAGCATAACTACCTTTAATACCAAAAAGGTTGTAGTGTGGATAAGATGACAAACCAGATTGACCAGCTCCACTTTCTAAGATGGCTTGAGCAATCATAACAGATGCATACAGGTCATTCTCTTGACCAAGTTGGCGAGCAGATTCACCGATTTGTGAGATGAAGGCTTCTGTTGGATCTGCATATTGAGAGTATGCTTCATCATTAGCCCCAACGTTTCCTACGTGCTCACTCATGGCTGCCGCTACTGTTCCTGCAGCTACCAGAACCACTAAGGATCCAATCAATTTCGATTTATTTAGTAATTTTTTCAATGTGATAATCTCCTGATGTTTTAATGAAAAGTCTTTAAGATGATTATAGCACAGAAAAGCATTAAATTGTTGAGTTCAATATTACATTTTAATTACAATATCGAGATAAATCAAACAAATAAATAACAGGTAAGTAATAATACGATTTATTCCGAAAAACTATAGTCGAAAATTGCATCCCAAGCTTCTTCTACTCCCGTTTTATTAACAGATGAGAAGATGATAAAAGTATCTGTTTTATCAAAATCTAACTTCTTCTTGATCATGGATTCATGCTTGTTCCATTTTCCTCTTGGAATTTTATCGGCTTTGGTCGCAACTAAGATAACAGGGATTTCGTAATATTTTAAAAACTCGTACATCTGGACATCATCTGCTGAGGGTTCATGACGAAGATCAACCAGGCTGACAACAGCTTTTAAATTCTCTCTCGATGTCAGATATTCTTCAATCATTTTGCCCCATTTCTCGCGTTCTTTTTTTGAGACACGAGCATATCCATAGCCAGGTACATCGACAAAACGAAGTTTGCCATCTATATTGAAGAAGTTCAATAACTGTGTTTTCCCTGGTTTTCCAGACGTACGGGCTAAATTTTTACGATTCAGCATGGTATTGATAAAAGAAGACTTGCCGACATTTGATCGACCGGCAAGTGCAACTTCTGGGATATCATCTTGAGGATAATGGCTTTTATTGGTAGCACTCAAGAGAATATCCGCATTATGAGTATTTACTTTCATAGAATTTCTTTCTAGGCAGTTTCTAAAATTGGTTTTTCAGTTCCGTTAACTGCTTCCTTAGTGATTCGAACCAATTTGACGTCTTCTTGACTTGGAACTTCAAACATCACATCCAACATAGTTTCTTCGATGATGGAGCGTAATCCGCGAGCACCAGTCTTACGTTCAATGGCTTTGCTTGCAATTTCTTCCAGTGCTTCGTCATCAAATTCCAATTCAACGTCGTCAAAGGATAAGAGAGCTTGATATTGTTTCACCAAGGCATTTCTTGGTTCTTTCAAAATACGAACCAAGTCATCCACTGTCAATTGCTCTAATGCAGCAAGAACAGGGAGACGGCCGATTAACTCAGGGATGATACCGAATTTTTGGATATCTTCTGCAATGATTTCTTGCATGTAAGAGCTGGATTCATCAATGGCTTTGTTGTTTTGACCAAATCCAATGATCTTCTCACCCAGACGTTGCTTGACAATTTCTTCAATTCCATCAAAGGCTCCACCAACGATGAAAAGAATGTTTTTGGTGTCAACTTGAATCATCTCTTGTTGAGGATGCTTGCGTCCGCCTTGAGGTGGAACACTCGCTACAGTACCCTCGATGATCTTCAAGAGGGCTTGCTGTACCCCTTCACCAGATACATCACGAGTGATCGAGACGTTCTCGCTCTTCTTAGCAATCTTATCGATTTCATCAACATAGATGATACCTCGCTCAGCACGTTCGATATTGAAATCAGCTGCTTGCAAGAGCTTAAGAAGGATGTTCTCAACGTCTTCTCCGACGTAACCCGCTTCTGTCAAAGCTGTGGCATCGGCGATGGCAAATGGCACATTTAAACTCTTAGCAAGCGTTTGAGCCAAGAAAGTTTTTCCTGAACCTGTAGGACCGACCATCAAAATGTTTGATTTTTGTAGATCCACATCGTTGTCATCTTCACGATTTTCATGGAAGTTAATCCGTTTGTAGTGATTGTAGACAGCTACTGCTAGTGCTCGTTTAGCACGATCTTGACCGATGACATAGTGGTTAAGGATATTGAGAAGTTCGATTGGTTTTGGAACCTCTGAAAGGTCTGCCAAGACTTCCTCAGCTAATTCTTCTCGAATGATTTCTTGAGCTAACTCAACACATTCATTACAGATAAAGGCATTGTTCCCAGCGATAATCTTCTGTACTTCGTCTTGGTTCTTACCACAAAACGAACAATAAACCATCATATCGTTTGATTGATTTGTAGGCATTTTCTTCTCCCGATTCTATAGTCTGTTTGTAATTTATTTAAATAAAGTCATATAAAAGGCGTGAATAGAATTCACAAGATTAGTAAAGGCATTTAATAAGAAGAGGGTGGCTAAGCCATAGCGCTTTTTCCGAAGATTCTGGGAAGCACATACCAGGCAAATCACGCATAAAACTGCTGTAAAAAAGCCAAAGATACTACGTTCCATCAACTAGTCTTCCTTTCTTTCAAAATGTCTAATAGTAAAGTCGTAAGGGTTTTTTTCATCTTTTTCGATTGTCCGCTCATCTAATAATTGAAACTGGTCCCACCGGAAGTCTTCCGGGAAGTAGGTATCTCCTTCCAATTCGGCATCGATGACAGTCTGATAGAGCTCCTCTAGATAAGGCTCGAAAAGACGGATGACCTTCTCACCACCGATAATAAAGAGTGACAAATCCTGTCCCTTATACCAGTTTAAAACGTCTTCAACTGAGGTTTTTAGCAAAACCTTTTCATTCTCTACATCATACTTGTCATCTCTAGAGAGAATAATATTGGTCCGATTTGGGAGGACACGTTTGTTTAAACCTTCGTAGGTAACTCTTCCCATGAGGATCGCATGGCCTGTAGTCGTTTGTTTAAAGTGCTGCAATTCAGCTGGTAAATGCCAAGGCATGACCTGATCTTTGCCGATCACTCCATTCTTCGTCTGAGCCCAAATGCCAATTACTTTCTTACTCATTTTTACATCCTTTATACTGATACTTCTATTTTATCAAATTTTTCAAGAAAAGACTGTTTCTAACTATTGCTTCCTTGAGCAAAACTTCCCATTTTTTCCGTCGATAAATTGCAAGAATAAGTGCAACATTTACTTGAACTCATCCTCTAGAGCTTCACAAGCAGTTCTGTAAGCTAA
>NZ_JAHZQQ010000083.1 GCF_019930045.1 Streptococcus australis | reverse complement strand
GACACACTTGAAAGCTTATTTGATTAACACTCCGCAACTTTACTTGAGTGTTTACACAAAATTATTGACAGAATCTTTACAAACGTTACAATTTGTTCATAAATCATTGTAAATATGGCAAAATATTCTTCGTAAAATACATTTATATAACTATATTAACTTTTGAATGATTTATTGATAAGGCAAATTTTTTTTAAATTACTTGATCTAAATGAAGATTGGTAGTTTTTTAAGAAAATATAGGGGAAAATGGAGAGAAGAATGGATATTTGGGAAATCATGTATGAAAAGGCAAAGTCCCTCTACCGTCCCCATGAAGTATCTGATTTTGTCTATGCGCAACACGTGGTTGCGGCTATTGAGGCAGAGGACGGACAAATTTTTACAGGCTTTTGTATGGAAGGGACCTGTGGGGTTTTCCATCTGTGTGCGGAACGAGCGGCTCTCTTTAATATGTACCAAGCATCTGGTCAAACCAAGGTAAAACGAATTTTGGCCTTTCGGGATCAACCACCTTATGGCGGCGGCTCTGGAATGCCTTGTGGGGCTTGTCGAGAGTTCTTAATGGAACTTGATCCAACCAATAGCCAGTTGGAGTTTATGGTCGATTATGAGAGTCGGAAGACCATTACTCTGGGAGAGCTGATACCACATTGGTGGGGAGAAGAACGGGCCAATCAGAGGACTGAGAATCTCTCCCAGGAGGAGCGTTAGATTCCTAGGAGCTTAGATGAAAGAAGAATGTGAGAGTGAGAAATGGATAATAAAATTGATGTATCGATTCCCGTTGCTCAAGTCATTGATCAACATCCGGAAGTATTGGATTTGTTGGTGGAGTTAGGCTTTAAACCCTTAGCCAATCCGATTATGCGCAATACAGTTGGGCGCAAGGTTTCCTTAAAACAAGGATCAAAATTAGAAGGCACTCCTATGGAGAAGATTGTACGAACACTAGAGGCTAACGGTTATGAAGTGGTGGGGCTAGACCAATGAGCGATGAACGAATTCATGTTTTGAGAGACATCTTATTAGACCTTCATCATGGAGCTTCTCCTGAGTCGGTCCAAGAGCGCTTTGATGCGACCTTTAGCGGGGTGTCTGCGATTGAGATTTCCCTCATGGAGCATGAGCTGATGAACTCCGATGCAGGCATCACCTTTGAGGATGTCATGGAGTTGTGCGATGTCCATGCTAATCTCTTTAAGAACGCTGTACAAGGGGTCGAAGTGGCAGATACAGACCATCCAGGTCACCCGGTTCAGATCTTTAAACAGGAGAACTTGGCCCTTCGGGCCGCTATGATGCGGGTCCGCCGTTTGCTGGATAATTATGAGACGACGGAGGATCCTGAGATGATCCAGGAGATTCAGAAAGGCTTGTTGCGTCAGCTGGGCTTGGTGGGTCAATTTGATCGGCATTACCGTCGCAAGGAAGAGTTGATGTTTCCGATTATGGAACGCTATGGGCATGATTCTCCTCCTAAAGTCATGTGGGGGGTAGATGACCAGATTCGAGACCTCTTTGCGAAAACTCTGGATGTGGCCAAAGCCCTGCCTGATTCTGCCATTTCAGAAGTTAAAAAGCGCTTTGAAGCCTTTGCACAAGAGTTTGAGGCTATGATTTTCAAGGAAGAGTCCATCCTCTTGATGATTTTACTGGAGGCCTTTAGCCAGGATGATTGGCTCTCCATCGCAGAAGAAAGTGATGCCTATGGTTATGCCATCATCATTCCGAGTGAGAAATGGGTGCCGAAACGTGTGGACTTCAAGGAAGAAGGTGCAATAGAGACAGAAGGTTCAGATGAAGCCCTTCCTTCTTCAAATGGAAGCGAGCAACGTCAGGTCATTGAGACTCCTGAGGGACAACTGACCATTACCTTCAGGCCTAAGAAAAAAGCAGAGAGCTTCGATCGCCAGCAACCACAAGCTTTTGGCCATGGCTTTCTCTCTGTGGAGCAGGCTGACTTGATCTTGAACCATCTGCCGATGGAGATTACCTTTGTCAATAAGGATGATATTTTCCAATATTACAATGATGCAGCGCCTTTTGAGGAGATGATCTTTAAACGGACGCCGTCGCAGGTAGGACGCAATGTCGAATTGTGTCATCCTCCGAAATACTTGGAGAAGGTCAAAGCCATCATGCAGGGGCTTCGAGAAGGGAAAAAAGACAAGTACGAAATGTGGTTCAAATCAGAATCACGTGGGAAATTTGTCCATGTGACCTATGCGGCAGTGCGCGATGACGCTGGAGAATTTCAAGGTGTCTTGGAATATGTCCAGGATATCCAACCCTATCGGGAGATCGATAGTGAATTTTATAGAGGATTGGAGTAAGAATGAGCTACGAAAAAGAATTTATGAAAGAATTTGAGGCTTGGATCAAGACCCAAGTCATGATCAATGAGATGGCCCTGACAGAAAGCAAGAAGGTCTATGAAGAGGATCAAGACGAGCGGGCCAAGGAGGCTATGATCCGCTATGAGAGTCGCTTGGATGCCTATCAATTCCTTCAAGGGAAGTTTGCTAACTACCACGAGGGGAAAGGGTTCCACGATCTGCCGGATGGCTTGTTTGGAGAGAGAACCTATTAAAGGCTCTCTGTGAAGGCCATTGACTAGCTGGATTTGGCTGAAAATAGTGCAATGACTTGATTTTTCGAGGGATTGTGTTACAATAAAAAAGTTGAACAGACATCAACGAATTATCGAAAGTAATATTGGTGATGAAACCTTGTTGCCTTAGGGATTGATCACTGGATACGTAGGAGGAAAAATGGCAAAGAAGAACGTTAACCGTGCGAAACAATACAAACATCAAAATAGACATCTTTTGAAAAAAGCTGTCGCAACTGTAGCAGCAGCTGTTAAAGAGGCGCCTAAGAAAGTTGAGAAAGCCACAAAAGCAGTGGCGAAAGAAGTGAAACAAGCAGCTTCTTCAGTGGAAGAATTCGCTGCAAGCATGGAAGGTGTAGCCCTTGATCGTGCGCAAACATTCTATGATGAAGGTATTCGCTCTGTTGCGGACTTCGCAAACTGGACAGAAAAAGAGTTGTTGGCCCTTAAAGGAATCGGCCCAGCAACCATCAAAAAATTGCAAGAGCTTGGAGTCAAGTTCAAATAATTGCTTTTGTGATTTCTTGCTATTTCCAGGAAAACTTGATAAAATGAAGCTGTTAGAGGTGTTTTGAATCCCACATTTTACAGAAAGTGGCGGTGCTGAGAAGTCCACAAATGTGTCAAAACTAGTTGCTAATGGATGAAATTAAAAAATGAAATATAAATGTTTTTGTTTCCTTTTAGGGCTAGGTAACGAATTACAGGCTGTACTTAAGTACACCAAAACAAACTAACGACGTCTTAAAAGAGAAACAAGAAGATGAAAGTTGCGGGCAACAGCCCGAAATTGGGTGGTACCGCGGATAAACATATTCGTCCCTGTCAGATTGATGACAGGGGCGATTTTTTGTAGAAAGAGAGGGAGAAGGATGACAAGAGCAGAGCTGCCAGAACGAATTGAAACGGAGCGTCTGGTCTTACGAGTCCGTACCGTGGCGGATGCAGAGGATATCCATGCTTACGCCAGTCTTCCAGAAGTCTCTTACCCAGCAGGCTTTCCGCCCGTCCAGACCTTGGAAGATGAGATTTATTATCTGGAGCATATCCTGCCTGAGCGCAATCAAAAGGACAATCTCCCAGCAGGCTATGGAATTGTGGTCAAAGGGACTGATAAAATCATCGGCTCTGTTGACTTCAACCATCGCCATGAAGACGATGTACTGGAGATTGGCTATACCCTGCACCCAGACTTTTGGGGCCAGGGTTATGTGCCAGAAGCAGCGCGTACCTTGATTGACTTAGGCTTTAAAGAATTGGGGCTTCACAAGATTGAATTGTCTTGCTTTGGCTATAATCTCCAAAGTCAACGAGTCGCTGAGAAACTTGGCTTCACCCTTGAAGCTCGCATAAGGGACCGAAAAGATGCCCAAGGTAATCGCTGTGACAGTCTCATATATGGCTTGCTGAAGAGTGAGTGGGAGTTATACTATGAATAGGTTAAAAGAATATGAATTATTTGATGCCGTACTCACTAAAACAGTTCTTAAACAACTGGGTGTGAGTTCGAAAGATAGATTAATTTTTGATAACGGTAGCTTTCATATTAGAAGAAAAGTTAGATTGACTATTTCTTCTCGAGGTTTAGACTTTTATCAATCGAAAAGAATCGTGAAAAGTGAGGAAGAAGTCCTATTGCCTATAGGGTGCAAAGTCTTGCTTACTAAAAATTTTTTAGCAAACAAACCAAGGCCAAAAGAATTTAGTAAAAAAGTTACACCAGTTGGGTGGGATAAGGAACTTAATAGTAGTGTCACTTATATTAACAGAGGTCATATAATTGCTCATGAATTATATCCAGATGAAAATTGGGAATGTGATAAGGATAGGAAGTATTTTACTCAAACTGAATGGAGTAATAAATCTAGCAAAACAACCAAGGAAGGTGATTTAAAAGTTGGAAAAAACTTGGCCTATTACGAGTCTGAAATTAAGAAATTTTTGGATGAGAATACTAATTCACAAGTGCTTTATTATGTGAAATTGATTTATAATGATGATGATTTAATTCCTAGAGGTATTTGTTTAAAAGCTATATTTAACAAGAAAACAGAAAAATATTCTAATTGCCCTGTTGTAAAATGAAGTGCAACACAAAAGACACGTTCATCTGATATACTAGAATTGCGAAAAACAGCATAAA
>NZ_JAHZQQ010000082.1 GCF_019930045.1 Streptococcus australis | reverse complement strand
GGATGAGTTGCGAACGGGTGAGTAACGCGTAGGTAACCTGCCTGGTAGCGGGGGATAACTATTGGAAACGATAGCTAATACCGCATAACAGTAGATGTTGCATGACATTTGCTTGAAAGGGGCAATTGCTCCACTACCAGATGGACCTGCGTTGTATTAGCTAGTTGGTGAGGTAACGGCTCACCAAGGCGACGATACATAGCCGACCTGAGAGGGTGATCGGCCACACTGGGACTGAGACACGGCCCAGACTCCTACGGGAGGCAGCAGTAGGGAATCTTCGGCAATGGACGGAAGTCTGACCGAGCAACGCCGCGTGAGTGAAGAAGGTTTTCGGATCGTAAAGCTCTGTTGTAAGAGAAGAACGAGTGTGAGAGTGGAAAGTTCACACTGTGACGGTATCTTACCAGAAAGGGACGGCTAACTACGTGCCAGCAGCCGCGGTAATACGTAGGTCCCGAGCGTTATCCGGATTTATTGGGCGTAAAGCGAGCGCAGGCGGTTAGATAAGTCTGAAGTTAAAGGCTGTGGCTTAACCATAGTACGCTTTGGAAACTGTTTAACTTGAGTGCAAGAGGGGAGAGTGGAATTCCATGTGTAGCGGTGAAATGCGTAGATATATGGAGGAACACCGGTGGCGAAAGCGGCTCTCTGGCTTGTAACTGACGCTGAGGCTCGAAAGCGTGGGGAGCAAACAGGATTAGATACCCTGGTAGTCCACGCCGTAAACGATGAGTGCTAGGTGTTGGGTCCTTTCCGGGACTCAGTGTCGCAGCTAACGCATTAAGCACTCCGCCTGGGGAGTACGACCGCAAGGTTGAAACTCAAAGGAATTGACGGGGGCCCGCACAAGCGGTGGAGCATGTGGTTTAATTCGAAGCAACGCGAAGAACCTTACCAGGTCTTGACATCCCTCTGACCGCTCTAGAGATAGAGCTTTCCTTCGGGACAGAGGTGACAGGTGGTGCATGGTTGTCGTCAGCTCGTGTCGTGAGATGTTGGGTTAAGTCCCGCAACGAGCGCAACCCCTATTGTTAGTTGCCATCATTCAGTTGGGCACTCTAGCGAGACTGCCGGTAATAAACCGGAGGAAGGTGGGGATGACGTCAAATCATCATGCCCCTTATGACCTGGGCTACACACGTGCTACAATGGCTGGTACAACGAGTCGCAAGTCGGTGACGGCAAGCTAATCTCTTAAAGCCAGTCTCAGTTCGGATTGTAGGCTGCAACTCGCCTACATGAAGTCGGAATCGCTAGTAATCGCGGATCAGCACGCCGCGGTGAATACGTTCCCGGGCCTTGTACACACCGCCCGTCACACCACGAGAGTTTGTAACACCCGAAGTCGGTGAGGTAACCTTTTAGGAGCCAGCCGCCTAAGGTGGGATAGATGATTGGGGTGAAGTCGTAACAAGGTAGCCGTATCGGAAGGTGCGGCTGGATCACCTCCTTTCTAAGGATAAGGAAACCTGCACGTTCGTCTTGTTTAGTTTTGAGAGGTCTTGTGGGGCCTTAGCTCAGCTGGGAGAGCGCCTGCTTTGCACGCAGGAGGTCAGCGGTTCGATCCCGCTAGGCTCCATTGGTGAGAGATCACCAATGATGAACATTGAAAATTGAATATCTATATCAAATAGTAACAAGAAAATAAACCGAAAACGCTGTGAATATTTAATGAGTTTTCTAATTTTTAAGAAATTAGGTTAATAAGGTTAAGTTAATAAGGGCGCACGGTGGATGCCTTGGCACTAGGAGCCGATGAAGGACGTGACAAACGACGAAATGCCTCGGGGAGCTGTAAGTAAGCTTAGATCCGGGGATGTCCGAATGGGGGAACCCAGCAGGTACTACCTGTTACCCATATCTGTTAAGGATATGAGGAGGAAGACGCAGTGAACTGAAACATCTAAGTAGCTGCAGGAAGAGAAAGCAAAAGCGATTGCCTTAGTAGCGGCGAGCGAAACGGCAGGAGGGCAAACCGAAGAGTTTACTCTTCGGGGTTGTAGGACTGCAATGTGGACTTAAAGATTATAGAAGAACTACCTGGGAAGGTAGGCCAAAGAGAGTAATAGCCTCGTATTTAAAATAGTCTTTATACCTAGCAGTATCCTGAGTACGGCGAGACACGTGGAATCTCGTCGGAATCTGGGAGGACCATCTCCCAACCCTAAATACTCCCTAGTGACCGATAGTGAACCAGTACCGTGAGGGAAAGGTGAAAAGCACCCCGGGAGGGGAGTGAAATAGAACCTGAAACCGTGTGCCTACAACAAGTTCGAGCCCGTTAATGGGTGAGAGCGTGCCTTTTGTAGAATGAACCGGCGAGTTACGATATGATGCGAGGTTAAGTTGAAGAGACGGAGCCGCAGGGAAACCGAGTCTGAATAGGGCGCTTTAGTATTATGTCGTAGACCCGAAACCATGTGACCTACCCATGAGCAGGTTGAAGGTGCGGTAAAACGCACTGGAGGACCGAACCAGGGCACGTTGAAAAGTGCTTGGATGACTTGTGGGTAGCGGAGAAATTCCAAACGAACTTGGAGATAGCTGGTTCTCTCCGAAATAGCTTTAGGGCTAGCGTCGACATTAAGATTCTTGGAGGTAGAGCACTGTTTGGGTGAGGGGTCCATCCCGGATTACCAATCTCAGATAAACTCCGAATGCCAATGAATTATGGTCGGCAGTCAGACTGCGAGTGCTAAGATCCGTAGTCGAAAGGGAAACAGCCCAGACCACCAGCTAAGGTCCCAAAATAATTGTTAAGTGGAAAAGGATGTGGGGTTGCACAGACAACTAGGATGTTAGCTTAGAAGCAGCTATTCATTCAAAGAGTGCGTAATAGCTCACTAGTCGAGTGACCCTGCGCCGAAAATGTACCGGGGCTAAAACAATTTACCGAAGCTGTGGATACCTTTAATGGTATGGTAGGAGAGCGTTCTATGTGTGAAGAAGGTATACCGTGAGGAGTGCTGGAACGCATAGAAGTGAGAATGCCGGTATGAGTAGCGAAAGACAGGTGAGAATCCTGTCCACCGTAAGACTAAGGTTTCCAGGGGAAGGCTCGTCCGCCCTGGGTTAGTCGGGACCTAAGGAGAGACCGAAAGGTGTATCCGATGGACAACAGGTTGATATTCCTGTACTAGAGTATGTAGTGATGGAGGGACGCAGTAGGCTAACTAAAGCGTGCGATTGGAAGTGCACGTCTAAGCAGTGAGGTGTGAATTGAGTTAAATGCTTAGTTCTATAACATTGAGCTGTGATGGGGAGCGAAGTTTAGTAGCGAAGTTAGTGATGTCACACTGCCAAGAAAAGCTTCTAGCGTTTAAACATACTCTACCCGTACCGCAAACCGACACAGGTAGTCGAGGCGAGTAGCCTCAGGTGAGCGAGAGAACTCTCGTTAAGGAACTCGGCAAAATGACCCCGTAACTTCGGGAGAAGGGGTGCTGACTTCGGTCAGCCGCAGTGAATAGGCCCAAGCAACTGTTTATCAAAAACACAGCTCTCTGCTAAATCGTAAGATGATGTATAGGGGGTGACGCCTGCCCGGTGCTGGAAGGTTAAGAGGAGTGCTTAGCGTAAGCGAAGGTATGAATTGAAGCCCCAGTAAACGGCGGCCGTAACTATAACGGTCCTAAGGTAGCGAAATTCCTTGTCGGGTAAGTTCCGACCCGCACGAAAGGCGTAATGATTTGGGCACTGTCTCAACGAGAGACTCGGTGAAATTTTAGTACCTGTGAAGATGCAGGTTACCCGCGACAGGACGGAAAGACCCCATGGAGCTTTACTGCAGTTTGATATTGAGTGTCTGTGCCACATGTACAGGATAGGTAGGAGCCATAGAGATCGGGACGCCAGTTTCGATGGAGGCGATGTTGGGATACTACCCTTGTGTTATGGCCACTCTAACCCGGATAGGTGATCCCTATCGGAGACAGTGTCTGACGGGCAGTTTGACTGGGGCGGTCGCCTCCTAAAAGGTAACGGAGGCGCCCAAAGGTTCCCTCAGAATGGTTGGAAATCATTCGCAGAGTGTAAAGGTATAAGGGAGCTTGACTGCGAGAGCTACAACTCGAGCAGGGACGAAAGTCGGGCTTAGTGATCCGGTGGTTCCGTATGGAAGGGCCATCGCTCAACGGATAAAAGCTACCCTGGGGATAACAGGCTTATCTCCCCCAAGAGTTCACATCGACGGGGAGGTTTGGCACCTCGATGTCGGCTCGTCGCATCCTGGGGCTGTAGTCGGTCCCAAGGGTTGGGCTGTTCGCCCATTAAAGCGGCACGCGAGCTGGGTTCAGAACGTCGTGAGACAGTTCGGTCCCTATCCGTCGCGGGCGTAGGAAATTTGAGAGGATCTGCTCCTAGTACGAGAGGACCAGAGTGGACTTACCGCTGGTGTACCAGTTGTCTCGCCAGAGGCATCGCTGGGTAGCTATGTAGGGAAGGGATAAACGCTGAAAGCATCTAAGTGTGAAACCCACCTCAAGATGAGATTTCCCATAACTATATGTTAGTAAGAGCCCTGAGAGAAGATCAGGTAGATAGGTTAGGAGTGGAAGTTGTGTGAGCAATGGAGCGGACTAATACTAATAGCTCGAGGACTTATCCAAAAAGTAACTGAGGATATTTACAGCTGGTTAGATTTTTGTTAGAATATAGGTATTCAATTTTGAATGTTCATCATTCAGAGTTAAGTGACGATAGCCTAGGAGATACACCTGTACCCATGCCGAACACAGAAGTTAAGCCCTAGAACGCCGGAAGTAGTTGGGGGTTGCCCCCTGTGAGATATGGTAGTCGCTTAGC
>NZ_JAHZQQ010000081.1 GCF_019930045.1 Streptococcus australis | reverse complement strand
GCTAGCTCAAACAGCTGGAAGAACACTCGCTTAATCAGAGGAATGACTTTGTTGCACTTGACTTGACAATTGGGGATCAATATAGATTTCAAAATTTTATCTTCAAAAAAATAATTTTCTAGCTCATAATAATCATAATAAAATATTCCTTCATCTTCTCTCTGTGAAGAGCAAATATAATCGTAATCTCTGTCTAAAAGAACTTTAATTTCTTGGTTACTTTTATTCCTGTCATAATATTGCAGTGCCCAATCTTTTCCTGAATAACTATTACCCTCTATCATGTTTGCTGAACGTATAGAAAAATCTACTTTTATACGTTTTAAATACAAATAATTATCAAGAACCTCTTTATCTGTAATCCCCTCAACAATCAATACCTTCTCTGGCTTTGGGAAATCAAAAAAGTCTTCTGCAATATCATCAATTTCTATAATTTCAGGGATAGCACTACCGATTTTGATTGTATCAACACTCATTTGCTTCCTGCTTTCTAACAATCAAAGAATCTACTTCTAGTTTATTAAGTATGTACGGAGAGTGAGTCGCTGATAAAATTTTAATGTTACTTTTCTTTAAAAGATTTTTTAAGAGTTTATTTTGCCATTTAACATGAAGTGACAATTCAGGTTCATCAATTATAATCAAAGAAGGGGTATTCTTTGGAAGTTCAATCGCTGAATATACTAAAAAAGTTATTAATTGTTTTTCACCAGTAGAAAAATCATTAAACTTATCGATGCCTGCTCCTTCTTTAAAAAAATAAAATTCATTTAATTCTGTTTTATTCAACTTTAATTTATTCCCGGAAAAATCCAATAGATTCTCTTGAATATATTTATAATTTTCTAACTCTGAAGCCATTGTTTCATTAAATGATAGGTAAGATTCTTGTAATTTTTGAAACACTTGCATCATTGGTAATGACATAAAAAGATCTAAAACCTTGTCCATTTCTTCATGGTCTTTAGGTTTATTTTTTTTAATCTTATTAAAGAATTTCAATTTTTCTTCAAATTGTTCTGATATTTCTACTAGTTGTTTATTAGAAATTTCTAAATTTAAACTATCATTAATACTTGTTAACTGTTCCAAAATTTTTGTTTGCATCAAGAGTTCAGGTGATTTGAATTTAAGAGCATCCTCTTTCATACCTAGTATGCTATTTTTAGCGAAATCTCTTAAAAGAATATCAAGATTATTTGATGAAATTTCATTTAATGTCCTTGAATATTCTCTAAGTATATCTTCAATATCTGTATTTGAGATACCAATTACCCTTCTATCTATGTCTCCAAATGATGTGAACTTACGAAGTCCATCCCTCTTGAAATATTTCATCATTGAAGTATCATATAAATTTGAGAAATATGACTCAATATCCAAATCTATACGTCTATATGTTGGGAAGTATAGTAAAGATTTATTGATTTCTGTAATATTAGGCTTAAATTCATTTTCATTAATCGCTGCCAATAACTCTATTATAGTACTTTTATCTTCTAAAAAATAAAATAAATTATCATTTCTATCTTCTTGGTATAATATTTTATTGCTACGTTTAATACTGTTTACAATAATGTTATTGTATAAATTTGAAGAAATTTCAATTTTTAAATTTTTATTTTTAATCTTATATCTGATGATTAATTGTTTTAAGATATCGTTTTTTTTGAGTTCAATATTAATTTCATTCATAAATTCAAATTCAGATTGAAATTTAATATTAATCTTATCAAACTTCATTTTGATTAGTGTAGGATAATTACCGACTAATACATTATAGATTATATTTAAAATCGTAGTTTTACCATTACCATTGTCTCCGGTAATTATTACTGATCTCTTAGAAAAATCAATATTAATATCTTCTTTATCAAATAGATTTTTTATAGTAACTTTTTTTAACATTGTATCTCCATTTATCAAAACACGGCATTCCGCCGTGTTTCTATGTTTATTTCACGAGTTTCTTCATCTCATCAATACGCGCTATTGTCGCGTCGTATTTAGCTTGGTAGTCGGCTTGTTTGTCGCGTTCTTTTTGGACGACTTCTGGTTTGGCATTGGCTACGAAGCGTTCGTTAGAGAGCTTCTTACCGACCATATCCAGTTCTTTTTGCCATTTAGCTAGTTCCTTGTCGAGACGAGCCAGTTCTTCTTCGACATTGAGGAGGTCTGCCAGTGGCAGGTAGATTTCTGCTCCTGTGATGACGCTTGACATTGCGAGTTCAGGTGCAGGGATGTTTGATGCGATTTCCAAGTGTTCTGGATTTGTGAAGCGTTTGATGTAGTTGACATTGCTGTTAAAGAAGGCTTCCAAGTCGCTATCGCTAGTCTTAACAAGAATCGTGATTGGCTTGCTTGGTGCTACGTTTACTTCCGCACGCGCATTCCGAACGGCACGGATCAAGTCTTTGAGGCTTTCCACACCAGTGTGAGCTGCAAGGTCTTCAAAGGCTGGGTTGACAGTTGGGTATGTTGCTGTAACGATAGAACCTTCTGAGATTTGTCCAAAGATTTCCTCTGTCACGAATGGCATGATTGGGTGAAGGAGACGAAGGATCTTGTCCAAAGTGTAAAGGAGAACAGAACGTGTGATAACTTTCTCTTCTTCGTTGTCGCTATAAAGAACTTCCTTGGTCAACTCAACATACCAGTCCGCAAACTCATCCCAGATGAAGTTGTAGAGGATGTGGCCAGCTACACCAAACTCAAACTTATCAAAGTTCTCAGTGACTTTGCCGATAGTTTCATTGAGGTTGTGGAGAATCCAGCGGTCTGTGACATTTCCAGCTTCCTTGTTAACCACTTTTTCCACATTAGCCGTTGCTTGCTCAAGGGTCAAGCCTTCATTGTTCATGAGGATGTAGCGAGAGATGTTCCAGATCTTGTTAATAAAGTTCCATGAAGCATCCATTTTCTCGTAAGAGAAGCGCACGTCTTGCCCTGGTGCAGAACCGTTTGAAAGGAACCAACGAAGGGCATCGGCACCGTATTTCTCGATAACATCCATTGGGTCAATCCCGTTACCGAGTGATTTAGACATCTTGCGTCCTTGCTCGTCACGAATGAGACCGTGGATAAGCACGTTTTGGAATGGCTGACGGCCCGTGAATTCCAAGGATTGGAAGATCATACGAGACACCCAGAAGAAGATGATGTCGTAACCTGTTACCAAGGTTGAAGTTGGGAAGTAACGTTTGAAGTCTGCTGAGTCGACATCAGGCCAGCCCATAGTTGAGAATGGCCAAAGGGCAGAACTGAACCAAGTATCCAAGACGTCTTCGTCCTGAGTCCATCCGTCGCCTTCTGGAGCTTCTTCACCGACGTACATTTCACCCTCAGCATTGTACCAAGCAGGGATTTGGTGACCCCACCAGAGCTGACGAGAAATAACCCAATCGTGGACATTTTCCATCCATTGAAGGAAGGTATCGTTGAAACGAGGTGGGTAGAATTCTACCTTATCGTCTGTATCTTGGTTGGCAATAGCATTCTTAGCCAATTGGTCCATCTTGACGAACCATTGCGTAGACAAACGTGGCTCAACCACGACACCTGTACGCTCTGAGTGACCAACACTGTGGACACGTTTTTCGATTTTAACGAGGGCACCGATTTCTTCCAACTTAGCAACGACTGCCTTACGAGCTTCAAAACGGTCCATGCCTGCAAATTCGAAGGCCAAGTCGTTCATAGTTCCGTCGTCGTTCATGACGTTGACTTGTGGCAAGTTGTGACGTTGACCAACCAAGAAGTCGTTTGGATCGTGGGCAGGTGTGATTTTCACGACACCAGTACCAAACTCAGGATCTGCGTGCTCATCACCAACGATCGGGATCAGTTTGTTAGCAATAGGAAGGACTACGTTTTGACCAATCAAGTCCTTGTAGCGTGGGTCTTCTGGATTGACTGCAACCGCAACGTCCCCAAACATGGTCTCAGGACGAGTTGTCGCAACTTCAAGGGCGCGTGAGCCGTCTTCCAGCATGTAGTTCATGTGGTAGAAGGCACCTTCGACGTCCTTGTGGATCACCTCAATATCAGAAAGGGCTGTGCGAGCTGCTGGGTCCCAGTTGATGATAAACTCACCACGGTAGATCCAGCCTTTCTTGTAAAGGTCCACAAAGACCTTGCGAACCGCTTTCGACAAACCTTCATCAAGAGTGAAACGCTCACGAGAGTAGTCCACAGAGAGACCCATCTTGCCCCATTGTTCCTTGATGGTAGTGGCATATTCGTCTTTCCATTCCCAGACCTTGTCAAGGAATTTTTCACGACCGAGGTCATAACGCGTAATGCCCTCACCACGCAAGCGCTCCTCAACCTTAGCCTGAGTCGCAATCCCCGCGTGGTCCATCCCTGGAAGCCAAAGCGTATCAAAACCTTGCATGCGTTTTTGACGGATGATGATATCTTGCAAAGTCGTATCCCAAGCGTGACCAAGGTGAAGTTTCCCTGTAACGTTTGGTGGTGGAATAACGATTGAGTAAGGCTTAGCCTTTTGATCGCCTGAAGGCTTGAAAACATCAGCGTCAAGCCATTTTTGGTAACGACCAGCCTCAACCTCGGCTGGATTGTATTTAGGTGAAAGTTCTTTCATTTTAGTTCTCCTTTGTTCTGTTATTCTAAAACTGTAAAAATTGCATCTTTATAATCGATCTTTAGTCTAGAATCGATATTTGGTATAAACACATGTATAGATTTAATCGTTACAAAATTAGAATATTTCCCCAATTGTCAAGTCAAGTGCAACAAAGTCATTCCTCTGATTAAGCGAGTGTTCTTCCAGCTGTTTGAGCTA
>NZ_JAHZQQ010000080.1 GCF_019930045.1 Streptococcus australis | reverse complement strand
GTGTGAATACTTACAGTTTACCCCAATGAAACGCTATGAGTTTTTTTGTTGCACTATATTTTACAATTTATCATATAGAAATCGCGCTCTTGTCCAAGTTTCCCTGTTACATCGTCTATCTCATAAGAAGCAGACAGCAAAGACACTGAGATAAAGTCCCCCGGTCTTCGATACATTCGCATGACGGATTCTTTCTGATTAACAGAGTGGATATCCTCTTTTGTTTCAGCTCTGTCACGTTCTGATAAAATTACCCACTCCCTATCATCCTCTGATGAATAAAAACGCCATTCTTTCTCAACCATATCCTGCTCCATCTTCTAGTGCTTCTCTTGTTATCGACTACACCTAGTAATAAGCTACTTCGCCTATACCATATTCTAAAATTTCAAAACTATTGAGGGAGAATTTAAGTCCTCTACCATGCTCCGAGTCCTCTCTTAGTCCAAATTCCAAACCAAAAATTAGGTCTATATCCCTTTGTTCAGACAAAATAAAAATGGATAGGAGTCTAGCGTGCGCTAGTTCTGGAAATTCCTCCTGAATTTTTTCCAAAGCTGTGGGATACCATACTGATGATTGATCCAGTAGATGATCGAGAATATCATAAAATAGAAAAAACTGTTCTTATTGAATTCCTCATGTAGCATAATATTCAAACTCCTCAAACAACTCAAGCATATTTATTTTCTCTATTGTTTGATACTTCTTCGGATTTTTTTTACAGTTTGTCTCAAACCATTCAAAATAAGCATTTTTCCATCTAGTAAACTGTTCCATTGCAACACGGCCTTTAGCCTTTTCTGGCACTTCCATTGCCCAAGACACATAGAGATCAAGATAAGCTGGTATTGTCATTCTATCTGGTTGCCAATCACTCAATCCTGCCTCATCTTCAAAAGCGATTTCAATGTATTCTAGCAAAGCTTCAAAATATACATCGATTGCTAGTGCAATATAGATTTTTCTTTCTGGGAAATCTAAATAAGCTAGCTGTTTAAAACCTATCTCATAACCCTTCGGAGTATTTCTAAAAAAGAAATACTTCAAAATAACATCTAAAGTTTTTGCAAGTGTTTCTGACTGAATAGTATGACCATCAACATAGTTTCTTAATAGTTCTTGCCACTCATCATTCATTTCTTGCGTAAATTTATGTTGCTCTGTGGGGAAACGTGCTAAATCAATAGCCAGAATAAACATATGTCCCAACATCTCTTCCTCTAGCAGATTTGTTAGAGCCAATTCTTCCATTTGTTTACTTATGGTTTTCAATGCTCTTGAGTAAATACAATTATGAGCAAACGTTGCACTATCATTATCAAAAGGGGATATTCCGTATTTTGCCATTTTTATTTTCCTTGAATTTCAGCTAAGACTTCTCAATAATCTTAATACCTCTATACTGCTTTTCTATTGAATTGATTTCCACAATCAGATTATCATTACAATAGAAATCAATCATCCAAACGTGTATTTACATTTGCCTCCATCCAATCTAATACTCTAGGATCGGACTCTCTATATTTTTTTCCATAGATAAGAGCAAAAACTTCTAGCGAATCATAAACTGGCTGTAAAGGATATTCCTCCTTAAACTTCTTGCTTGGCATTTGTCTGCAATTCTCATCTCGATACATTAGGTTATAGTTTCCAACATTTCGAAGTAGTAACTGATCCTCTTCCTCAAGGATAGGCCTATAACCTAATTTTTTCCATAATCCCCATTTCATAAAATAAGTACTTGAATAAATCGCTTTTTTTGTGTCAAATTCAATACTATCTATATCTATATCTTCAAGATTTATTGCTTCCTTTGATAACACATAAGCGCACAATCCTTTAGTTTCGTAACTTAAATAGATTAAATGACAAGCAAAACATGGATCCGATTGATAAGGAGGTGTTAATAGGAAAACCTCTCCTTCAGTTAATTTGATTCTTTCTTTCATCAAAGGTTCCTCTCTCAGATTTTCAATCGATAGCTTCTCACTGCTGTTTAGGATGATCTGGCCATCCCTTATGATAATCCCATCTTTCTCAACCATATCCTGCTCCATTTTCTAGTGCTTCTTTTGTTATCGACTACACCTAGTAGTACGCGACTTCCCCTAAACCATATTCTAAAATTTCAAAACTATCGAGGGAGAATTTAAGTCCTCTACCATGCTCCGAATCCTCTCTCAGTCCAAATTCCAAGCCGAAAATTAAGTCAACGTCACTTTGTTCAGACAAGATAAAAATGGAAAGGAGTCTTGCATGTGATAGACCTGGAAATTCCTCCTGGATTTTTTCCAAAGCTTTAGGATACCATACTGATGATTGCTCCAGTAGATGATCGAGTTTTGCTCTATAAGACGGAGTCAACTCCTCATTGATAACCTCTAAAGAATCACTTAAAACAAGGCAGACCTTTTCCTTTTCCTCTGGAATTACTACATACATCTCGTTATGGATATCAAATTTATATTCTCTCGTCACTATCTTTCCTCCTTTCGGATACCATTTCTCTAATCGGCCTAGCTAATCATCAAAAGGCATAAAGCAATCATGCTGCTGATAATAATTCAAAGCCTCGACCAAGTCTTGGTGACTTGCATCTGGCTTTTCCTCAAGTGCGACTGCAAGGACATCAATCAACTGCTCTCCATAGTAGACTAGCTGCAGATCTTGCTCCGTCACATCAGCTGGGTAGACATCATGGTATTCCACGACATCCGGATAATCGGATACCCAATAGAGGCTATCTAGTGCCAGTTCTCCATCCTCCTTGCCATAGAGGCAAAAATCATCTGATACTAATTGATCTACGCGCACCTGCTCAATTATCTGCTCTAGTGAAAGTTCTTGGTGTTTTCGCATTCCGTCTCCTTTTTAATCTCACTCTTCAACAAAAGAGTTCAAAAATTCCTCAAAAGAAGCCCATTGACCGTAGATCTCTGCTTTTTCTTCTAAAACATAGAAATACACCTTGCCATAATCCTCTGCCCTTAGAGAAAGAGCATAGTTACCCGATCCAGGATCATAGGCAAAATGGAGAAGGTCTGTAGCCCTAAATCCCTCAGGAACAGCCTCATCATCAAACCAGGTAAAAGACTTCCTCATCTCCTCCAGTGAATCAAAGGAATTGAAAGGAAAGAGAAGGTGGTCATCGTGGACACCCCTTACTTGGGGCTGGCCACCGTTGTACTTGAGATAAAAATCCATCATAGATTTTGGTAATTTCTTCCCAAGAATCTCCTCAAATTGTAAAAAATCTTCGCTTGAAATAGCTGGATCTGTGTCTGTTAATACTAGCATCCCTTCCCCTTTTTGAGTCTCTCTTTCCATAGTTTGACCTCCATATTACAGGTCCCTTTTAGGCTATCATACCATAAGATTCCCTTTCCATAAAGCTAAAATAGAAAATGAGCCTAGCGGTTTTACTAGACTCATTTCATCCTTATCTTTTTTGCTTTATTAGCCCTTACTTCAAACTCCAGCCACCATCAATGGTCAGGATTTGCCCTTGCATGGCAGACGCCTTCCCGTTAGCCAAAAAAAGGCTGACTTCCGCCACTTCTTCTGGCTCAATCCAGCGCTTGATGGGCGTCTCACTGGCTACCCAGTCTGCTAAGCCACCTGGTTCAAAGTCCGCTGCGGTCATACCTGTTTTGACAGCTCCCGGCGCGATGCCAAAGACTTGAATACCAGCTTCTGCATAATCTAGAGCCAACTGCTTAGTAAAACCTGCTAGAGCATGCTTGGAGGAAGTATAAGCGTGACCGCCACCTCCTGCTAGGCTAGAAGCAATGGAGCACATATTGATGATAATCCCTTGCTTCTTCTCCAACATTTTAGTCAGATAATACCGTGTCAGCTCTACCGGAGTCACATAGTTGATCTCAAAGATCTCCTGAATCTCCTGAGCGCTTTGCTCAAGGAGCGGTTTGTAGTCATCCAAGACCCCAGCCGTATTGCACAAGACATCGACCTCTGGACACCAGTCAAAAATCGGCGTCAAATCAAGAGTTAAGTCTCGTTGCAAGAAGTGAAAATCACCCGACAAATGGGGATCCGCTCCCCGGTCCACCCCATAAACCTGGTAGCCCTTTTCTAGAAAGAGGCGAGCTTGAGCCAGACCAATTCCGGAACTCACTCCCGTGATCAATACACGTCTAGTCATGGACTTCCACCCAATCTGTCGCTAGGACGTCACAAGGAGTTGGACTCCACATAGAGAACCCTTCCCCTTCACCAGAGACGTTAATGAGAAAATAAGGCGTCACTTCCAGAGCCACTCCATTTTGCTCGATGGTGTCAAAAAGTTGGACATAGTTCTCAGCACCACCCCAACCAGTACGTACATATTTCTTTTTTGCCTTTAGTCCAGGCAAGATTTCTTCAAATGTCATGATTTTCTCCTTTGTTATAATTAAACATTGATATGATAAGCTTTATGGACATATAAAATATATGAAATATACATTTATTCACCGTTTTGTGGATCCAAAGTCCATTCATGGTTCTTTCATAAATAAGAACTAAATGTCATGCAATTATAATTTCGTTATATTTTAAAGTCTATGGATTTACAGTTAATTTAAATGTATCTAGCCATAAATCAGCTAATTCATAGTAATTTTATATCTACACTAATTCCGTAGTGTAACTGAATTTATATTAAAATTTTTGTGGCTAGGTTTTATCCGTTACTTTTGTTCTTTTCTAGTTCGGGCAGTTATACTTGTTTTAATAATTTTCCTCATAATCTGATAAATTTCTAGAAATATACTAACAAAATATACAATTGAACCATCTTTTTCTTAATTTATTTTAATTCCACAATATTCCTCTTCCTCAGTAGGCAAGCAATTAGAAAAATCGTTAAGTTTTTATTACGAAAAAAGTGCCCTGTTGTAAAATGAAGTGCAACACAAAAGACACGTTCATCTGATATACTAGAATTGCGAAAAACAGCATAAA
>NZ_JAHZQQ010000079.1 GCF_019930045.1 Streptococcus australis | reverse complement strand
ACACCAGGTGAACCAGAAATTAAGAAGGATGTTAACGACAAACCTGCCGAAACACTAGCTAAACGTGATGAAGTCTTTACTTACAATGTCAACACAAGTGTTCCAACAGATGCGACAGCCTTCGAAGTAACCGATACCTTGGTAGATGTTCTCGAATTCGCTGGTGCCTCAAGTGCAAGCGTGAACGGAGAAGCAATCGCTCCAGAACAAATCAAAGTGGAAGGTCAAACCATCACTTTGACGCTTACAGAAGCACAAGTCAAAGCTAATGGCGGTAAAGCTGTTAAATTGAGCTTCACAGCTAAGATTAAGGATGGTGCAAATCTCTCAGCTTACATCACTAAAGATGGTAAGACGGAAGTTCCAAACAAGGCAAACTACAAGGTAGACTTCCCTAACAAACCAGGCGTAACCAAGGATTCCAACGAAGTTCCAGTTACACCTCCAACACCAGGTGAGCCAGAGATCAAGAAAGATGTCAACGGCAAGCCAGCTGAAACGCTTCAAGCTCGTAACGAAGAGTTCACTTACCATGTCAACACTGAAGTTCCAGCAGATGCGACAGCCTTTGAAGTCCACGATACCTTGGTAGACGTACTTGAATTCGCAGATGGTACTGGACGTGCAACTGCAACTCTTGGTGAAGAAGCTCTTGCTCCAGAACAAATCAAGGTTGACGGTCAGAAGATTACAGTCACATTGACTGAGGACCAAGTCAAAGCCAACGCTGGTAAAGCAGTAAACTTGACCTTCACAGCTAAGATCAAGGATGGTGCCAACCTTTCTGCTTACGTAACCAAAGAAGGTAAGACTGAAGTTCCAAATAAGGCAAGCTACAAAGCAAGCTTCCCTAACAAACCAGGCGTAACCAAAGACTCAAATGAAGTCCCAGTTACACCTCCATCACCAGAACTTCCTCCAATCGAGAAGAAAGTAAACAACGAAGACCAAGCAACTTTAGGAGCACGCGATGAAGTCTTCACTTACAAAGTGACTACTCAAGTTCCTCAAGATGTTACAGGATTCGCAGTATACGATACGATTGAAAAAGTTCTTGAATTTGCAGGCGAAAACGCTGAAGCTGTCGCAACTCTTGACGGCCAAGCCTTGGATGCCAGCCACATCAGCTTCAAGGGTCAAAAGATCACAGTGAAATTGACTGAAGAAGAAGCGAAAGCCAATGCTGGTAAGACAGTTGAATTGACCTTCAAAGCGAAGATCAAAGATGGTGCAAACTTGTCAGAATATGTGAACGAAGATGGCGTAACCCGTGTACCAAATACGGCTAAGTACAACTTCAACAACGATCCTGGCACAGAGCAAAAATCTAAACCAGTCCCAGTTATCCCACCAACACCAGGTGAACCAGAAATTAAGAAGGATGTTAACGACAAACCTGCCGAAACACTAGCTAAACGTGATGAAGTCTTCACTTACCACGTCAACACAAGTGTTCCAACAGATGCGACAGCCTTTGAAGTTCACGATACCTTGGTAGATGTTCTTGAATTCGCAGGCGCATCAAGTGCAAGCTTGAACGGCAAAGAATTGAAGGCTAACCAAATCAAGGTTGACGGACAAACCATTACCTTGACGCTTACAGAAGAGCAAATGAAAGAAAACGGCGGTAAAGCAGTGAACTTGACCTTCACAGCTAAGATCAAGAAGGGTGCCAACCTCGGAGCTTATATCTCTGCTACAACGAATCAAGTAGAGATCCCTAACAAGGCAAGCTACAAGGTAGACTTCCCTAACAAACCAGGCGTAACCAAAGACTCGAACACAGTCCCAGTTACACCTCCAAACCCAGGTCAGCCTGAAATTGAAAAACAAGTCAACGGTGCAGCTGAAGCCCTTCTTGGAGACCGTGATGAAGTATTTACATATACGATCAACACAGTGATGCCAGAAGATGCAACAGCCTTCGCAGTAACCGATACTCTTGATCCTGTATTAGAGTTTGAAGGAACTGCAAATGTAACTCTTGATGGTAAAGCAACTGATGCTACTGTCACAACTGACGGACAAACTATGACAGTTAACTTCCCAGAAGCAACAGTGAAATCAAGCGCTGGCAAGAAAGTACAAGTAACCTTCAAGGCCAAAGTCAAAGCCGACGCAGATCTTACTCCTTATCTGACAGATCGTGGCTACACAGTACCAAATACAGCATCTTACATCCTTAATAACAATCCAGGATTGAAGAAAGACTCTAACACCGTTCCGGTTGTTGTACCGAAAGTACCAGAACCAGAAATTTCTAAGAAGATCAATCGTACCTTGGATCACTTGGATGTAGACTACGATGCTGGCTACATGTACAATGTCAACACGAAATTGCCTGCAGATATCGACAAGTATAAAGAATTCACTGTAACAGATACCCTTGAACCAGTATTGGAAATCGCGGGTACACCAGTGGCTTACGTCGATGGTTACGATGCCAAAGAAGCTCTTGAAACGAAAGTGGAAGGTAACACTGTTACCGTGACAGTGAAAGACTTTGCTCGCCTCAAAGGCTTCAAAGAAATTCAATTGTACATTCCATCTAAACTCAAATCAGGTAGCGATTTGACACCTTATGCAGAACAACTTGTTCCAAACAAGGCGACTGTATCCTTCAAGGACCGCAATGGTCAATCAGGAAACAAGGAATCTAAGCCGGTGACGGTGAAACCACGTGATCCTGAAAAACCACGCGATCCAGATCCAAACAGACCACAAAAAACTGTTGGTCCAGAGGATGGTTCAGCACCAGGCTCTGTTTACCGCTTGAAGACAGCTGGCGAACTCTTCCGCTTCGACATCACTACTCCAGTTCCAACTGATCCAAAAGATGAGAACGGCAATCCAGTCAAAGACCAATACGGTCGCGACGTCAAGACGAAATTGACCAACTTGACCTTCTCAGATGAGATCGATAAGGCTCTGAAAGTGAAGAAAATTGCCCTCAAGGTTGAAAATGCTCAATTTGCTTCTATCCAAGCAGCGCTTCAAGCTAAGCTTGATCAGGCAAAACAAGAGTTGAAAGACATTGCTGGTCAACCAACTACTGGTTCAATTGCAGAACAAGTAGTTGCAGCAGAAGCTAAAGTCGCTGACTTGACAGCGCAAGTAGAAGCTGCTAAGACTGCCGCAGCAGAAGATGCAGAATCAGCAGAAAAAGCAGCAGCTGTGACAACACTTGAAGCAAGCTTGAAAGCGGCTCAAGATGAATTGACAGCTCTGAAAGAAAACGCTGATAAGTCAGGTGGACTTCCAACATCAGCTGATCAAAAACAAGCTCAAGAGAAACTTGAACAAGAAATCAAGAGCCTAGAAGAAGCGAAAGCGAAACTTGATAAGGCAGTTGAAAATCTAAGCAAAGTTTCTAATGAACGTGGTGAAATTACTGGTGATGCCTTGAGCGCCTTTGCAACTGTCACCTATGATGAAGCAACAAATCTAGTAACTGTTGAAATCACAGATGAAACTATTCTAGATGCCCTCAAAGGAAGCACCCTCCGTCTTGTCTTGTACACAAGCTTCAAAGATGGCGTCGATGTTAGCAAGTACGTCGAAAAAGGTGTGCCAAACGTTGCAAAAGTAAGCTTCAACCATAAACCAAAAGAAACTTACGAAGTGAAGGTATTCCCACCAGCACCAAATACACCACCACCTGGTCCATACACACCTCCAACGCCAGTGATTCCACCGGCACCGAATGGTGACTTGCCACCAGCTCCAATCCCAGATAAACCAAAACCTAAGAAACCAACACCGAAGGTCTCAGAACAACCACAACCAATCTTACCGAAGACAGCAGCAGTTGATTCTCCAGTAATGAATCTTGTGGGTGGCCTCATGTTGGGAATGACTAGCCTTCTTATCTGGAAACGCAAGAAGGAGCAATAACACATATTGCTAGAAGAGGGTAAAATATTTTACTCCTCTTCTTGCGGTATTGTTAGTATAATTTTAAAGGAAATTATCATGAGTAGAAAAAAGTTAATTAAATTAGGGATTTCAGTTCTTGCCTTAAATGCTTTGGGAGTAGCAGCGCATTATACAGTCCCAAACTTTATCCCAACCGTTTTGGCTGAAACACCAGGAGAAGACGAAGAAATTCCAGATGCAGAAGAACGGAAATTGGTTGTTAATTTCACTAATAAATTGAATGAATTTGAAGGAGACATTCAAGCCTTTGAGGACGATCCTTCTGATGAGGATATGAAGGGTTTGCTAGAGGATAGCATCAATGAGCTAGCTACTGAACTTGCCGTTGTTAAAAACGGTGTCAAAAGTCCAGAAGGTCAAGCTTCCGCTACTAAATTAGAAGCTCGTTACAACGCCTTGGTTGCTCGAGCAAATGCTGCCTTAGGTAAGACTACCCCAACTGAAACGACGAAAGAAGTGACAGAGACGGAAGAGATTCCATTCACCAGCCGAGAGGAAAAGAATGCAGATCTTCCAGAAGGCACGCGCAACGTCAAGACTCCTGGTCAAAAAGGTGAAAAGACCATTGTCTATACCGTTACTTATGTCGACGGTAAAGAAACGAAACGCGAGAAGAAGAGCGAAACTGTTACGAAGCAACCAGTTGAAGAAGTGGTTGAAGTCGGCACCAAGAAGGCTGCTGTTGTGACAACTCAGGAACTCACAGTTACAGAACCAATCCCTTATGGAGAACAGACCGTAACCAATCCTGACTTGCCAGAAGGTACACGTAACGTGAAGACTCCAGGGGAAAATGGTGAGAAGACTGTTGTCTACACGATTACCTTAACCGATGGTGTCGAAACCAAACGCGAGAAGAAGAGCGAAACGGTCACTAAACAACCGGTTGATAAGGTCATCGAAGTCGGCACTAAGAAAGCTGCGGTGATCACAACTAAGGAAGTGACAGAGACGGAAGAAATTCCATTCACAAAACGTGAAGAAGAGAATCCTGCTCTCCCAGAAGGTACACGCAATGTAAAAACTCCAGGTGAAAAAGGTGAAAAGACCATTGTCTATACCGTGACTTACACAGACGGAGTTGAAACAAAACGTGAGAAGAAGAGCGAAAGTGTCACCAAACAACCAGTTGAAGAAGTGGTTGAAGTGGG
>NZ_JAHZQQ010000008.1 GCF_019930045.1 Streptococcus australis | reverse complement strand
TGTTTGTGTGAATACTTACAGTTTACCCCAATGAAACGCTATGAGTTTTTTTGTTGCACTATATTTTACAATTTATCTTTTAAATGAATCAGATAAAGGGGAATGGATTCATTATAACTGAAGAAAATGGCAATTATACAATGTCCTGGATGACAGGAGGTTTTCAAGATAGAGAAGTTACTTATCCAGTTAGTAAAGAATTAGTGGACAAGGCTTTAAGGTCAGAACAGGATGCTTATGAGGTTGAGTTATTCTTACAAACTGGAGAATGGGTGACTAAAGAAAGTAAAGAAGTAGCCAGACAAAATTATTTTAGATCCTCACCAGTTCGTATTTTAGTAAATCCATCATCTATTAAACGGTTATTTTCCAATCAAGAATTTGAAGAACTGTTACAAAAAGCAAATTCCTCAGAGCTCAAACCAACTGAACTTGACGCAATTGGTAAAGTTGATAATAATATTATTCTAAAAATGGATTTAATAGAATAGGAGAAGGCTATGAGATTAAGAGATAAATGGGAAGATGATTCAAATCAGTATAGAAGATATAATCTTAAACAAAAGATAGATTCAGTTATCTTTGGTCTAGCAATAGGTGATGCACTGGGAGTCCCTGTAGAGTTCAGAGATAGAGATACCTATCATATTTCAGACATGGTGGGTTATGGAACCTATAATCAACCAGCTGGTACCTGGTCAGATGATACTTCTTTATCCTTAGCACTTATTGAACACCTATGTGAGGATTCTGATTTGAATGGGTTGATGGATAAATTTGTAGATTATCGTCAGGGCTACCTCACACCTTTTGGATATTGTTTTGATATTGGTATTTCGACTAATCAGGCGATTGATCGGTATTTAGCAGGAGTTTCTCCAGAGAAATGCGGAGGGACTGGTGAGAGAGAGAATGGCAATGGAGCCCTGATGAGGATATCTCCCTTAGCTTTGCTCTTATATGAAAACTTTGATTTTAGTTATAGATCAAAAATAATTGAGGAATATACTAAGCTGACCCATGCTCATCCAAGATCTATTGTCGCGTCTATTCTTTATGTCCAGCTTTTAATCGGTTTTCTTCTTAACATCCGTTTAGAAAAATTACTTTGTCAATCAAAACCTTATTTTGAAGATTACTTCAAGAAAAAGCCAGAATACTGGGAAGAGTATCAAGAACATTTTAGTGAAATATTTGATAGAGAATTTTATCAAAAATCTAGGGAAGATATTGTTTCTACAGGCTATGTTGTTGATACCTTGAAGGCTTGTCTCTGGTGTTTGGGTACAACAGAGAGTTTTGAAGAAGCTGTTCTAAAAGCTGTTAATCTTGGAGGGGATACCGATACCATCGGTGCCATTACAGGTACCTTGGCTGGAGCCCACTATCAACTGGAAGGCATCCCAGAAAAATGGATTCAACAACTGGCTAATAGAGAATTGATTGACGAAAAGTGTCGGCAATTACTGGAACACTTATATAAACAATCAAAATAGTTCTTATTATTGGGCAACAATCAGAACAAGATTCTTCATCGCAAGTTTTAGCAGCAGCAAGCACTCGCTATTCCCCGTAGTCATTTATTGTTTTTTTAAGCTTTTATTGTTACAATATCCATATAGACAAAAAGACTGGGATTCCAGCCTTTTTAATTGTTTTTAAGAAAGGTTTTTTATGAAACGCAAATCGATTTTGTTTCTATTTTTATTCTTGCTCTCGATCGGTCTGGCCTATGAGACACAATCTATCACTGCTGGTTGGATGACAGGCAGTCAGTATGGGATCATTGGTATCTCTGTCCTCTTGCTCCTAGTTTATGCGGTTCCTGCTGTTTGGGCTCTCTTTCATTTTGCCAATAAGTGGAAGTTGTCCTGGATTCCGGTCCTCTTTTCTCTTTTAGGTGGGGGCTTTATCGCAGGTTGGCTGTCTAGTTTTGCCAATACCTATTTCCATGAGATGATTCAGGCAGTAGCGCCTAATAGCGACTTTTGGAACCAGTATGAGAGTGCCATCGCCGGCCCCCTCTTTGAGGAACCCTTCAAGTTGATTCCAATCTTCTTTGTTCTCTATTTATTCAATGTGCGTCGGATCAAATCCATCTTCCTTTTAGCGATTGCTTCTGGTCTTGGTTTCCAGATTGTAGAGGACTTTGCTTATATCCGTCAAGATATGCCGGAAGGCTTCTCTTATGCAGTGTCTGGTATCTTAGGGCGGATCATGAATGGGGTCGTATCTCACTGGGCCTACACAGCCCTTTTCATGGTGGGTCTCTACCTGATCCTTCAAGCGACAAAAGGTCGCAAGGAGCTGATGCTGACGGGTTGGTTTTATTTTGCAGCTGGCTTTGGCCTTCACTTTGTCGGCAATTCACCATTTGGCCAAATCGAGACAGAACTCCCTCTTGCTATTCCATTCTTGACAGCAGTAGGACTCTTCTTGATCTACCAAGCATCCCTCACCGTCCAAAGTCTGGACCAAGGAAATTAATAATACAAAAATCGTATGTTTCAAACATACGATTTTTTTGACTTTATTTACCAAGGCAGAACTGGCTGAAGAGTTGGGTAATGAGCTCGTCTGGTGCAGCGTCTCCTGTGATTTCTCCAAGGATTTCCCAAGTGCGGGTTAGATCGACTTGAAGGAGGTCCACTGGCATGCCCATAGCCAGGCCTTCGTTGACAGCTTGAAGGCTTTCAACGGCTTTCTCAATGAGAGAGATGTGGCGGGCGTTAGAGAGGTAGGTAGCATCTTGCTCGACAAGACCAGCATTTTCAAAGAAGAGGGCATTAATCCGGTCTTCGATGTGGTTGATATTTTGATTTTTAAGGACAGAAATTTTGATGTGATCTGCAGGGATTTCATCTAACTCGATTTGTTGCGGGAGATCGACCTTGTTGAGGAGAATGATGCGGTTGCTGTCTTGTGAGATTTCCAGCAACTGACGATCCTGATCAGTCAGTGGTTCACTAGCATTAAGGACCAGAAGGACCAGGTCGGCCTCCTTGAGGGCTTTGCGAGAGCGTTCCACCCCGATGCGTTCAACGATGTCTTCTGTCTCGCGGATACCGGCTGTATCGACCAGCTTGAGAGGAACACCGTTGATATTGACGTATTCCTCGATGACGTCTCGGGTCGTCCCTTCGATATCGGTCACGATAGCTTTTTCCTCGCGCAGGAGGTTGTTCAGAAGGCTAGATTTACCGACGTTTGGTCGCCCGATGATAGCAGTCGAGATTCCTTCGCGGAGGATCTTGCCTCGGCGAGCTGTCTTGAGGAGATTGGTCAAGAGGGTTTCAAACTCAGTCGTCTTCTCACGGATGATCTCGGTCGTTGCCTCCTCGACATCGTCGTACTCAGGATAGTCGATGTTGACTTCGACCTGGGCTAGGGTATTGAGGATCTCTTGGCGGGTATTGTTGATGAGATCAGACAGGGATCCATCCAACTGTTTGACGGCGATGTTCATAGCCTTGTCGGTCTTGGCACGGATAATATCCATGACCGCCTCGGCCTGGGTCAAATCGACACGACCATTCAGGAAGGCCCGCTTGGTAAATTCACCTGGCTCAGCCAGACGAGCGCCTTCGCGGATCACCAATTGCAGGATTTCGTTGGTCACAGCAATCCCACCGTGAGTGTTGATCTCGATGATATCTTCGCGAGTGAAGGTCTTAGGAGAGCGCATGGCTCCGACCATGACTTCATCCAGAATCTCATCCTTATCCGGATCCACGATGTGGCCGTAGTTGAGGGTATGGCTAGCCACGCTGGTCAAGTCTTTTCCTTTAAAAATCTTTTGAGCGATCTTAAAGCTGTCTGTCCCGCTCAAGCGGACAATCCCAATCGCTCCCTCACCGAGCGGAGTCGAGATCGCAACGATAGTATCAAATTCTCTTGTAATCATGTATCTTCTCTTTTCCTGTGTATTCCCTTCTATTCTATCGTAAACTAGCAAGAGGGGCAAGGTTTTGCTTTTAGAAGGAGTAGTTGAAAAGGTTTTCAGTTAAGTAGTGAAATCTGTCCGCCAATATGCTATACTAAATATGAATAGAAATGGAGGTCTAAGATGGTAAACCTAAAAGAACAGGTAGGCATTAAGGCGGCTGAGTTTGTTACAGACGGCATGATTGTCGGTCTTGGTACAGGGTCAACTGCTTATTATTTTGTGGCTGAATTGGGACGTCGCATCAAGGAAGAAGACTTGCAGATTACAGCTGTAACGACCTCAAGCGTGACCTATGAACAAGCAGAAGGCTTGGGAATTCCTCTCAAAGCGATCGATGATGTCGAAGTGGTGGACTTGACCGTCGATGGTGCGGACGAAGTAGACCCTGCTTTGAACGGCATCAAAGGTGGTGGCGGTGCCCTCTTGATGGAGAAAATCGTTGCGACCAACTCAAAAGACTGCATCTGGATTGTTGATGAGTCTAAACAAGTGGAGACGCTTGGTGCCTTTAAACTACCAGTAGAAGTGGTTCAATACGGAGCAGAGAATCTTTTCCGTCATTTTGAAAAGAAGGGCTATTCACCAGCTTACCGTGAAAAAGATGGACAGCGCTTTGTGACCGATCAAGGGAACTTTATCATTGATTTGGATTTGAAAGTGATCCCAGACGCTGAAGCCTTGGCAGAAGAGTTGGACCGCACTGTCGGTGTTGTCGACCATGGTCTCTTCTTAGGGATGGTTTCAAAAGTCATCGTAGGGACACCAGAAGGTCCAAAAATCATTAGCAAATCACTTTAAAAAGGGCTTTTTGTCCTTTTTTCTGAGGATATAAAACTTATTTATAAAATTTTATATGAAAGCGTTACATTTTCAAAAATTTGTGTTATACTGTATTCAGTTTAAATTATAAAGGAGACATTCAATATGCCAAAATTTAATCGTATGCATTTAGTGGTTTTGGATTCAGTAGGGATCGGAGCAGCTCCAGATGCTAATAACTTTGTCAATGCTGGTGTACCTGACGGCGCATCTGACACACTTGGACACATCTCAAAAGCAGTTGGTTTGAATGTACCAAACATGGCAAAACTTGGTCTTGGAAATATTCCTCGTGAACAAGCCTTGAAGACTGTTCCGGCTGAGAGCAATCCAACTGGTTACGCTACGAAGTTAGAAGAAGTCTCTCTTGGTAAAGATACCATGACAGGTCACTGGGAAATCATGGGTCTTAATATTACAGAACCGTTTGATACTTTCTGGAATGGATTCCCAGAAGAAATCTTGACAAAAATCGAAGAATTCTCAGGTCGCAAGGTCATCCGCGAAGCCAACAAACCTTATTCTGGTACAGCAGTTATCGATGACTTCGGACCACGCCAAATGGAAACTGGCGAGTTAATCATCTATACATCAGCTGACCCTGTTCTTCAAATCGCAGCTCACGAAGACATCATTCCTTTGGATGAACTTTACCGTATCTGTGAATACGCTCGTTCGATCACTTTGGAACGTCCAGCTCTTCTCGGTCGTATCATTGCTCGTCCTTACGTTGGTGAGCCTGGAAACTTCACTCGTACGGCTAACCGTCGTGACTTGGCTGTTTCACCATTTGCTCCAACTGTTTTGGACAAATTGAACGAAGCAGGCATCGATACCTATGCAGTTGGTAAGATCAACGATATCTTCAACGGTGCTGGTATCAACCACGATATGGGCCACAACAAATCAAACAGCCACGGTATTGACAACTTGATCAAGGCTATGAAATCTGAAGAATTCAAACATGGTTTCTCATTCACTAACTTGGTGGACTTCGATGCTCTTTACGGTCACCGTCGCAATGCGCACGGCTACCGCGATTGCTTGCATGAGTTCGATGAGCGTTTGCCAGAAATCATCGCAGCGATGCGTGAAGATGACCTCTTGATGATTACGGCTGACCATGGTAACGACCCAACATACGCTGGTACTGACCATACGCGTGAATACATCCCATTCTTGGCTTATAGCCCATCTTTCAAAGGCAATGGCGTGATTCCGGTTGGCCACTTTGCGGATATCTCAGCTACTGTGGCGGACAACTTTGGTGTTGAGAAAGCTATGATCGGAGAAAGCTTCTTAGATAAATTGGTCTAAAATGATGCGATTTGCTCTCCTCGTAAGAGGAATCAATGTTGGCGGCAAAAACAAGGTGGTCATGGGTCAACTTCGTCAAGAATTGACGGAACTGGGATTCGAACAAGTGGAAACCTACATCAACAGTGGCAATATCTTCTTTACGACAGGTCTTTCTCGGTCTCAGTTAGTGGAGTGCCTGTCGACCTTCTTTGAAACACATTATCCCTTTATTGAACGCTTTTCTCTGCTGAGTCGTGAAGATTATGAAGCAGAATGTGCAAACCTACCGCAATGGTGGACAGAAGAGATGGCTCGTAAGGATGTGCTCTTTTACACCGAGGGCTTGGATAGGGAATCCGTAGAAGAGAAGTTGCTTGCTTTGAAGCTAGGGGATGAAGTGCTTCACCTTGGCAAAAGAGCGGTTTTCTGGGGCAAATCCTCAGAAGAAAGCTACGCTAAAACCGCCTACCACAAACATCTGATGAAGATGCCTTTCTATCGTCAGATCACTATTCGCAACGCTAACACCTTTGACAAAATTGGTAGATTACTTAAGAAATAAAAGGAGAAACACAATGACGTTATTAGCAAAAATCAATGAAACAGCAGCATTTTTGAAGGGCAAAGGAATCGAAGCTCCTGAGTTCGGTTTGATCCTTGGTTCAGGTCTTGGAGAATTAGCTGAAGAAATTGAAAATGCAGTCGTAGTAGACTACTCTGACATTCCAAACTGGGGTCAATCCACAGTAGTCGGACACGCTGGTAAATTGGTTTATGGTGATCTTGCTGGACGTAAAGTCTTGGCTCTTCAAGGTCGTTTCCACTTCTACGAAGGAAACCCATTGGAAGTGGTGACTTTCCCAGTTCGTGTCATGAAAGTTTTGGGATGTGAAGGAGTGCTTGTAACCAACGCTGCTGGAGGTATCGGCTTCGGTCCTGGTACCTTGATGGCTATTACTGACCACATCAATATGACTGGTCAAAACCCATTGATCGGTGAAAACTTGGATAACTTTGGTCCACGTTTCCCTGATATGTCGAAAGCTTACACTCCAGAATACCGTGAGACTGCTCATCAAGTAGCAGACAAATTGGGCATTAAACTGGATGATGGGGTTTATATCGGTGTGACAGGTCCAACTTATGAAACTCCAGCTGAAATCCGTGCGTATAAGACTCTTGGTGCAGATGCTGTCGGTATGTCAACTGTTCCTGAAGTCATCATTGCGGCTCACTCTGGTTTGAAAGTTCTTGGTATTTCATGTATTACCAACTTTGCGGCTGGTTTCCAAGAAGAGCTCAACCACGAAGAAGTAGTAGAAGTGACGGAGCGCGTCAAAGGAGACTTCAAAGGATTGCTGAAAGCGATTCTTGCTGAATTGTAAAAAAGATGGAAAGAATTGTGAGAACTATCCAATCAATTCCCTATAAACTGAGAATGGTCCTAGCAGCTTGTCTGCTAGGGCTTGTTTCGGGTTTTGCAGGTATTATTCTTCATGATCTTCTGGAATTTGTTGAAGTGCTAGTATTTGGTCACTCCGAGCATGAGTCTAGTTTTTTGACGGATGGAGTTTCCCCTTATCGGATAGGAATCAGTATACTAATTGTAGGTCTTACTTCAGCCTTAGTCTGGTATTTTTTGCAACGAAAGGGGAAGCTTCTCTCCATAAAGGGGCAGATGAAGGAGGAAGATTCCCGTCTCGCCCTTCATTTCTGGAGACAATTGTTCCATTCTAGCTGGCAAATTGTGGCTGTTGGAGGAGGAGCACCGATCGGCAAGGAAGGAGCGCCCCGAGAGATCGGGGCCTTGTTGGCAGGTCGTCTTGCGAAAGTTTTTGGCCTGCCGCTGGCAGATCGTATTTTTTTGATCGCTTGTGGGGCGGGAGCAGGATTGGCTGCGGTTTACCAAGTCCCATTAACGAGTGTGTTTTTTATTTTTGAAACCTTAGGCATTGCATTTTCACTTAAACACTTTTTCTTGGCAGGGATTTCCACTTATGTGGCTGCTTATACGGCAGGTTGGGTGATTTCAGATCATGCACTCTATCAAGTGCCCGAAATAACTTGGTCACCTACAGTCTTATGGCAGATAGTTATCTTCATTGCCTTCCTGACTCCAGTCGCCTGGCTCTTTGCCCGTTTCACAAAGAAGGCCGCCAATCATCGAATCAAGGACAAACGAATTCTTATCACTTTGCCATTAGCATTTGTTTTCCTAGCTTGTCTAGCAAGCTTCCAGCCCCACCTGCTTGGAAATGGGCGGATGATGGCTCAGGAAATCCTCAATGGGGCCACATGGCAGACAATCTTTCTTCTATTAACCCTAAAAGCTCTAGTCGTTCTGCTTACCTTTTGGGCAGGTGCCTATGGAGGGACTCTGACGCCTTCCTTTGCACTGGGAATGGCAGGAGCAGCCCTCATCTCTTTGGTACTTGGTGTTGGAAATACTCCAGCTTTCTTTCTCCTAGGTTCGGTTTGCTTTTTGACAGTGACCTTAAAAGCTCCCTTATCTGCAACTGGCTTGGTCCTTGGGTTTACGGGACAAGGGTTAACAGCTCTACCCTATCTCTTGCTGACAGCTTTTCTAACTGTTGGTTTGTCCAAAGGATTGGATCGTCTGATGGGGAGAAAAATAAAGGAGTCTCCAGTAGATAAGATTCAGTAGTTTTTATGTAGGGGATTTACCCTACAAGCTAGATGAAACCTATCTTCTTATGGTATAATTTAAGTAAGCATATAAAGGAACCAGGGTTGTTGGGGCTGGAATAAACCCCACTTTTGATGCCTGGCCTCTATGATGAATTCGGAAAGCTAGAGTTTGTGTTGCGATTTGAACATGAGCAGAAAGCTTTCTAAAAAATACACACAGAAAGGTAGAGCATGTGTTCTGATTTGAACACGAGCGGAAAGCTTTTCAAAACACTCAATAAAAAAAGAAAGGATGGGTTAACCGTATTCTCTGAACTGAATACGGGCGGAGAACTGTGTAAAAAAGATAAACTGTCTAGCATCTGCGATGCGTCGTCAGTTTCCTATTTTTACTTTGTTCTCTGTCGCCCTTTATATCTTAATTATGTCTATCCATATTGCTGCTAAGCAAGGTGAAATTGCTGATAAAATTCTCCTTCCTGGAGATCCTCTTCGTGCGAAATTTATCGCTGAGAATTTCCTTGAGGATGCTGTATGTTTTAACGAAGTCCGTAACATGTTTGGTTACACAGGTACTTACAAGGGTCATCGTGTATCTGTCATGGGCACTGGGATGGGGATGCCATCCATCTCCATCTATGCGCGTGAGTTGATCGTGGACTACGGTGTGAAGAAATTGATCCGTGTGGGTACAGCTGGTTCTTTGAATGGCGATGTCCACGTCCGTGAATTGGTCTTGGCGCAAGCTGCTGCAACCAACTCAAACATCATCCGTAACGACTGGCCTCAATACGATTTCCCACAAATCGCAAGCTTTGATTTGCTTGATAAGGCCTACCACATTGCCAAAGACCTTGGTATGACCACTCACGTTGGTAATGTCTTGTCTTCTGATGTCTTCTATTCAAACTACTTTGAAAAGAACTTGGAGCTTGGTAAATGGGGCGTGAAAGCTGTGGAAATGGAAGCAGCGGCTCTTTACTATCTTGCTGCTCAACACCATGTGGATGCCCTTGCCATCATGACCATTTCTGATAGCTTGGTCAATCCAGATGAGGATACGACTGCAGAAGAACGTCAAAATACTTTCACTGACATGATGAAAGTTGGTCTTGAGACCTTGATCGCGGACTAATGACAGAATACCTTCATGATGAGTGGCTCTACGACCTTCATACCTACCAGTATAGTCGGGCCCTACGCTCTGCTAAGAAGCAGAAGAGCGTGCCAGAGCTGGTCTTGACCTTATTGCAGTTAATGGCAGAGCGTCGAGAGCTCAATATCCGACCAATCATGAACCCAAAGTTGAAAACTGACTTGCTAGAAGCGACAGGTTTTCAGCTTTTTTGGCATGAGGACCCAGAAGAGGAACAGTTGGCTAACTACCTTTACGACCTAGAGGCCAAACTTCGCAATGATCAGATCATCGACTTCGTTCGTGCGGTGAGCCCAGCTATTTATCGGATCTTTATGCGCTTGATTGAGTTGCAGATCCCTAATATTGCGGACTACATTCACAACTCCAAAGAGTCCAGCTATGACCATTGGAAGTTTGACAAGATCCGGGCCTCTGACAATCCAGCCTTGCAACAATTCCATAGTGAGAGTGCGGTCAATTCGTCCAGTTTAACGGAGTTGATCTTACTCTTGGACTTGCCAGATTCCTCCAAGGATGCGGCCAAGCAACTGCGGGAGTTGGAGAAATCTGTCCGCAATCCTCTAGCTCACTTGATCAAACCCTTTGATGAGGTAGAATTGCACCGGACGACTGGATTCTCTTCCCAGCATTTTATGGAGCTCTTGGTCAGCTTGGCTCAGGAGACGGGGATTGTTTACCAGCCAGATCCTTTTTATTTCGATCAGGCCAATGCTGTTATCCAGGCACTCTTGTAAGGAGGAAGACATGGATAAACTGAAAGAATTGCAAGACATCATTGATCAGAGTCAAAAGATTGTCTTCTTTGGTGGGGCTGGCGTCTCAACGGAGTCCAATATTCCAGACTTTCGTAGCTCAGATGGGGTCTATAGTGTCACCTTGGGTCGGCATTTTACGGCTGAGCAACTGGTCTCTCATACCATGTTTGAGCGTTATCCAGAGGACTTTTTCGACTTTTACAAGAAGTACCTGCTCTATCCAGATGCCAAGCCCAATGCAGCTCATCGCTATCTGGCTTGGCTGGAAGAAACTGGTAAACTCAAAGCAGTCGTGACGCAAAATATTGATAGTCTCCATGAAATGGCAGGGTCTAAAAAAGTCTTGAAACTCCATGGTAGTGCCGACCGTAATTACTGTACGGGTTGCCAGCGTTTTTATGATTTAGAGTCCTTTCTAGCTTTGGAAGGGCCTGTTCCACACTGTCTCGATTGTGATAAGGTGGTCAAGCCGGATGTGACCCTTTATGAGGAACCCCTCGATATGGAGGTCTTTAGCCAAGCAGCCAAAGCCATCCAAGAAGCTGATCTACTGATTATCGGAGGGACCTCCCTCGTCGTCTACCCAGCAGCCAGCTTGATCCAGTATTTCCAAGGGAAGAAGCTGGTCGTCATCAATAAAACCAGTATTCCACAGGACAAGCAAGCAGACCTGGTCATCGAAGGGAAGATTGGCCAAGTATTTTCGAAATTAAGACAATAAAAGAACACCTGAGAGAAGTGGAAATCCACTTGTTTCAGGTGTTTTTATTGTGCTTGTGTAGCTAGTTAGTTCTTATTTATCAAATTGGACTTCCTCAAGTAAGTATTCGATAAATTTTTCACCCATTTTAGAGAGGCTAGCTTTCTCGTGTTGGATGTAGACCAGCTCGATTGGGTCATCGATATCTAGCGGGATGGAAACGATATTGTCTCCATTGAGGTTGCTGTTAAGGATACCGGTCGCAATGGTGTAGCCGTCCAGACCAATCAAGAGATTGAAGAGGGTGGCACGGTCACTGACGACGATAGACTTCTTGTGATGCTCTTGGGAGAGGATCTCTTCTGAGAAGTAGAAGGAGTTGTGGGTCCCTTGGTCGTAGCTGAGATAAGGGAAGTCTTCTAGATCTTCTAATTTCACCACCTCTTTGTTAGCTAGGGGGTTAGTCTTGCTGACGAAGATATGAGGTTGGGCAGTAAAGAGATGGGTTGCCTTGAGGTGGCTATCATCCAGCATTTTGGAGAGGACATCCCGGTTGTACCCATTGAGGAAGAGGACACCGATCTCACTACGGAAGTTCTTGACGTCATCGATGATTTCCCAGGTTCTGGTCTCCCGTAGGAAGAGCTCGTATTTCTCCATGTCGCTTTTCTTGAGGAGAGAGACGAAGGCTTCGACTACGAAGGCATAGTGCTGAGAGGACACGCTAAAGAGCTCCCGATTGGCTACTGGATTTTTATAGCGTTCTTCTAGGAGTTGGGTCTGCTCGACGACTTGACGGGCATAAGAAAGGAACTCCATCCCATCCTTAGTCAGAGTGATACCCTTGGGATTACGGATGAAGATATCAATCCCCATTTCTTTTTCCAAATCCCGCACAGCATTGGACAAACTTGGCTGGGTGATAAAGAGTTGCTTGGACGCTTCATTCATAGAGCCTGTTTCGACGATTTTGATAATGTAATGTAATTGTTGGATTCTCATGCTTATATTTTAACATACTTTTGACAGAAAATCCTAGCTAGTATAAGTCTCTAGAAGGATTTTTCCCTATAAAACAGGTTTAGAATTGAAGGATTAATTGTAGCTTGATAAAATGAGGGAAATGATGGAGGAGATGTGATGAAGAAAATCGTTTTCTGGTACAAAAAATGGAACAAGGAACTGGAGACCAAATTTTTAGCCAGTTTAGTAAAGATAAACTTTATGACCAACTTCCTTATTTTTCTTAGTTTGTCTGTCTTTCTAATTATCGGGAGCTTGCCAGGAAATATCCAATCTTTGGGTTTCTGGAATGCTATTTTTGGAGTCGCAATTTACAGTGTTACAATTCTTATACATGCCCTAGGGGTTAGTTATTTTGTTCCTAATATCTTTGTGATTCTGTATGTTATTTCTCGCTGGTCTACGATACAGGCCCAGACCTTGGAAAAGGAACTGGTCGGTGTCTATGATGAGAAAGAAGAGGAAAAAATTAAACGAAGAGTCAATAATCGCAAGTACTTTGTCATCCTTTGGATAGGAGTCTTTGGTAGTATCCTGGAATCCTTCGTCATCTATCTGGTGAAAGATTTAACGCGTTATGATTGGACGAAACAGCTCATCAATGAGCAGAAGCATACCATGATTTGGTCGGAGGCGCTACCGACGATCCTTATTTTGGCACTGATTTCCTTCCTAGCTTTGATCATCTATTCTTACCGAGATGCCAATTCCTTGTCTCCACTTTTGAATATCTTTTGTATCAGTGGGATATTGATGGGATTGGTGCTAGTAGTGGTATTTGACATCCAGTTGCAAGTTATCGGTTGCCACACGGTCTTCTTGTTGGTTTATTCCATTAGTCTTTTGCGGACCAGGATGAAGGAGTGGGAGGGGGAGTCTGATTTCGAAAGGGTCTATGACAATCCCATTCTCCAACGCTTTCACCTGATCCTCCACCAATCCAAACACTGGCCTTGGTTGGCAGTCATCATGGCCCTCCCCTTGTTAGCGGTATTGGTCATGGTCCTCATGCTCTTTGGTCAACGTCCTGATAGCTTGGTCAAGGCCTGGACCAATACGGCAGATTGGACCTTCTCGGAAAAGATCCCTCCTCAGAATCTCATTATTGATGAGCACTATCTCTGTACAGTCGCAGCGGGTGGTCATGAAAAGGTGGTCAAGCCCCAGCGGATGGGAGTCCGGTATGGTCATCCTGTTGTGGTCAATCGCCAGCTCTGTATTGCCAATGCCTTTGAGCAGGTCTTAGAAGAAAAGACGCCACGTTTCCATCGATTTCTGCGTCGTAATTATGACCGTTATGGCTATCCCTTTGCTAAACAAATCAAAAAGAAATGGGCTATGGATGTCATTTACTATCTAATGAAGCCCCTGGAATGGCTCTTCTTACTCGTCCTCTACTTAGTCGATCACAAGCCAGAAAATCGCATCGCTCTGCAGTATATCCCTCCGGTACCAGAAGGGTTTTCTCCTGAGACAGATGGGAAATGAGCGGAGCTATCGGGCTTCTACTTGACAAGCGACCAGTAGCGCGATATAATGAGAAAAATTTAACCTTTAAGGGGTCCAGAGAGGCCTGCAAGGAAAGACAGAAAAAAGATCAGCAGACGGAGTCTAGCTGATCATTTGTGGGACCTTGCTTTTGCGAGGTCTTTTTTGCTGAAAGAAAGAAGAGGAAACCAATGGTCAGTGACAGCTGTAAGAAACGGTTTGGAAAAATCATGATGGAAGACATGGAGTTAATCGCTCAAGAAGAGATCGCTCCTCGGATTTTTTCAATGGTCTTGAAGGGGGAAATGGTGGAACAGATGTTGCCGGGGCAGTTTCTCCATATCCGTGTGCCGGATGACTCTAAGCTCCTCCGTCGTCCTATTTCTATCTCTGAGATAGATCTAGACAGCCAGACCTGTCGCCTTATCTATCGGGTAGAAGGGGGAGGGACAGCCATCTTTTCTCAACTGCCTGTCGGTAGCTTCCTTAGTGTCATGGGTCCTCAAGGAAATGGCTTTAACCTTAAGGGTCTTGGTCAAGGGGCGCGTGCCTTGATCATAGGTGGCGGGATTGGTGTTCCTCCTTTGGTCCAAGTGGCTAAACAGCTACATGAGCAGGGAGTAGAAGTCCATTCTGTTCTTGGATTTGCTAATAAAGAAGCGGTTATCCTCGAAGAAGAATTGAAGCAGTACGGCCAAGTCACCATTACAACAGACGATGGTTCTTATGGTACCAAAGGCTATGTTTCTACGGTCATTGATCAGATGGACCAGGGTTATGATGCCATCTATTCTTGTGGGGCTCCTGGTATGCTCAAATACGTCAATGCAAAATTCCATGATCATCCCCGCGCCTACATTTCCATGGAATCCCGCATGGCCTGTGGGATGGGAGCTTGCTATGCTTGTGTGGTGCATCTGGAAAATGCAAGCCAAGCGGCCAACAAGCGCGTGTGTGAAGACGGACCGGTCTTTGAAACTGGTACGATTGTGATGTAGGGAGGAAAGTATGACAAGTAATCGATTAGCTGTATCCTTACCAGGATTAGCCTTGAAAAACCCCATCATTCCGGCTTCCGGCTGTTTTGGCTTTGGCCAAGAATATGCCAAATACTATGACTTGGACTTATTAGGATCCATTATGATCAAGGCGACGACAGCAGAGGCTCGTTTCGGAAATCCGACACCACGTGTTGCTGAGACTCCTGCAGGCATGCTCAACGCCATTGGACTCCAAAATCCAGGCGTAGACGTTGTCCTAGCAGAGAAACTCCCTTGGTTGGCCCAGCATTATCCAGAGCTACCGATTATTGCAAATGTAGCCGGTTTTTCCAACGAAGAGTATGCGACGGTATCACGGAAGATTTCTCAAGCGCCAAATGTCACAGCCATTGAACTTAACATCTCCTGTCCCAATGTGGACCATGGCAACAATGGCCTCTTAATCGGTCAGGTTCCCGAGTTGGCCTACGATGCAGTAAAAGCTGCGGTAGAAGCTTCGTCGGTCCCTGTCTATGTTAAGTTGACTCCTAGTGTGGCTGATATTACCCAAGTAGCCAAGGCTGCAGAAGATGCAGGAGCTACTGGCTTGACCATGATTAACACTTTGGTCGGGATGCGCTTTGACCTCAAGACTGGTAAGCCAATCATTGCAAATGGTACTGGAGGGATGTCAGGACCAGCTATCTTCCCAGTGGGCTTGAAACTCATCCGCCAAGTAGCCCAATCCACTAACCTGCCCATCATTGGAATGGGCGGTGTAGATTCAGCAGAAGCAGCGATTGAAATGATGATTGCTGGTGCTTCTGCGATTGGTGTCGGAACTGCTAACTTTACAGATCCATATGCTTGTCCGACCATTATCGAAAATCTTCCACAGGTCATGGATCAGTATGGAATAACTAGCTTAGAAGATCTGCGTCGGCATGTCCGAGAAAATCTATTATAAAGATCATCAAGAAAATAAAAAATGCCTGCTGGCTACAACCCCAACAGGCTACTGAGTAAGCTACAACTAAAACAACCCTTACTCAGCATAGCAAAAATTTTACAGGAAAATCGGATCTTCGTCAAGAATTTGACATGTTTGTGAATCTTCCATAGTTGAAAGATGAAAAAAACAGATTGATTCCGAACGTTTTATGATTATTTCTTGACTTTTCTTTCATATCGTACTACAATGTAGAAAAACCTTTAAAGTGGTCCAGAGAGGCTCCTAAGGTCTAGACGGTGAATCAGGGTAGATACTACCTAATTTTCGTGTAACCTTGCCTCGGGCAAGGTTTTTTTGTGGAAAAAATGTCAGCCATAAAAGGAGAAACCCATGCGTGAAGAACGTCCCATCATCGCCCTTGACTTTCCAGCTTTTGAAGATGTCAAAAACTTTTTAGAACATTTCCCAGAAGATGAAAAACTCTTTGTAAAAATCGGAATGGAATTTTTCTATGCAGTCGGCCCAGAAATTGTTCACTATCTGAAAGGTCGTGGCCACAGCATTTTCTTGGACCTAAAATTGCACGACATCCCAAATACGGTTAAGTCAGCCATGTCTGTTCTAGGCACCTTTGGTGTGGACATGGTGACAGTTCATGCAGCTGGTGGTGTAGAGATGATGCGCGAAGCCAAAAAGGCACTTGGACCAGGTGCTAAGTTGGTGGCGGTGACTCAATTGACTTCTACCAGTGAAGAGGACATGCGGGATTGCCAAAACATCCAAACCACTGTTCAAGAATCAGTCGTTAATTATGCCCGTAAGGCGCAAGAAGCAGGCCTAGACGGCGTTGTTTGTTCAGCCCATGAAGTTGATTTGATCAAAAAGGCTACCGCAGAAGACTTTGTCTGTGTAACCCCAGGGATCCGTCCTGCAGGAGCCGAAATTGGCGACCAAAAACGGGTCATGACCCCACAAGAAGCCCATGCTATCGGTTCAGACTACATTGTCGTTGGACGTCCGATCATCCAAGCAGAAAACCCATGGGATGCTTACCATGAAATTAAGAGACAATGGAATGCGTAAGAGCTACTAAAAGTGAAACTTTTGTAGCTCTACGGGAAGTCCAATGGGACCTTCCCTAACGCATTCACTAGATCTCAGAAGAGAAAATGATCGTTTCTCTTCTGAGATCGTCGGAATAATTAAGCACGATAGGGCCTTCCCTAAACTATTCTCATAATCGTCGGAACACTAATCGCTACTAAAAGTGGATCTTTTGTAGCTCTAGGGAGCCCGATGGGACCTTCTCTAACTTACTTACTAACCTGTACTGTTGTTGTTTAAATCATCTGTTGATTTAATTCGTATTCGATTAAAATCGTAAAAAGGAGTTATCATGTCATTAGCTAAAGATATTGCCAGCCATCTTCTAAAAATTGAAGCTGTTTATTTGAAACCAGAAGAGCCTTTTACTTGGGCTTCTGGGATCAAGTCCCCTATTTATACGGATAACCGAGTGACCCTCGCTTATCCTGAAACTCGTACCTTGATCGAAAATGGATTCGTGGATAAAATCAAGGAAGCTTTCCCTGAAGTAGAAGTGATTGCAGGGACAGCAACTGCGGGGATTCCTCATGGTGCTATTATTGCGGACAAGATGAGTTTGCCATTTGCCTACATCCGTAGTAAACCAAAAGACCATGGGGCTGGAAACCAAATCGAAGGCCGTGTACCAAAAGGTCAAAAGATGGTTGTGGTAGAAGATTTGATTTCTACTGGTGGGTCTGTCTTGGATGCTGTTGCAGCTGCGAAGCGTGAAGGAGCAGATGTACTTGGTGTGGTAGCGATCTTCACCTACCAATTAGAGAAGGCAGATAAGAGATTTGCGGAAGCTGGCGTTCAACTTGAAACCTTGTCTAACTACACTGAATTGATTCATTTGGCTGAAGAACAGGGTTACATTACTTCTGAAGGATTGGAACTGTTACGCCGTTTCAAGGAAAACCAAGAAACTTGGCAAGATAAATAATATAACTGAGAGTGGGACAGAAATCGGTAATTCGTTAGAATTCGATTTCGTTGTCCCACCTCCTCACAGTTGAGTAGGGCTGTAAAAGCTGATGAAATCAGCGTAGTAGAGCCCACTCAACCACTGCGTCTTGCTCGACAATCCAAAGACAATTGAGAGGCTAGGACTTTTGTCCCAGCTTCTTTTTTTCCTCTTTTCACTAGTTGTTAGCTAACTTGAAATGCATAGTAAAATCCTGTATGATAATGGTAAATTGTTTTAATAGATTTACGATATAAGTGATTTTAAGGGAGAAGCACATGACAAAAGAAAAGTATTTGGAAACGAAAAAGCAGGCGAGAGTTTGGTTTACTGTTAATATCATCATTAGCTTGATTGCTATTACTGGAGGAATTTTAGTGATCATTAGCAAATCGCGCCACATTCCGTTTTTGCTGATGTCCCTTGGTGCAATCACCTTAATGAATCAAGTTTTGATTACACCTGTGTTTAATGCTAAAAAAGCAGCTGAGGAGCAACAGCCAGAGTGGAAGGAATTATCCACGAAAGGTACTAAAATACCTGTTGAAGATTTCCAGAAAGGTTTTCTCATATCGGTTGCCGCTCTTCTGATTGTCATAACTGGTTTCTTCATGTTCTATCGTCCTCTACCAAAAGCAGACCCTACAGTTTCGAATTTGACACATAAAGATGTTCAAATCTTACAAGAATTGGAAGAAGATATTGACTCCAACATTTCCTCTGATTCAAATTCATTGGATATCGATAAAGCAAAAGATTTAGCAGAGAAAGCACAAAAAGAGAATTGGTTGAAAAGAGACGAGTAAGAAGTCTTTTTAGGGAATTTGGATGTAGCTAGTCTATGTGAAAGGTTATTAAAACGTTAGTGACAGGAACAACATTTTGGCTTGTTTTTGGCATTTGTTTTATATTCTTTGGTTGTTCTATTCTACAGAGGGCTTGAATTTACAGAGTCTAGGGAAATGGAATTTGATATCAAAGAAGATTGCAAATAATAAAGAAAATTCCTCAACCTAAATGATTTGATGTCAGCCCAAAACAGCAGAAATGCTGTTTTTTTGATATAATGGACCTATGTTATCGAAAAGTAAACGTATTCTATTTGGGATGCTTCATGTTGTCATGTTGCTAGTGATGGTCCACTGGTTCTTGATCAGTGTGACCTATCTGAGAGAGATTTCATGGCTAGCCATTTTAGGTGCTGGATTGCTATTTCTGCTAGCTTGGTTGAAACGCGATGGGGTAAAAAGAGCCATTGTTTGGTTGACCCGTCATAAAATAGGCTTCTTGCTTGGCGCGATCATCTGTCAGTTGATCTTTATGGTTTGTGCGGAGCTTTTGATCCGTCGGGATGCCGCGGTTGTTTTTAAGGGCGCTTTTGATCTTCTTAAACAATCTTCCATCACCAACTACCTCAGTCGCAATCCCAATAATATTCCGCTCTTTCTTTACGAGAAATTTTTCTATGTTTTATTCGGTTCTAGCGGTTTGTGGGTTATGCAGGCTCTCAATATGCTCTATGTCAATCTGGGTGCCGCCCTCTTGTACAAACTGTCCCAGAAGCATTTCAATCAGAAAACAGCTGATCTAGTTTATCTCTTTTATGTCAGCTTGATCTGTTACTCGCCTTATTTCTATTCCATGTATACGGATATTCCTCCGCTTCCTTTGATCGCTCTTCAATTGTGGTGGGCCTTGGATCTCTTAGAGGAAAACCAAGCAAGGGTCTCTTGGAAGAAGATGTTTGCTTTAGGGATTTTATCTGGCGTGACCATGTTGATCCGTCCAACGACGATTATTGTCATGATTGCCTTTTGGGCTGTCCTCTTCTTTAGAGGAAACTGGAAGGCCTTTGGCAAGATTGCTACGGTGACAGTGATGACGACGGGATTTGTCTTTGCAGGATTGAACACAGCGGTCAATCATCAAACAGTTGTGCCGATTCTGAAAGAAGAAGGGCTGGCCAAAGGACCACTCTTGTTTATCAATCTAGGCTTGACGGATATGGGGCATAACCAAGAAGATATGAAAGAGGGCTTGCTGGCTTATATCGATGAGGACAAGCGCTCGGACTACAACAATGGTCTCTTTAAGAAGGAAAATGTCATAAAAGAAATCAAACGCCGCCTCAAGGAGTACGGACCTTTCGGTTTGATTGGGCATATCTATTACAAGCAATCTTTGACGGTAGCAGAAGGCACCCTGGGTTGGCTATACCGAGATGTAGAGTTTGAGAAGACGCCTTATATTAATCCTCTCTATGCCCCACTCACCAAAAATAGTAGTCTGGCTAAATGGGTGCGAACCTATTTCCTCAGCACGGATCGCCCACAGTACAAGTATTATGAATTTGTAAAACAGTTGATTTGGATCGTCCTATCAGCTGGCTTGCTTGGGGCTTATCTCAAACGTCGAGATACAGATGCCTTCAATTTCCTTTCCTTAGCGGTCTTTGGTGGTTTGCTCTTCTTAACCATCTTTGAAGGTGGGAAGACCCGCTACCTCATCCAATTCTTGCCACAAATTTTGCTAGTGGCTTCGATCGGTCTAGCAGGATTCAGCAAGAAAGAAAATACATAAAAACTCTCGCTTGTTTAACAGGCAGAACCAGAGGTTGGATAAAATGGTCCAGCCTCTTTTTTATCCAGTGGATCTGTATCAAATGTGGTATAATGAAAGGTAAGAATTTATTGGATAGCGGAGAGTTTCCATGCAACATTCCCCCTGGCATGAAGCCATCAAATCCCATCTTCCGGAAGGGTATTTTCATCAGATTAATGACTTTATGAATGAGGTCTATAGCAAAGGGATGGTTTATCCACCTCGTGACAAGGTCTTTAAGGCCTTGCAGACGACTGAGATGGAGCAGGTCAAGGTCTTGATTTTAGGCCAAGATCCCTACCACGGACCGGACCAAGCGCAAGGCTTAAGCTTTTCTGTGCCGGATCATGTCCCAGCCCCCCCTTCTTTACAAAATATTCTCAAAGAATTGAGCTCAGACATTGGGGAGAAGCGTTCCCATGATCTGACCTCTTGGGCAGAGCAAGGGGTGCTCTTGCTCAATGCCTGCTTGACGGTTCCTGCTGGTCAGGCCAATGGTCATGCGGGACAAATTTGGGAGCCATTCACAGATGCTGTGATCAAGGTGGTCAATGAGTTGGAGGAGCCCGTAGTCTTTATCCTCTGGGGATCTTATGCCCGTAAGAAAAAGCCTCTGATTACCCACGATCGACATTTGGTCCTTGAATCTGCTCACCCAAGTCCCTTATCAGCCTACCGAGGATTCTTTGGGACCCAACCCTTTTCAAAAACCAATCAATTTTTGACAGAGGCGGGACGCGAGCCAATTGATTGGTTAAGATAGGAGAAAGAAATGCCACAATTAGCAACGATTTGTTATATCGACAATGGGAAAGAATTTCTCATGTTGCATCGCAATAAAAAGCCCAATGATGTCCATGAAGGTAAATGGATCGGGGTTGGTGGAAAATTAGAACCTGGAGAAACACCACAGGAGTGTGCTGCGCGTGAGATTTTTGAGGAGACAGGCCTGAAGGCCAAGCCAGTCTTGAAAGGGATCATTACCTTCCCTGAATTTACTCCTGATCTGGATTGGTACACCTATGTCTTCAAGGTGACAGACTTTGAGGGAGAACTGATCGAGTGTAACGAAGGGACACTGGAGTGGGTACCTTATGATCAAGTCTTAAGTAAGCCAACTTGGGAGGGGGACCACACCTTTGTCGAGTGGCTCTTAGAGGATAAACCCTTCTTTTCAGCTATGTTCCGCTATGATGGGGATCACTTGCTAGAGACCCATGTTGATTTCTATGATTAAAGGAGTAGAAGATGTTAGTCATTAAAAATGGTCGGGTAATGGATCCGAAAACTGGTTTGGACCAAATATGTGATCTCTTGGTAGATCAGGGGAAAATTGTAGAAATGGGTCCATCTCTTTCTTATGAGGGTGCCCAAGTTATCGATGCGAGTGGCAAGGTGGTAGCGCCAGGTTTGGTGGACATTCACGTTCACTTCCGGGAACCAGGTCAGACCCACAAGGAGGATATTCACACTGGAGCTCTTGCTGCTGCGGCTGGTGGTTTTACGACAGTCGTCATGATGGCTAATACCACTCCAACCATTTCGGATGCCGTGACCTTAAAAGAAGTCTTGGATTCTGCCGCTAAGGAAGCCATCCATGTTAAAACCGTAGCGACGGTTACCAAGAACTTTGATGGCCAACATCTCACTGACTTTGAAGGATTGTTACAGGCTGGGGCTGTCGGTTTCTCAGATGATGGGATTCCGTTGCAAAGTACCAAGGTAGTCCGTCAAGCCTTGGAAGAAGCAAAACGTCTGGGGACCTTCATTAGTCTCCACGAAGAAGATCCAGAGTTGAACGGCATTCTAGGACTCAATGAGCACATTGCTCGGGAACACTTCAAGGTTTGCGGTGCGACTGGTGTAGCAGAATACTCTATGGCAGCGCGTGATGCTATGATTGCTCACGCGACAGGAGGCCACCTCCACATCCAACACCTTTCTAAAGCTGAGAGTGTGAAGGTAGTTGAGTTTGCTCAAGCAATCGGCGCTCCTGTGACAGCAGAAGTAGCTCCTCAGCATTTTTCTAAGACGGAAGACCTCTTGTTGTCTAAGGGAAGCAATGCCAAGATGAATCCGCCTCTTCGTCGGGAAGAGGACCGTCGTGCAGTCATCGAAGGCTTGAAGTCAGGAGTCATTACCGTAATCGCAACGGACCACGCACCTCATCATGCGGATGAAAAGAACGTAGCCGATATCACCAAGGCTCCTTCCGGCATGACAGGATTAGAGACCTCTCTATCGCTTGGTTTGACCTATTTGGTCCATGCAGGAGAGCTCGGCTTGATGGAACTCTTAGAAAAAATGACCTATAATCCCGCTAAATTATATAACTTTGAAGCGGGCTTTTTGGAAGTCGGTGGCCCAGCGGATATTGTGATCTTTGATCCGACTGCTGACCGTCTAGTGTCTGATCATTTTGCTTCCAAGGCAGCCAATTCCCCGTTTGTCGGTGAATCCCTCAAGGGACAGGTGGCTTATACCATCTGCCAGGGCAAGATTGTCTACCAAGCCTAAACCTGACTTAAAAATAAGAAAGTCAAATTGAAAGCTGGACGAATGAGGAGTATATGAATAGTAGAAAAATACTAGAGATGATCTTGTATTGTTTGGTCACTTTTCTGGTCTGCTTTTTTCTGGTCAATTGGCTCCTTCCTTCGGCAGAACCAGTGATGACCAAACAGTCAACAAGTGCAAAGAAAAAGACAGTCACCTATGTAGCGATTGGTGATTCCTTGACCAAAGGCGTAGGAGATAGCACCAATCAAGGTGGTTTTGTTCCTCTGCTCGCTCAGAGTTTGACCAATGAATCCGGTTTTGAATTCAAAGCGATCAACTATGGTGTTTCTGGCAACACGAGTAGTCAAATTTTGTCACGCATACGGGAGAAAAAGGAGATTCGAAAGGATCTGAAGCGGGCTCAGTTACTGACGATTACTGTCGGGGGTAATGATCTGCGAAAGGCCATTCTTGAGGATACCAGTAACTTAGATCTGGACCGCTTTGAAAAAGCATCGAAGGCCTATGAGAAAAATCTCAAACAGATCATCGAATTGGCCCGCAAGGACAACCCGGATCTTCCCGTTTACGTGGTGGGAATCTATAATCCCTTGTATCTCAACTTCCCCGATCTAACGGAATTGCAGACCCTTGTCGATCAGTGGAACCAAAGAACGGAGGAGACCCTCTCTGCCTATCAAGGAGTCTACTTTGTTCCAATCAATGACCTCCTCTATAAGGGTATTGATGGCAAGAGTGGGGTGACAGAGAGCGAATTAGAAAAAGAAACTGTGACCAACGATGCCTTGTATGACGAGGATAGTTTCCATCCTAATCAAACAGGCTATGAGATCATGAAAGAAGCTGTACTGGAGAAAATACATGCAACTGAGAAAAAATGGTTCAATTGAAAAGAAGGTCAAGCCACCAACCACAGGGCCTCATTTTAAGGAAAGACGAGAAAAAACGCCTATCAACATCTGGAAATGGCTCTTTCTTGGCTTGGTTAGTTTCTTATTCGCTACAAGTCTAGTCATATGGGCTCGCTTCTCAACGGTACGAGAGGATGTCCGTCAACTACAGACTTCTAGCCAAGAAGGAGACGTCAAGATCGGTAGTATGACCACAACCAGGGCTCAACTAAATGAAACCATCAAGGTCATGCTTAAAAGTTATCATTTGAGTGATTATCAACTTTATGCAGACAATCAACAGATGTTACTAGAGGGGAAGATGGACTTTTTAGGAAAGGAATACCCCCTCTATATCTATTTCCAGCCAAGTAAGCTAGAGGATGGAAGTATCCTCTTGACCCTCAAGGATTTTTCAGTTGGGACCTTGAAACTTCCTAAGAAGACCGTGATGCAGGTGCTGTCTACAAACAAGGATCTACCTGACTTTGTAAAAATTGATAGCAAAGAAGCGACGATCAAGATTGAACTAGCCAAGATTAAAAACGAGATGGATTTTTATGTCAAGGCCAATACCATTGATCTATACAATGATCAAATCATCTTTGATCTCTACAGGAAAAAATAAGACTAGCAGACGAAAGCAAGAAAGCGACTTTCGTCTTTATTTTGTTTCTATTCAAAAAATTCAGAATATTATAGAAAATTCTTGACATTCAATTTTCCCTATGCTAAAATACTAAACAAGACATCAATCAAAGGAGAAAGTCAAACATGAAAACAGCTAAGTTTATTCAATTCGCTTTGTTGTTGAGGTACTCGGGCTAGTGCAAAAGCATTAGTCCTGTTTGGCTTACCAAGCGGGAGTAACAAAACATCTCGCTTAGGTAACTGGCGAGATGTTTTTATTTTATTCACTATGTTTAGAAAAGAGGAGACCCTATGCGTAAAGTTGAATTTTTAGATACCAGTCTTCGGGATGGAGAACAGACTCCTGGAGTTAATTTTTCTATCAAAGAAAAGATTGCCATTGCTAAGCAATTGGAAAAGTGGGGCATATCTGCGATTGAAGCGGGCTTTCCAGCAGCCAGTCCGGATTCCTTCACAGCTGTGCAGGAAATTGCAAAGGTCTTGACGAAGACAGCAGTAACAGGCTTGGCACGTTCTGTTAAATCCGATATCGATGCTTGCTATGAAGCTTTGAAGGATGCTAAGTATCCGCAAATTCATGTCTTTATCGCAACCAGTCCCATTCACCGGGAGTTTAAACTCAACAAGACCAAGGAAGAAATTCTTGAAGCGATCAAGGAACACGTTTCTTATGCGCGTTCTAAGTTTGAAGTTGTTGAATTCTCGCCCGAAGATGCGACACGGACGGAGTTGGATTTCCTCTTGCAAGTCGTCCAGACTGCGGTCGATGCTGGTGCTAGCTACATCAATATTCCTGATACAGTCGGTTTCACGACACCAGCAGAGTACGGAGCCATTTTCAAATACTTGATTGACCATGTCAAGACAGATCGTGAGATTATCTATTCCCCTCATTGCCATGATGATCTAGGAATGGCGGTGGCTAATAGCCTCGCCGCTGTCAAGAATGGAGCTGGTCGTGTCGAAGGGACCATAAATGGCATCGGGGAACGGGCTGGAAATGCTGCACTTGAAGAAGTAGCGGTCGCCCTTAATATTCGCGAAGACTATTTCCAAGTGGAGAGTCCGATTGTCCTTAATGAAACCATCAACACCTCTGAGTTGGTCTCTCGTTACTCTGGGATTCCAATTCCTAAAAACAAGGCGGTTATTGGCGGCAATGCCTTCTCACACGAGTCTGGGATTCACCAGGATGGAGTCCTTAAAAATCCTCTTACCTATGAAATCATCACTCCTGAGTTGGTGGGTGTCAAGAGCAATAGCCTCCCTCTTGGAAAATTGTCTGGTCGCCATGCCTTTGTCGAAAAACTGCATGAGTTGGGACTGGAATTCACAGAAGAAGACATCCAGCCATTGTTTGCTAAGTTCAAATCTCTGGCAGACAAGAAACACGAGATCACTGATGCCGATATCCGCGCCCTTGTTGCCGGTACAGCAGTGGAAAATCCAGAAGGCTTTCACTTTGATGATCTTCGTCTCACAACCAATGAAGATGAAAGCATCACTGCAGCAGTCAGTCTGAAAAATGAAAATGGTGAAATTCTTGAATACCTTGCCAAAGGTCAAGGTTCAGTGGAAGCAATCTTTAATGCTATTGATCAATTCTTCCATCAAGAGGTTCGCCTGACTTCCTACACTATTGATGCGGTGACAGATGGGATTGATGCCCAAGCGCGTGTTCTGGTCACTGTTGAAAACGAAGCGACGGATACCATCTTTAATGCTTCTGGTTTAGACTTTGACGTATTGAAGGCGTCAGCGATTGCCTATATCAATGCCAATACCTTGGTGCAAAAAGAGAATGCTGGAGAGATCGGTCACATTGTATCCTATCGTGATCTACCAGATGCCTAAAGGAGAACACTATGACGAAGAAGATTGTCGCCCTAGCTGGAGACGGGATTGGACCAGAGATCATGGAGGCTGGCCTGTCCGTGCTGAAAGCAGTGGCAGAAAAAACAAATTTTTACTATTCAGTCCAAGCTCATCCATTTGGGGGAGCAGGGATTGATGCGGCTGGTCATCCTCTACCAGCTTCTACTCTAGAAGCTACAAAGGAAGCGGATGCCATTCTCTTAGCGGCTATCGGAAGTCCTCAGTATGACCAAGCACCGATTCGTCCGGAGCAAGGCTTGTTAGCTCTTCGTAAGGAGCTCAACCTTTATGCCAACATTCGTCCGGTCAAAATCTACGATGCCCTCAAGCACCTCTCTCCATTGAAGGAGGAGCGCATCCATGGTGTGGACTTCATAGTGGTTCGCGAGCTCACCGGCGGGATCTACTTCGGAGAGCATATCTTAGAAGAAAATCAAGCACGGGATATCAACGAATACTCGGTTGAAGAAGTAGAGCGAATCGTGCGGAAGGCTTTTGAGATTGCACGGGGACGTCGCAAGAAAGTCACCAGCATTGATAAGCAAAATGTCCTCGCAACCTCCAAGCTTTGGAGAAAAGTAGCTGATCGAGTGGCTCAAGACTTCCCGGATGTGACCCTGGAGCACCAGTTAGTAGACTCAGCAGCCATGCTCATGATTACCAATCCTTCTCGCTTTGATGTCATCGTGACAGAAAACCTCTTTGGTGATATCCTTTCAGACGAGTCAAGTGTCTTGTCTGGCACTCTTGGGGTCATGCCATCGGCTAGCCATTCAGAGTCAGGTCCAAGCATGTATGAGCCTATTCATGGATCAGCTCCAGATATTGCAGGTCAAGGAGTAGCCAATCCAGTCTCGATGATCCTCTCTGTTGCCATGATGATGCGAGAAAGTTTTGATCGAGAAGAAGATGCTAGCCGCATTGAAAAAGCAGTGGAAGCGACTCTTGCTGCAGGGATCTTTACGAGAGACTTAGGTGGCAGTGCTTCGACAAAAGAAATGACAGAAGAGATTATAAAACGCTTATGAGTGTAAAAGGAATGATTACTGGCTTGATCCTTCTATGGAATCTCTTCGTAGGGATTCTCTACGGAGTGGATAAGGAAAAGGCCAAAAGAAATACTTGGCGGATACCAGAAAAGACCTTGCTCTTTTATGCTTTTGCAGTTGGAGGGCTAGGAGCCTGGATAGGAGGGCTACTCTTTCATCACAAGACACAGAAGTGGTATTTTAAGGTCACCTGGCTCTTAGGAACCCTTCTCACACTTTACACACTCTACGCTTTATGGAGGTAAGGATGGCAGGAAAATCAATTTTTGATAAAATCTGGGAACGGCATGTAGTGACCGGTGAGGAAGGCCAGCCCCAACTCATGTATGTGGACCAACACTATATCCACGAGGTGACCAGTCCCCAGGCTTTTCAAGGGCTTAGAGACACTGGTAGAAGGGTTCGGAGACCAGATTTAACCTTTGGAACCTTTGATCACAATGTCCCGACTGTTAACATTTATGATATCCGGGATGTGATTTCCAAGGCTCAGATTGATAAATTAGCTGAAAATGTCAAGGACTTTGGGATCGATCATGCAGGTCATGGTTCAGAAAAACAGGGAATTGTCCATATGGTTGGTCCTGAAACAGGACGTACCCAGCCTGGAAAGTTCATTGTCTGTGGAGACAGCCATACGGCGACCCATGGAGCTTTCGGCGCCATTGCCTTTGGAATTGGGACCAGTGAGGTGGAGCATGTCTTTGCGACTCAGACCATCTGGCAGGTCAAACCGAAGAAGCTCTTGGTCGAGTTTACTGGAAAGCCTCAGAAGGGGATTTATGCCAAGGACTATATTTTGGCCTTGATTGCTCGTTATGGCGTAGCCTGTGGGGTTGGCCATGTGGTCGAGTATAGAGGGGAAGCAATCGATAGCCTCACCATGGAAGAGCGGATGACCATCTGCAATATGTCCATTGAATTCGGCTCTAAGATGGGGATTATGAATCCAGATGAGACGACTTTTGACTATCTCCGTGGTCGTGAATGTGTGCCAAAAGATTTTGAAGCTGCAGTAGCCGATTGGCAGTCCCTGGTCAGTGACAACGATGCGACATATGATAGAGTCATCACCATCGATGTATCCCAGTTAGCACCCATGGTGACCTGGGGGACCAACCCTTCTATGGGAGTCGACGTGGAAACAGCCTTTCCAGAAATTCGGGATATGAATGATGAACGGGCCTATGCCTACATGGATCTCCAACCAGGTCAAAAGGCTTCAGACATCGAGTTGGGCTATATCTTTATCGGATCTTGTACCAATGCCCGACTCAGTGATTTACAACTGGCTGCCCGTTTCGTAGAAGGGAAGAAAATTGCCCCTAATTTAACCGCCATCGTCGTTCCAGGTTCCCGTCCTGTCAAACGAGCAGCGGAAAAAATGGGTTTGGATAAGATCTTTCTGGATGCTGGCTTTGAATGGCGTGATCCAGGATGCTCTATGTGTCTCGGGATGAATCCAGACAAGGTGCCGGATGGCGTCCACTGTGCCTCTACTAGCAACCGAAACTTTGAAGACCGCCAAGGATTTGGGGCAAAGACCCATCTCTGTAGCCCCGCAATGGCCGCTGCAGCAGCAATAGCCGGTCGCTTTGTCGATGTGCGCCAAATGCCAGAAGTTGAGTAAAAGGAGGAATCATGGAGAAATTTACCATTTATACGGGAACTACGGTTCCTTTGATGAACGATAATATCGATACCGACCAAATCCTCCCCAAGCAATTTTTAAAGCTGATTGATAAAAAAGGCTTTGGTAAATACCTCATGTACGCTTGGCGCTACTTGGATGATCAATACACCGAGGATCCAGAATTTATCTTTAACAAACCAGAATACAGCAAGGCAACCATCTTGATTACTGGCGACAATTTTGGGGCTGGTTCCTCTCGGGAGCATGCTGCCTGGGCTTTAGCTGATTATGGCTTTAAAGTCGTTATCGCCGGCTCTTTTGGAGATATCCATTACAATAATGAACTCAATAATGGGATGCTACCAATAGTCCAGCCTTTAGAGGTTCGTCAAAAGCTGGCAAGCTTGAAGCCGACAGATGAGGTAACGGTGGATTTGGAAGAGCAGAAGATCATCTCGCCTGTTGGAGAATTTAGCTTTGAGATCGATGGGGATTGGAAGAACAAATTACTCAACGGTCTAGATGATATTGGGATTACCCTCCAATATGAGGACTTGATTGCTGCTTATGAGAAGAATCGGCCCGCCTATTGGCAATAAAAATTGTATAGTTAATTAAGAATTTTCAGAAAATATATTGAAGCTTTTTGGGAATTTTGATAGAATAGAAAAAAAGAAATAGAAGAGGACGAAATTTATGACAAAACACATTCAATGGGACGGAACACTTTCACAAGAAGGATTTGACATTCTTAAAGGAGAGGGTGGCTGTATCGTCTGCCCTACCAAAGTTGGCTACATCATCATGACCAGTGACAAGGCTGGCTTGGAACGGAAGTTTGAAGCCAAAGAACGCAACCGCAACAAACCAGGTGTGGTTCTCTGCGGAAGTATGGATGAACTTCGTGCTCTTGCGCAATTGAATCCTGAAATCGAAGCCTTCTACCAAAAACATTGGGATGAAGATATCTTGCTTGGTTGTATTCTTCCATGGCGTGAAGATGCCTATGCAAAATTACAAGCCTTCGGAGATGGACGCGAAGAACTCATGACAGACGTTCGAGGAACCAGCTGTTTTGTTATCAAATTTGGTAAAGCTGGTGAGCAAATCGCCAAGGAAATGTGGGAAAAAGAAGGCAAGATGGTTTACGCCTCTTCAGCCAACCCTTCCGGTAAAGGAAACCGTGGTAAGGTTGAAGGAATCGGTGAGCGCATTGAAGGTGCCGTAGACTTGGTCATCGAAGCTGACGATTATGTAGCCTCTATCCAACCAGACAAGACCATTGAAACACGCTATGAACAAGGCGTGATGGTCTCAATGGTGGATGCAGAAGGAAAACTCATCCCAGAACAAGGAGCAGGTAGCCGTTCTGTCAATACTTGTCCAGTCGTGATCCGTAAAGGGTTGGATATCGATAAGATCATGATGCACTTATCTGATCATTTCAACTCTTGGAACTACCGCCAAGGGGAATACTATTAAAAGATAGATGAATTAAAAAGAGAGTGGGACAGAAATCGGTAATTCGTTAGAATTCGATTTCGTCGTCCCACCTCTGCACAGTTGAGTAGGGCTGTAAAAGCTGATGAAATCAGCGTAGTAGAGCCCACTCAACCACTGCGTCTTGCTCGATAATCCAAAGACAATTAAGAGGCTAGGACTTTTGTCCCAGCCTCTTTTGCAGTCTTTTATTGTTAACCAATAGTTGACTCTAATCTTAGTAAGTCACGACATTTATCTCGCCCTTGTCGTACTCAGCGATAAAGATGTCATCGACATTTTCAAATCCTTTTTTATTGAGTTCGGCTATAAGCCATTCTTCAGTTTTACCAATGGTCTCTAAGATCTCTACTTGGACCACACCATCTGTAATGATTGGGTACTTGGGATTTTCATCTCCGATTCGAACGACAATGAGTTGACCGTTTTGCTCAATGACGGCTCTTTTGACCTCTTTCAGTTGGAAAATGCCTTGAGAGCGCAATTTAAGAGCAACGTCAGAAGCAGAAAGTCCTTTTGAGCGACAGGCTTCTGGATCTAATTTTCCGTTTTTAATGATAATAGTTGGTTTTCCATCAATCAGATGTTTGATGAAGTAAACATTGGTATTAAGCCATTTGAGTGATAAAATCAAAATAGTCCAGATAATGAGAATAACGGCGTATTGAAGAATAGTAATAGAACTATTGTAGATAACCCCACCGATGATTCCCCCAAGAACAAAGTTTTGCACTTGGTCCACTGCAGAACTTGGCGCTAAATTTCCTTTGCCTGTTAAGTTAATAACAAAAACAAGAGAAAGAAGCCCCAAGACCAATTTAATTGCAATTGTAGCAAAAAAGCTTATCATTTTTCAACCTCCACCAGTTCTACATCTGTTTTATATAAGTCAATTTTTTCAAGTAAATAGCTATCTGGATCTGTTCCGCTAATAGCACGATAGAATTGCTTGTCTACCTTGATAATAGCTCCATCGGTCGTATCCGAAGTATTGACATAGACATCTTCTTTTTCAACGCCTAACTCTTTTGAAACAACTTCGATAAAGTGTAGGGAAGAGCGAAATTGATTGTCGTTGGACTTGTTGTTTTGGAAATTTGAAATACCAATCAAAACAATGGCCACTAAGATTAAGACAGAAATGATTGATAATTCACGGAACTTACTTCCGCGTTTATCCTTAAATGCCTTAAAGGCGAAAAAAGCCGTTACCAACACTAAGAGAATGGACATGATCACCATGACCCAATTTTGTTGACTAATCTGACTCAATACATAATCATATGAATAGAATTTCATAAAAATCCTCCCGATTTTGAATTCAAGATATTATAAACTAAATCCTCCTAAACTGCAATGATTAAAAACAAAAGGAAGAAAAAACTTATAGAACTTTTTTGAAGAGGAGTGCTGACAAAGTAATAGCAATAAAAAAACTAGAGATTTGACTCTAGTCTTTTTGTTTTTGATGGGTGATGTTTTTTCCCCAGGAGATGATATTTTCATTCTTATCGAGGATGCGCTTGATATTGTCCTTGTGGCGGATGATGATCAAGGTCGCCAAAGCGAGGACAATAAGGGTGAAAATCAGGTCATAGCTTGGGAGGATCCAGCCAGTCAATGGAAGGATGAGCACTCCTAAACTAGCCAGAAAAGCGACCGTTACACTTGAAAAAGAAATCATGCTGGTTAAATAGAGGCTAACAAAGAAATAGATGGCTAAGAGGATGAGGAAAACAGGAGAGAAACCAATGAGAACCCCAGCACTGGTTGCGACTGCCTTGCCTCCTTTAAAGCCTGCAAAAATAGGGAAGGTGTGTCCAAGGACGGCGAGAAGACCAAAGACCATTGGTGAAATCCCTGTAACCCCAAAAATAGTCGGCAATAAAACAGCCAAGGTTCCTTTGAGGAAATCAACCGCAAAGACGACCAGACCAGCCTTGGTCCCTAGGATACGGAAGGTATTGGTGGTCCCTGTGTTTCCAGAACCGTGTTCACGTAGATTGATGTTAAAGAAGGCTTTTCCTATCCACAAACCAGAAGGGATAGAACCTAATAAGTATGCTAATACGAGTAAAAGAATAGTTTTCATCATAGTTTCATTATATCAAAAATGCTTTGAATGAAAAAGAAAATTTCTAACTGAAGTGTCACATCGGATAGTTGGTTTGAATCAATCGCACTTAAATAGACTAGTTAAAGGGGGAGAAGAAAGAAAAATTTTGCAAAATTTCCTAAAAAACTGTAATATAGAAAAGATGAACAAACAGGAGGCTCCTTGTGTCTAAAAAGGAAATCAACATTAATAATTACAATGACGATGCCATTCAGGTACTAGAAGGGTTGGATGCGGTCCGTAAACGTCCAGGGATGTACATCGGATCGACAGATGGAAATGGGCTTCACCATTTGGTCTGGGAAATTGTCGACAATGCGGTCGATGAAGCCCTATCTGGTTTTGGTTCTCAAATTGACGTTACCATCAACAAAGATGGTTCCTTATCTGTAGCTGACCAAGGTCGAGGGATGCCGACAGGGATGCATGCTATGGGCAAACCAACCGTTGAGGTCATCTTTACCGTCCTCCATGCTGGAGGGAAGTTTGGGCAAGGTGGCTATAAGACCTCTGGTGGTCTCCACGGAGTGGGATCTTCGGTCGTCAATGCCCTCTCTAGCTGGCTTGAGGTAGAGATTACCCGTGATGGAGCGGTCTATAAGCAACGCTTTGAGGATGGTGGGAAGCCTGTTACCACTCTTGAGAAGATTGGGTCGGCTCCCAAGTCCAAGACAGGAACCAAGGTCACCTTCATGCCGGATCCAACCATCTTCTCTACGACGGATTTCAAATTTAATACCATTGCGGAGCGGATCAAAGAATCAGCTTTCTTGCTCAAGGATGTAACACTGACGTTGACAGACCTTCGTAAGGAAGAAGACAACTATGTGGCCTTCCATTACGAGAATGGTGTCCAGGATTTCGTTGAGTACTTGAACGAAGATAAGGAAACCTTGACACCCGTTCTCTACTTTAATGGAGAATCAGAAGGCTTTCAAGTAGAAGTTGCTCTCCAATACAATGATGGCTACTCTGATAATATCTTGTCCTTCGTCAACAATGTCCGCACTAAGGATGGGGGAACCCACGAGACAGGACTCAAGACAGCCATTACCAAGGCTATGAACGACTATGCAAGAAAGACAGGACTTCTCAAAGAAAAAGACAAGAATCTGGAAGGATCAGACTACCGTGAAGGTTTGTCTGCTGTTCTTTCAATCTTGGTTCCAGAAGCTCATTTGCAGTTTGAAGGGCAGACCAAGGACAAACTAGGAAGTCCACTTGCTCGACCAGTTGTTGACGGGATTGTTGCTGACAAGTTGACCTTCTTCCTCATGGAAAATGGGGAATTAGCTTCCAATCTGATTCGCAAGGCCATCAAGGCCCGGGATGCGCGTGAAGCTGCTCGGAAGGCGCGGGATGAGAGTCGAAATGGCAAGAAGAACAAGAAGGACAAGGGGCTCTTGTCTGGTAAATTGACCCCAGCCCAGTCCAAGAATCCTGCCAAGAACGAACTATATCTAGTCGAAGGGGATTCAGCCGGTGGTTCTGCCAAGCAAGGTCGGGACCGCAAGTTCCAGGCTATCCTTCCGCTTCGAGGGAAGGTTCTCAATACTGAAAAGGCCAACATGAGCGATATCCTCAAAAACGAGGAAATCAACACCATGATTTACACCATCGGTGCTGGAGTTGGGGCTGACTTTACGATTGAAGATGCCAACTATGACAAGATTATCATCATGACCGATGCGGATACAGATGGAGCCCATATTCAGACCCTGCTCCTAACTTTCTTTTACCGGTATATGCGCCCCTTGGTTGAAGCAGGACGTGTCTATATCGCCATGCCACCTCTTTACAAGATGTCTAAAGGCAAAGGGAAGAAAGAAGAAGTGGCTTATGCCTGGACTGATAGTGAATTGGAAGACCTACGTCGGACCTTTGGTCGTGGAGCAACCCTCCAACGTTACAAAGGGTTGGGGGAGATGAATGCGGATCAGCTTTGGGAAACAACTATGAACCCAGAAACCCGCACCTTGATCCGTGTCACCATTGATGACTTGGCGCGTGCAGAACGCCGTGTCTCTGTCCTAATGGGAGATAAGGCAGCCCCTCGCCGCCAATGGATCGAAGATAACGTTAAGTTTACGCTTGAGGAGAGTGGGGAAGTTGTTTTTTAAGTAAGGAGCCAAAATAAAATATAAAAAATGCTTTAAAAAAAAGGAAGTTGAAGTATGTGTATCAAAAGAAATGATAATAATTCAGGAAAAAAATACAAACATTGTCATTTGGTAATTGAGAAGCTAAAGAAGCAAATGGAACGAAATAATCTTCATGATATTTCTATAACTGATAGAAAAAAACTTCAAGCTTTCGACCGAGATAATATGAAGCGTTTTTTTGAATCTAAAGGAAAAAAGTGTCAATTTCCTAATTGCGATAGGAAACCTATTAAATCTCATACTTTTCCTAGGAATTTATTAGAAAAAAAGATTGCAGGAAGAACTAGTAACGGATATTCTGTTTTTTCTACCGATATTAAAAGTATTATTAGTAATTTACAAAATCCTGATTTGCATAATGAATTATTTTATGAAATCAATATAAATGACGCAGGTACTATGCCACTATTTTGTAAAGAACATGATAGTCATATTTTTTCACCAATAGAAATTTTAAAACCGATTCCTTCTGTCAAACAGTATTTGTTTTTGTATTCTTATCGTTTCTTTTTATATCATTATTTAAAAGAAAACTACGCTCTGAAAGCAGCATATGAAGATACACTTGATTCAGAAAAAGGAGTCGGGAAATCACTTTCTTCAGCTATAACCCAAAAAAGGAATATTATTTATGATAATGCAATAAAAATAGCAAACACCAAAACTAATATATCAAATTTAGAAGTATTAAAAACCAAATTTGATAAAGTAATTAAGAAAATTCCATTAACTGATACTGAAATTGATGAACATTTTAAAGTATACGGTTATAAATTGAAAAACGATATTCAGTGGTGTGGTGCCGGCTGTACAGAATTTTCTTATAACGATACTGGAATTATGAATCATTTAGGTTGCAGTTTTGGTTTAATCCCACAAAATAGAGATTTTCCAGCATATTTTTATTGTGTTGTACCAAACGAAGAAAATGATTATTTGAAAGATAAATTGCTGAAGTTACTTAATGATAAGTATGATAGTTATAAGAACGAAAAAGATACTGCTTCTTTTGAAAATATTATAAAATATTACATCTTTGATAGTTCAGAAAATATTATAGTTTCTCCTGATATTATTGATAAATTGAGAGAGAAAGAAATTTGTTTTTATAATGAAAAAGGTAAACTTTTTAAAAAAAGCCAATATGAATGGCTTTTAAAAGCAAATATTCTATTATGTCAAGTCAAAGGAGAACAGAACGAGGAAGTACGCAATACTGTGTATAATATACTGGAAACAATCGATTTGTTTTAAAAAAACGGATAGATTGGACTCATCAAATTTCAAATCACCAAAATTTCTAGCAAGCTCACCAGGGCTAAAGTGAGACACAAGATTTTCTAACGGTGCATTTTGGAGTAAATTCTATTTATCCGAAAATCGGACGAGTGTATTTTTAGTTAAAAGACGAACTTTTATTTTTTGGAGGAGCTCTTGCAGGAGCAAAAACTTTTTCCGAGAATCGGACGAAGTACAAAGTACATTACTTGATGCTTGAAGAGGACCAGAAAATCCTTGGCTTTGCCCGTTATCTGACGGATGACCTCACTCAGGCCCGTTTCTTTAAGGTGGTGGATGCTTCATATTATTACGAAGAGTACAGCCTTTACCAGACAGGGGAATTATAGTATAGAATCTATTCACAAAAAGAAGAAGCAGACAACGAGTATCCGAGAAAACGAGAAGGTATTGATATGAGATCAGAAACAGAAATGCTTGATGTGATTCTACAGGCCGCCAAAACTTTACAAGTTAAGGCTATTGCCATGTCTGGTTCACGGACCGATACAAAAGCACCAAAAGATGAGTTTCAAGACTATGATGTTGTGTATGTCGTGGACAACTTAGATATTCTGACGAGTGACCTTTCTTGGTTGGACCAGTTTGGCAAACGTATTATTGAGCAAGAGATAACGCTGGGAAATCGTTGTCTGTATCTCATGCTCTTTGAGGATGGTAATCGCATTGATCTAACTCTCTGTCCCAAGGGGCACATGCAAGAGTGGGTAGATAGCGAATCAAAATTTGAAGTTATAAAAGACGAAAAAGGTTTGTTTGAAGCCTACCAGCCTAACGCCAAGCGTTACTGGACCGCTCCGCCCTCCGAAGAGGAATTTGCAGTATCCTGCAATGAATTTTGGTGGGTATCTGCTTATGTCGTAAAGGCCATTCGAAGAAATCAGCTCATCTATGCGACTGATCACCTCTATGGCATTTGCCAGCAAGAAATCCTCAAGGTCTTAGCTTGGCAGGTGACAAGTGATAGGGGAGCAGTTGATATCGGAAAGAACTACAAGTACCTTTTTCACTATCTCCCAGCTGAGAAGGAAAAAGTGTTCTCAGCACTTCTTGATCTATCTAGTATAGAGAAGGTTGATCAGTCCTTATTTGCTACCATGAATGTTTTTGATCGAGAAGCTCAAAGTCTGGCCCAAAAGATGAGATTTGCTTATGATCAGGAAGTGGCTGTAAAGATGATGACTTATGCTGAAGAGAAACTGTCAAATCATTGATTCAATAATCTATTTTAAACACTTTAAACTACAGAAAGGGTCGTTTGGTTACTTGTAGTAACTGAATTCCTTTTTCTAAAAAATCTACTCTACATTCTTTGAAAGGAGTTGAACACGCCCTAAATTGTGTGAAACTCTTGATTCCAACATTTAACCACGTATTAAAAACTACAGAAAGGATCGTTTGGTTACTTGTAGTAACTGAACACGGGACTAATTTCCTAGGAAAAAAGATAAATCGCTTTGGGTTCATGGAACCCTGCATCGATTTCCTATTTTTCTACAGAAATTTTCGGCAAGCCGAAACGTCCCTTTGTATCTTATATGAGTAATATCCAAAATATGTCTTTAGAGGACATCATGGGAGAGCGCTTTGGTCGCTACTCCAAATACATTATTCAAGAGCGGGCCCTTCCTGATATTCGGGATGGCTTGAAACCTGTTCAACGGCGGATTCTTTATTCTATGAATAAGGACGGGAATACCCATGACAAGGGCTACCGTAAGTCTGCCAAGTCTGTCGGAAACATCATGGGGAATTTTCACCCTCACGGGGATAGTTCGATCTATGATGCCATGGTCCGCATGTCTCAAGACTGGAAGAACCGCGAGATCCTAGTCGAAATGCACGGAAACAATGGCTCCATGGACGGTGATCCACCAGCGGCCATGCGTTATACGGAAGCGCGTTTGTCTGAAATCGCTGGTTATCTTTTGCAAGATATCGAAAAGAACACAGTGCCGTTTGCCTGGAACTTTGACGATACAGAAAAAGAGCCAACTGTTTTGCCGGCGGCCTTTCCAAACCTTTTGGTCAATGGAGCTACAGGAATTTCAGCTGGTTACGCGACAGATATTCCGCCACATAATCTCGCTGAAGTCATCGATGCCGTGGTCTACATGATCGACCATCCATCTGCCAAGGTATACAAGCTCATGGAGTTTCTACCTGGGCCTGACTTCCCGACTGGTGCCATTATCCAAGGGCGTGATGAGATCAAGAGAGCCTATGAAACTGGTAAGGGCCGGGTGGTTGTCCGTTCTAAGACAGAAATCGAGCAACTCAAAGGTGGTAAGCAGCAAATCGTTGTTACCGAAATCCCTTATGAGATCAACAAGGCAGTTTTGGTCAAGAAGATCGACGATGTCCGTGTTAACAACAAGGTGGCGGGTATTGCGGAAGTCCGGGATGAGTCTGACCGAGATGGTCTTCGTATTGCCATTGAGCTCAAGAAAGATGCCAATGCTGATCTAATCTTGAACTACTTGTTCAAGTACACAGACTTGCAGATCAACTACAACTTCAATATGGTGGCGATTGACAATTATACCCCTCGTCAAGTGGGGATTGTACCGATTCTATCTAGCTACATTGCTCACCGTCGGGATATCATTGTCGCTCGTTCGCGCTTTGATAAGGAAAAGGCAGAACGACGGCTCCACATCGTAGAGGGCTTGATCCGCGTCATTTCCATCCTGGATGAAGTCATCGCCTTGATCCGTGCTTCTGATAATAAGGCAGATGCTAAGGAAAACCTCAAGGTCAGCTACGATTTCACGGAAGAACAAGCAGAAGCTATTGTCACCTTGCAATTGTACCGCTTGACCAATACGGACATCGTGACCTTGGAAGAAGAGCATGCTAGTCTCAAGGAGCAAATCGCGACCTTGGCAGCCATCATTGGGGATGAACGGACTATGTTTAACCTCATGAAGAAGGAATTGCGTGAAGTCAAGAAGCTCTTTGGTAATCCGCGTCGCAGTGAATTGCAAGACACTGCTAAAACGATTGAGATTGATACAGCCAGTCTGATCGTTGAAGAGGAAACCTTCGTCAGCGTGACCCGTGCGGGTTACATTAAACGGACCTCTCCTCGTTCCTTCAATGCGTCGACAGTGGAGGAAGTCGGTAAGCGGGACGACGATGAGTTGATTTTCGTAGAGCCTGCTAAGACGACTCAGCATCTCTTACTCTTTACCAACTTGGGGAATGCCATCTATCGACCTGTTCATGAATTGGCAGATACCAAGTGGAAGGACATTGGCGAGCACCTCAGTCAGACCTTGACCAATTTCGAGCAGGAAGAAGAAATCCTCTTTGCAGAGATTGTAGATCAGTTTGAGGGCGTGACATACTTTGCAGCTACCCAACAAGGCCAAATCAAGCGTTTTGAACGCAAGGAATTGAGCCCATGGCGGACCTATCGTTCTAAATCAACTAAGTACGCTAAACTGAAGGACCAAGAGGACCGTATCGTAGCGGTTGCACCAGTGGTCCTCGAGGACATCATGATCATTACTAAGAATGGTTATGGCCTCCGATTCAATATTGAAGAGGTTCCAGTGGTAGGGGCCAAAGCAGCAGGTGTTAAAGCCATTAACCTCAAAGATGGAGATCAAGTGGTAGCCGTCTTTAAGTCAACGACACCAAGCATGTATATCCTGACCCAACGAGGCAGTCTCAAACGGATGTCACAAGATGATATTCCTGTGACCAGCCGTGCTAAACGTGGACTGCAGGTCCTGCGTGAACTGAAGTCTAAACCACACCGCGTCTTTAAGGCAGGTCCAGTCTTCACTGACCAGGGAGATTTTGATCTCTTTACGAGCCAGGAAGAAGTGGGAGAGCAGGATCAAATCCTTCAGATTACCTCCACAACAGGTCAGGTGACAGAAGTGGATGTTACCCAACTCAGCTTGTCAGAACGAACTAGCAATGGTTCTTTTGTCAATGATCAAATTTCTGATCAAGAAGTCTTTACTGCTAGAATTAAATAAAAATAAAATTAGCCAGTTTATGGCTAATTTTTTTGCTTGATAAATTTTCTGAAAATTGCAAATTTCACTTGAAATTCTCATGAAATGGTGTAAAATAGAGTACATGAATAAAGTCATCCTTTGTGGTGGCTCTTGCTAATTAGCAAGTCTTGAATGGAAGAAGGAAAACTGACATGACAGTATCACTTGATTGGGAAAATCTTGGATTTTCTTATATGAAATTACCTTACCGCTACATCGCCTATTATCGTAATGGTGCCTGGGAAAAAGGAGAACTATCCGAAGATGCCACGCTTCATATTTCTGAATCTTCTCCGAGTTTACACTATGGACAGCAAGCTTTCGAGGGTCTGAAAGCCTACCGGACAAAAGATGGCAGCATTCAATTGTTCCGTCCGGATGAAAATGCCAAACGTCTTCAACGGACCGCCGATCGTCTTTTGATGCCTCAAGTTCCAACGGATATGTTTGTGGATGCTTGTAAGGCAGTAGTGCGTGCCAATGAAGAATATGTCCCACCATATGGAACAGGTGGAACCCTCTATCTTCGTCCATTGTTGATTGGAGTCGGAGATATCATTGGGGTGAAGCCAGCAGAGGAATACATCTTTACGATCTTTGCTATGCCAGTCGGAAACTACTTCAAGGGTGGCTTGGTTCCAACCAACTTCTTGATCCAAGACGACTATGACCGGGCAGCTCCTCATGGGACAGGCGCAGCGAAAGTCGGTGGAAACTATGCCGCTAGCCTCTTACCTGGTAAATTAGCTAAGTCTCGGAACTTCTCAGACGTGATTTACTTGGATCCTGCAACCCACACCAAGATTGAAGAAGTGGGATCTGCTAACTTTTTTGGGATCACAGCTGATAATGAGTTTGTGACACCACTTAGCCCATCTATTCTGCCATCCATTACCAAGTATTCCTTGCTCTATCTTGCCGAGCACCGTCTTAGTTTGACACCAATCGAAGGGGATGTCCCAATCGATAACTTGGACCGCTTTGTTGAAGCAGGGGCTTGTGGAACTGCTGCAGTTATTTCACCAATTGGGGGAGTTCAGCACGGAGATGACTTCCATGTCTTCTATTCAGAAACGGAAGTAGGACCGGTTACCCGCAAGCTTTATGATGAATTAACGGGCATCCAGTTTGGTGATATTGAAGCACCAGAAGGATGGATTTTCAAAGTAAACGATTAAAGGAATGATCAGAGGGAGGAGGACTCCCTCTTTTTTCTTAGGAAGAGATACTAGCAAATTAAAATAATTTAATCATGAAACATTTTCGGCTTGCAAGCATGTGAAAAATTTTGTAAAATAAAGGGGTTGAAATGAGGTAGAAGAATGAGTAAAAAAGATAAAAAAATCGAAATCCAAATTTCTGATAGCAAGGTAGTTGTAGGAAAAGATACCTTTGATGGCTACCAATTAGCGATTGGGAAGAAGGCTATTGCTGAGATTGCTGATATGGGGGCTCAGTTCGCTCTTGTGAAAAACGGAGCCGTAGAAAGTCTTTATAAATCACTGGAAAAAGCAGTGGAAAGTGCCATCGAAAATTATAATTTGAACAAATAAGGGGTTGCATTTTCATGAAATCAATGGTATAATTGTGTCTGTTGATTTGCTTGGAGAGATAGCGAAGAGGCTAAACGCGGCGGACTGTAAATCCGCTCCTTCGGGTTCGGGGGTTCGAATCCCTCTCTCTCCATTTCACTTTTGGGGTATAGCCAAGCGGTAAGGCAAGGGACTTTGACTCCCTCATGCGTTGGTTCGAATCCAGCTACCCCAGTTCTAGGTAATATCAGATAAGGTGGTAAAATATCTACTCAGGTATTTTATTTCTTTATATGAAGAAGTCGTTGTAGATCATTTTGATTTCGTTGCGAGTGCTTGCTTAGGAAAAATAATTATAAGTATGTCAAGTTTAGAAAACTTGATTGTTGGAGGATTTTTTAGATGAATGAATTTGAAGATTTGCTAAACAGTGTTAGCCAAGTTGAGCCAGGTGATGTTGTTACTGCTGAAGTTTTGACAGTTGACGCTACACAAGCTAACGTTGCAATCTCTGGAACTGGTGTCGAAGGTGTCTTGACTCTTCGCGAATTGACAAACGATCGTGATGCTGACATCAATGACTTGGTTAAACCAGGTGAAACACTTGAATTGCTTGTTCTTCGTCAAGTAGTTGGTAAAGATACTGATACAGTAACTTACCTTGTATCTAAAAAACGTTTGGAAGCTCGCAAAGCATGGGACAAATTGGTCGGACGTGAAGAAGAAGTTGTTACTGTTAAAGGAACTCGCGCAGTTAAGGGCGGACTTTCAGTAGAATTTGAAGGACTTCGTGGATTTATTCCAGCTTCAATGCTTGATACTCGTTTTGTACGTAACACTGAACGTTTCGTAGGTCAAGAATTTGATGCTAAAATCAAAGAAGTTGACGCAAAAGAAAACCGCTTCATCCTTTCTCGTCGTGAAGTTGTTGAAGCTGCATCAGCTGCAGCTCGCGCTGAAGTATTTGGTAAATTGAACGTTGGTGACGTTGTAACTGGTAAAGTTGCTCGTATCACTAGCTTTGGTGCTTTCATCGACCTTGGTGGTGTTGATGGATTGGTTCACTTGACTGAATTGTCACACGAACGCAACGTTTCACCTAAATCAGTTGTAACTGTTGGTGAAGAAATCGAAGTGAAAGTCCTTGACTTGAACGAAGAAGATGGTCGCGTATCACTTTCATTGAAAGCTACAACACCTGGACCATGGGATGGCGTAGAACAAAAATTGGCTGCTGGTGATGTCATCGAAGGTACTGTTAAACGTTTGACTGACTTCGGTGCATTCGTTGAAGTATTGCCAGGTATCGATGGACTTGTACACATCTCACAAATTTCACACAAACGTGTTGAAAATCCAAAAGATGTACTTAAAGTTGGACAAGAAGTAACTGTTAAAGTTCTTGAAGTAAATGCTGCTGATGAACGTGTATCACTTTCTATCAAAGCTCTTGAAGAACGTCCAGCTCAAGAAGAAGGCGAAAAACAAGAAAAACGTCAACAACGTCCACGTCGTCCAAAACAAGAAAAACGTGACTTTGAACTTCCAGAAACTCAAACTGGATTCTCAATGGCTGACTTGTTTGGTGATATTGAATTGTAATCAACATAAAAAGCTTGCTTAGGCAAGCTTTTTTTACTTGTAAAATGATCGATTTTTTGATATACTATCATAGTTGCCACCCTTAGTGTAATGGATATCACGTAAGATTCCGGTTCTTGAGATGGGAGTTCGATTCTCTCAGGGTGGATGACGATAGGAGAGCCTTGTGGCTCTCTTTTTTTTGTTTTTGGATGAAGAAGATAGCATTGAGTTTTTAAGAGCAGAATTGGGCTCTCAGGGCTCTCTAGGATTTCATAATAATGAGATCAAGAAAACACCATGTCCTAAGACATGGTGTTTAATGTTTTGTTTAGTTTTTAGAAGCTGCTTGGAATTCTGGGTTCTTCCATGCTTCATCGATAATTGCTTGCAATTCTTTTGCAGATGCTTGCATCTTTTGTGTTTCAGCGTCGTTCAATGGGATGTTTACTGGACGAACGATACCGTGCGCACCAACGATCGCTGGTTGACCGATAAAGACGTTCTCAACTCCGTATTGTCCTTCTTGGAAGACTGAAAGTGGAAGTACAGCATTTTCATCATCAAGGATGGCACGAGTAATACGTGCAAGGGCAACGGCGATACCGTAGTAAGTAGCCCCTTTCTTGTTGATGATTGAGTAAGCAGCATCACGTACAGAGATGAAGAGATCTACAAGGTCAGCCTCATTCAAGTCACGGTTTGCTTGCAACCATTGTTCCAATTTCACGCCGGCAACGTTGGCATGTGACCAAACAGCAAACTCTGAGTCACCGTGTTCACCCATGATGTAGGCATGGACTGAACGAGCGTCAACACCAATCTTTTCAGCAAGTGCTTGACGGAAACGAGCTGAGTCAAGAGAAGTACCTGAACCGATAACACGTTCTTTAGGGAAACCTGAGAATTTCCAAGTAGAGTAAGTCAAGACGTCAACTGGGTTAGCGGCTACAAGGAAGATACCGTCGAAACCAGAAGCAACAACTTGTTCAACGATTGATTTGTTGATGGCAAGGTTTTTACCAACAAGGTCAAGACGAGTTTCACCTGGTTTTTGAGGAGCACCCGCAGTAATAACAACGAGGTCAGCATCCGCACAGTCTTCGTACTTAGCAGCATAAATCTTCTTAGGAGAAGTGAAGGCAAGTGCGTGGCTAAGGTCTTCAGCATCACCAACCGCTTTTTCAAACAATTGAGGAATTTCGATGATACCTAATTCTTGTGCGATACCTTGAGTAACAAGTGCGAAAGCATAAGATGAACCTACAGCGCCGTCACCAACAAGGATAACTTTTTTATGTTGTTTAGTTAATGTCATTATTCTAAACGTCTCCTTCTATTTTTTGGGGTTTCCCCATTCGCATTTATTCTACCACTTTTACTTTTCTTTGTCACGGTTTTACGCCTAATTTGGACGATGTAAACGTTTTTACTCTTGTGTTCCGAAGGAGAAAAAAAGTCCTAAATGTGTTATAATAGTATGGTGAATTAATTAAAGAGAGGCATTGTTTTAATGCAGGATAATAACTTAGTTGATGTTAACTTAACATCGGAAATGAAGACCAGTTTCATCGATTACGCTATGAGTGTTATCGTGTCTCGGGCTCTTCCTGACGTGCGAGATGGTTTAAAGCCAGTTCATCGTCGGATTCTTTATGGAATGAATGAACTTGGAGTTACACCAGATAAACCACATAAGAAATCTGCCCGTATTACTGGGGATGTTATGGGTAAATACCATCCACACGGGGACTCTTCTATTTATGAGGCTATGGTTCGGATGGCTCAATGGTGGAGCTATCGTTACATGCTCGTAGATGGGCATGGGAACTTTGGTTCTATGGATGGTGATGGGGCTGCGGCCCAACGGTATACAGAAGCTCGTATGAGCAAGATTGCTCTTGAAATGCTTCGGGATATCAACAAGAATACAGTTGATTTCACAGATAACTATGATGCCAGTGAACGCGAACCAAACGTCCTTCCAGCTCGCTTCCCTAACTTGTTAGTCAATGGAGCGACAGGGATTGCGGTAGGGATGGCGACAAATATCCCTCCACACAACCTCGGTGAGTCTATTGATGCTGTCAAGCTAATGATGGACAATCCTGATGTGACCACACGTGAGCTGATGGAGGTGCTTCCTGGACCAGATTTCCCTACCGGTGCCTTGGTCATGGGCAAATCAGGTATTCATAAGGCCTATGAAACAGGAAAAGGCTCAATTGTCTTGCGGTCTCGGACGGAAATTGAAGAGACCAAGACAGGCCGTGAACGCATTGTTGTTACAGAATTTCCTTATATGGTCAATAAGACTAAAGTGCATGAACATATCGTTCGTTTGGTTCAAGAAAAACGAATCGATGGGATTACAGCAGTTCGGGATGAGTCTAACCGGGAAGGAGTTCGTTTCGTCATCGAAGTGCGCCGTGATGCCTCAGCTAATGTTATCTTAAACAACCTCTTCAAGATGACCCAAATGCAAACCAATTTTGGTTTCAACATGTTGGCAATTCAAAATGGTGTCCCTAAGATTCTCTCTCTTCGTGAGATTTTAGGATCTTATATTGAGCACCAAAAAGAAGTAGTGACTCGTCGGACCATCTTTGATAAAGAGAAGGCGGAAGCTCGTGCCCATATCTTGGAAGGTCTCTTAATCGCTCTTGATCACATCGATGAAGTGATTAAAATCATCCGTAATAGCCAGACAGATGCAGAAGCACAAGCAGAATTGATGAGTAAGTTTAAGCTTTCTGAGCGTCAAAGCCAAGCTATTTTGGATATGCGTCTTCGTCGTTTGACTGGTTTAGAACGTGACAAGATTCAAAGCGAATACGATGATCTCGTTGCCTTGATTGCTGATCTTGCTGATATTTTAGCCAAGCCAGAGCGTGTAGTTGCGATTATCAAGGAAGAATTGGACGAGGTCAAACGGAAGTTTGGAGATCCACGTCGGACAGAATTGATGGTAGGAGAAGTTCTATCACTAGAAGACGAAGATTTGATCGAAGAAAGCAATGTTTTGATCACTCTCTCTAACAAAGGTTACATCAAACGATTGGATCAAGATGAATTTACTGCTCAAAAACGTGGGGGACGTGGTGTTCAAGGTACAGGGGTCAAGGATGATGACTTTGTCCGTGAATTGGTTTCTACCAGCACCCATGATCGTTTGCTCTTCTTTACCAATAAGGGACGGGTTTACCGTCTGAAAGGCTATGAAATTCCTGAATACGGCCGTACAGCTAAGGGACTTCCAATTGTCAACTTGCTCAAGTTAGATGACGGAGAATCCATTCAGACCATTATTAACGTCGCTCAGGATCGTAGTGAAGACGCTTATCTCTTCTTTACAACCCGCTCAGGTTTGGTAAAACGGACCAGTGTAGCTGAGTTTGCTAATATTCGTCAAAATGGCTTGAAAGCTCTTAACCTTAAAGATGAGGATGAGCTGATCAACGTCTTCCTCACAGACGGAAATACGGACGTGATCATCGGGACAAAATTTGGTTATTCTGTCCGCTTCAATGAGTCTGTCGTACGGAATATGGGCCGTTCGGCAACTGGGGTACGAGGTGTCAACCTTCGTCCAGGTGACCAAGTGGTCGGTGCAAGCGTCATTACAGATCAAGATGAAGTATTGATCATCACTGAAAAGGGATACGGTAAACGCACGCGTGCTGATGAGTATCCAACAAAAGGACGTGGTGGTAAAGGGATTAAAACTGCTAATGTGGTTGATAAGAATGGTCCTCTGGCCGGTCTCATGACTGTCAAAGGAGATGAAGATTTGATGATTATCACCAATACAGGTGTCATGATTCGTACCAGCGTCGCCAATATTTCTCAAACTGGACGTTCGACCATGGGTGTGAAAGTGATGCGTCTGGATCAAGATGCCCAAATCGTAACCTTTACAACTGTTCAAGCTGACGAAAAAGATGAGTCAGAGACTGAAACTGAAAGTGAAGGGTAGGATAAATAATGGCTTCAAGAAGAAAAAAGAAGAAAACAAGCTTACGAAATCGCTTGATTAATATCTTTGCTACCTTACTAATCCTTTTGTCTATTGCCTTGATCTTTAATGCTCCGATTCGGAACATGATCATGGTTTGGCATACCAATCAGTATCAAGTCAACAAGGTATCAAAAAAGACCATCGATAAGAACAAAGATGCTAAGACTAGCTTTGATTTTAAAGAAGTCAAATCGCTTTCTACAGAATCTGTTATCAATGCCCAGTGGCAGGCGCAGAAGTTGCCTGTTATTGGGGGGATAGCAATTCCTGAATTGAAGATGAACCTTCCGATTTTTAAAGGCTTAGATAATGTGGGACTCTATTATGGGGCAGGTACCATGAAAGAGGACCAGGTTATGGGGCAAAGAAATTACTCCTTGGCTAGTCACCATGTCTTTGGTTTAACAGGGGCAAATGAAATGCTCTTCTCTCCATTAGAACATGCCAAAGCTGGAATGAAAATCTATGTCACAGATAAAGAAAAGATCTATACCTATGTGATTACCTCTTTGGAAACAGTATCTCCGGATCGTATTGATGTTATTGCTGACCACGAAGGTGTTAATGAGATTACTTTGGTTACCTGTGATGATTTAGCTGCAACCAATCGGATTATTGTTAAAGGTACGTTAGAAACGTCTGTAGACTATGATCAAGCTCCAAAAGAGATTTTAGAAGCTTTCAGCAAGTCTTATAATCAAATGCAATTATAATCAACTTAAAAAGAGGTCCTTGACCTCTTTTTTGAATGTAGACAAATTGTTATGTTACATAAAACAGCTGGATGATTTTCAAAAAATGACTTTTATTTTTACTCATTTAAGAAGAAGCAAAACTTTCCGCTGTGAGAAAAGTGCCTGAAACACTGTTCATTCAGGCACTCGGAATTATTGAGACATTAGACTCAATAATTAGTCATGGAACTTCTACGAAGTTCGCTGACGTCCGTACTCACCTAAGGAAAGTTTTTTAAATTACTTTGTTTTCAATCTGAAAAGAGGTCCTTGACCCCTTTTTTTCTGTTAATTTTCTGCCAACTTGTAAGAGGATAGTCATAAAATGTTACCTGACTGACATATTTTTACATGCTTTCTATTTTATAATAGAAGAGTGATAGAAAGAAACTTGGAGGAACTAAATGCGCACAGAAGATATCTATACTTTGTTAAGAAACTTCTATGGCTTACTGGTCAATGATTTCCCCAAAACAGGGCTCATTACCAAGGGGATCTACGAAGTTGAACAGGTCTTCGAAACCATTGAAAACCTTCCTGATGATCAAGAGCACTTAATTCGATACGAAATTCGTCAATTTCTTGCGTCTTTGGAACAAGTGCAAGAATGCTATAGAATTAACTTCTCAAATGAAGAAACTAGAATTCTTGAAAACTTAAGAGAAGCAGTTTGTCCAATTTAATTTTTACGGAATCGTCCTTTTTCCTCCTCAATTGCGAATTATTAATTGAGGAGGTTTTTTATGTATCATATTGTATTTCAAGAATCTGGTCTCTTACCTAGAGAACGCTTGCTAACAGAGGGCCCTGATAAGCTCAGTCATCAAGAATTGCTGTCCATCTTATTACGGACGGGGAACAAAAATAAACCAGTCTACGAGATCGCTCAGGACCTGCTGGGCTCACTAAAGAGTTTAAAAGAACTGGCTAGTATGAGTTTTCAGGAGTTACAGGAAGTTCCAGGAATTGGGAAAGTTAAGGCCATTGAGCTGTTAGCTGCTATTGAACTAGGGAAACGAATACAGACTTCTGAAGTGATTGAAACGGAACAAATCATGAGTAGTCAGAAGCTGGCAAAAATGATGCAACAAAAAATAGGCCATGAGAAACAGGAGCATTTACTGGCCTTGTATCTGAATACCCAAAATCAAATTATCCATCAGCAAGTGATCTTTATCGGAACAGTCAATCGTAGCATTGCAGAACCGAGAGAAATCTTGCACTATGCCATCAAGCATATGGCGACATCCTTAATCTTGGTTCACAACCACCCGTCCGGGATCATTCATCCTAGCAAGAATGATGATGGTGTCACCCAACAAATGATAGAAGCCTGCAATTGTCTAGGAATTGTTTTTCTGGACCATCTGATTGTCTCAACTGATGATTATTATAGCTACCGGGAAGAAACAGATTTATTGGTATAGAAAAAGAGAGTGGGACAGAAATCGGTAATTCGTTAGAATTCGATTTCGTCGTCCCACCTCCGCACAGTTGAGTAGGGCTGTAAAAGCTGATGAAATCAGCGTGGTAGAGCCCATTAAACCACTGCGTCTTGCTCGATAATACAAAGACAATTGAGAGGCTAGGACTTTTGTCCCAGCCTCTTTGCTTATCATGAATTTTTACGCATAAAGTAGAGAAGGGTTTGCAGTTCACTGGTTAGGTCGACATATTGGACTACCACATCTTTTGGAACTGTTAAGTGTACGGGAGAAAAGCTAAGGATTCCCTTGATACCGGCTTCAACTAGTAAATCTGCAACTTCTTGAGATTTTACACTTGGAACGGTTAAAATGGCTGTTTGAATCTCTTGTCCCTCAAGTTTTTCTTTTAGTGTGGAGATCCCGTAAATCGGTATACCATCTTTACTTTTAGTGCCGACTAACTCATGATCATCCGTATCAAATGCCATGACAATTTTCATTTTGTTTCGCTCATGGAAGCGATAGTGAAGAAGGGCACTCCCCATATTTCCAATCCCGACGATAGCAACATTGGTGATGGAGTTATCATTCAAGAGATCGGCAAAGAAGTTCATTAACTTTTTGACATCATAACCAAAACCACGTCGTCCCAGCTCTCCAAAGTAGGAGAAGTCTCGACGAACAGTTGCGGAATCAATCCCGATGGCTTCAGCAATCTGTTTTGAATTTGCTCGTTCGATTTTCTCTGCATTAAAGCGTTTAAAAATGCGGTAATACAAGGAGAGTCGTTTGGCAGTAGCACGAGGAATTGGATTAGTCTTATCTTGTTTCACAATATCACAACCTTTCAAATCTATTTTATAAAAAGTTTGTGAAAAAAGCAACTATCTTCTACTAAAAAAACACCAAAACGGTGCTTTTCTTTCTTAATTGGAATTTCTTAAACTCTGATCAAACTGAATCAGATAGCGATAGAAGTCACCGATTTTTCCAGTGAAAGGTAAGGTTTGCTCCTTGTAGGTAACAGAAACAACCTGATAGGAATCTGGAATCGTCACACAGCCTGAGAAGGCTAATAGACAGTGATCTATGTTGTCGTAGCTAACCTGACGTTCCTTTTGGTATGCATCCAAATAGGTGAGGACTACAGGACCATTGGTCATTACTTTTCAATCCTTTCAAAGATTTCACGTTCCACTAAACTGTCCATGAGGAAGTAGAATTTTTGTTGGATAATCTTGTTTTCTGGATTTTTAAAAATATTTACCAAACGAAGGCCTGACTTGTCAGTAATGTTAATTTTAAATCCTGTTAAATCCTTATTGATGATAATTTTTAACTTAAAGCCATCTCCGCTATTTGGAACAGCTTCTAACAAACGATTTAATTCGTAGTTTCCAACCTTTGTTTGTGCAAAAGTATTGTCGCGTAGGGTATATTTTTTAATATTTGGATGGATTGCGTATGTGTAATCGCAGTTTGGTAATGAGACAGATGTTTCAAATGCCATGTAATTCTCCTAAAATTTTGTGTATAGTTGTTACAAAAGTATCGACCTCAGCAGTCGTATTGAATTCGGATAAACTAATGCGAATAGATTCCTTCAAGCGAGGTGAAGCTTCGCCATAATAAGCTGCAAGGACATGACTTGGCTGAACAGTCCCCGCAGTACAAGCAGAGCCAGTTGAGACTGAAATCCCTGCCATATCTAAACGAAGCATTAAGATATCATTGCTGATACCAGGGAAGCCAATGTTCAAGACATGAGGAAGTTTGGAGTCTGTGCTATTCAGATAGAAATCTAAATCTTCTAGGCCAGTTAGGATACGATCAGATAAGCTCTGAATGTACTGATAATTTGCGTCTAACTGATCAGTTGCTTCTTTAAGGGCTTGAGCCATTCCAGCAATTGAAATCAAGTTCTCTGTGCTAGCTCGACGTTTGTCTTCTTGGTCACCCCCGTGTAAGAGATTGAAAAAGTCAGGCTTTCTAGCATAGAGGACGCCGACGCCTTTAGGCCCGTGAAATTTATGAGCGGATGCGGTTAAAAAGTCAATTCCCAGCTCTTCAGGGGCTACAGCAAGTTTACCAACGGCTTGAACGGCATCGACATGAAAAGCAGCAGGATGGTCTTTTAAAAGGTCAGAAATGTCCTTGATGGGTAAGAGATCGCCTGTTTCGTTGTTGGCATACATGGTGGATACTAAAATAGTATCGGAACGAAGTGCAGCTCGAATATCTTCAGGTCGAATTTTTTGATCGACCGGTTGAATGATGGTTACTTCAAATCCATATTCTTGAACCAAGTACTCAATCGGTTCAAGGACGGCATGGTGCTCAATAGCCGTGGTAATAATATGCTTCCCTTGCTGTCTATGTTTGAGACAGTAGCCCTTTATAACAGTGTTATTGCTTTCGGTCCCGCCAGATGTGAAGATAATCTGTTGACTAGAGGTCTTTAAACAAGTTGCAACGCATTCCCTAGCGTCTCTAAGAATCTTTTTCGCTTGGCGACCGTGGGAGTGGAGACTAGAGGGATTTCCGAAACTGGTTTCCATCGTTTCTGTCATCACCTTGATTACTCCTGGGCTTAGGGGAGTGGTTGCCGCATTGTCAAAATAAATCACGCCATCACCTTATTTCTTGTGGTATGCAAAGAGTGGACTAACTGGTTTACGCTCTTGTATACGTACAAGGGCATCTCCAATCAATTCGCTTGCAGTAATGTATTTTACATTTTTTGGTTTTTGCTCTTTGGTTGCTACAGAGTCTGTAACCAAAATTTCTTTAATCGGTGCTTGGTCTAGTAATTCCGCAGCTCCCTTAACGAAAAGTCCGTGACTTGAAACGGCATAAATCTCAGTAGCGCCGTCGCGTTGGACAATTTTTGCAGCCTCAGAGAAGGTTTTTCCTGTATTTAGAATATCATCGATCAGGATTGCTTTTTTACCTTTAACATCCCCGATGATGTAGCCCTCGTCACGGCTAGAGTCGTCTTGGGCGTAGTCGATGATAGCAATTGGGGCATCTAGATATTCTGCAAGATTGCGTGCGCGTTTCACTCCAGAATTTTTAGGGCTGACAACCACTACATCTGAACCGGTTAAACCTTGTTTGATATAGTGATCAGCAAATAGAGGAATCGTGAACAAGTTGTCTACTGGGATATCGAAGAAGCCTTGTACTTGAACCGCATGAAGATCGAGGGTTACAACACGGTCTACTCCTGCCTTGACAAGCATGTTGGCAACCAATTTTGCTGTAATTGGTTCGCGAGGAGCAGCAGTGCGGTCTTGACGGGCATACCCAAAGTATGGAAGGACCACGTTTACGGTATGGGCACTTGCTCGTTGGCAAGCATCTACCATGATTAACAATTCCATTAAGTGATTGTTCACTGGGAAGCTAGTAGATTGGATGATGTAAATATCATATCCACGCACACTTTCTTCGATATTAATTTGGATTTCACCATCTGAGAATTGACGTGAAGAAAGCTTTCCGAGTGGGATACCAGCAACTTCCGAAATTTTTTGTGCAATTTCTTGATTGGAGTTGAGTGCGAAGAGCTTCATATTGTTTTTTTCTGACATGTGTTTGATCCTCATTTAGATATTTTTGTCTAGTCTTATTTTAGCAAAAAAATTCAGTAATTTCAGCTTTTTAGCAAACTTTGAGCCAATCTTGCTACTTTACTTTTGGCTGGCTTGTATTCAATTTGTTTTTCCTTGAGAAATTCGTGAAAATAAGTTTCATCTGAAGCGGCATCCACCTCCATTTCTAACTCATAGTCCTCGATAGAGTTATAGCGACTACGGTCAAAAGCTAATAAACCTTTAGGGATTCTTTTCTCCCGTCTCTCCGTTTCTAGACTTCCCCAGACATCTAAGGAAGTTAGAGGAATGTCTAAATCAGTGAGAAAGCTGGCAATCTCACCTTGAGGGAGTTTTTTCTCGGAGAGAAAGGTTTCTACTTGTTCAAAAGTAAGGGCTTGATTGTATTCAAAATGTCCCGCATCTTGCGGTACTTTAAGGGTTAGCTCAGCCCGATCAGCTAAGGTACGAATTCGCAAGGCCATCCGATGATTCCGAATAGCTTGGTCGGGCGTGTCAATATAGTGATTGGTTTGTCGGATAGGTGGTTGGTCTTTGAAAAAGTCTTCTAGAGAATGGTACTCTTCTTTGGTTAGTAAGGTTTTAAATTCAATTTCTAAATGATTCATAGCTACGTCCTTTTCTTTCGTTTGCAAGCTCTTTATGATATAATAATAGATGTGTTTATTTTATACAAAAAACTTTGAGATGACAAGGTGATTCAATGGCGATTGATTGGGAAAATTTTTTAGATCCCTATATCCAAGCAGTTGGGGAGTTGAAGATTAAACTTCGTGGGATAAGAAAGCAGTATCGCAAACAACAAAAGCATTCCCCAATCGAGTTTGTGACCGGTCGTGTGAAGCCGATTGAGAGTATTCTCGAAAAGATGGAACGTAGGAGTATCTCTGAAGAGAACCTGGCTCAAGATATGCAAGATATTGCTGGTCTGAGGGTCATGGTTCAATTTGTAGACGACGTAGACGAAGTCCTAGAAGTCTTGCGGAAGCGTCAGGATATGCGTGTGGTTCAAGAACGAGACTATATTCGTCACAAGAAATCAAGTGGGTATCGAAGCTATCATGTAGTGGTAGAGTATCCAGTAGATACCATTAATGGCTATGAAACGATTTTGGCAGAGATTCAGATTCGTACTTTGTCTATGAATTTCTGGGCCACCATTGAACACTCATTAAATTACAAATATAAAGGAGATTTTCCGGACGAGATTAAGAAGCGTCTTGAAGTCACCGCGAATTTGGCTTATCAACTCGATGAGGAAATGGGTGCCATTCGTGATGCCATTCAGGAGGCGCAAGCTCTTTTTGATCCAATGCATCGTAAATTAAACGATGGCGTCGGAAATAGTGATGATACAGATGAGGACTACAGGTAAAAAGGTTTCGATTATTCGAAATCGAAAACGCCAAAGCGAAGAGGTTTTTCAGCAACTTCGTTATAAATTAAAAAAGAATAATTTTATCTTAACCGAGAAGCATCCGGATATCGTGATCTCTATCGGTGGGGATGGCATGTTGCTTTCGGCTTTTCATAAGTACGAGAGTCAATTGGATCGGGTTCGTTTTGTTGGGGTGCATACGGGGCATCTTGGATTTTATACGGACTATTTAGATGATGAGATTGACAAGTTGGTAGAAAATCTCAAGTTCGATACAGGTGCCAAGGTATCTTACCCAATCCTGAATGTCAAAGTGACTTTTGATAATGGGGATACGAAGATTATGCGAGCCCTTAACGAAGCGACGATTAAGCGAAGCGATCGAACCATGGTGGCTGATTTAACCATCAATGGCGTTCATTTTGAGCGTTTTAGAGGGGATGGCATTACGGTTTCGACCCCCACAGGTAGCACAGCTTATAACAAATCCTTGGGTGGCGCTGTGCTTCACCCGACGATTGAAGCACTTCAGATTGCTGAAATCGCTAGTCTGAATAATCGTGTCTATCGAACTTTGGGGTCATCGATTATTGTTCCCAAAAAAGATAAGATTGAAATCACGCCTAGCCGGCCAGGTTTTCACATTCTCTCTGTCGATAATTCAACCTATTCCTATCGAAATATCGCCCATATCGAGTACCAGATTGATAACCACAAGATCAATTTCGTAGCGAGTCCAAGTCATACCAGTTTCTGGAATCGGGTCAAGGATGCCTTTATCGGAGATATTGACGAATGAGGTTCGAGTTTATTGCAGATGAACATGTCAAGGTTAAAACCTTTCTGAAGAAACATCAGGTTTCAAAAGGCTTATTGGCCAAAATCAAGTTTTCTGGAGGCCAGATTTTAGTCAATGGCGTCGAACAAAATGCCATTTATCTTCTGGATATCGGAGATAAGGTAACGATTGATATTCCCTCTGAGGAAGGTTATGAAGCCTTGGAGGCCATTGATCGGGATTTGGAAATCTTGTACGAAGACGATCATTTCTTGGTCATCAACAAACCGGCAGGAGTGGCATCCATTCCTAGTTCCCTTCATTCCAATACCATTGCAAACTTTGTTAAGGGTTACTATGTTCGCAATCAGTATGAAAATCAGCTCGTTCATATTGTCACCCGTTTAGACAAGGATACCAGTGGGATCATGCTTTTTGCCAAACATGGCTATGCCCATGCTCGTTTAGATAAGCAACTTCAGGCTAAGACCATTCAAAAACGTTACTTTGCATTGGTAAAGGGCAAGGGTGAGTTGGAAAGCAAGGGGGATATCATTGCCCCCATTGCGCGTGATGAAGACTCCATTATTACCCGAAAGGTAGCAAAAGGTGGCAAGTATGCTCATACTAGCTACCAAGTTGTCCAGTCTTTTGGTGATATTCATCTAGTGGATATCCAGTTGCATACAGGCCGGACCCATCAGATTCGCGTTCATTTTTCTCATATTGGTTTTCCACTCTTGGGAGATGATCTCTATGGAGGTTCGTTAGAAGATGGGATTCTTCGACAAGCCTTGCATTGCCATTCCTTGGCTTTCTATCATCCTTTTTTGGAAGAGGAGCTCCGAATTGAAAGCTCTCTGCCAGATGATTTTAGCCAAGTCTTAAAACAGTTATCAAATAATTAATTTTTTTCAAAGGAGAAACTCATGGAAGTTTTTGAAAGCCTCAAAGCCAACCTCGTTGGTAAGAATGCCCGTATTGTGTTACCAGAAGGGGAAGAACCTCGTATTCTGCAAGCAGCAAAACGGATTGTAAAAGAAACAGACGTTACACCTGTCTTGCTTGGTAATCCAGATAAGATTCGTATTTACCTTGAAATTGAAGGAGTTTTGGAAGGATACGAAGTTATCGACCCGCATTCTTACGCAGGCTTCGATGAGATGGTAGCTTCCTTGGTAGAACGTCGGAAGGGTAAAATGACAGAAGAGGAAGCGCGTCAAATTTTGCAAGACGATGTCAACTACTTTGGTGTTATGTTGGTACATCTGGGAATCGTTGATGGTATGGTATCAGGTGCCATTCACTCAACAGCTGCAACTGTTCGTCCAGCTCTTCAAATTATCAAAACTCGTCCGAATGTCAAACGCACTTCAGGTGCCTTCCTCATGGTTCGTGGATCTGAACGTTACTTGTTTGGAGACTGTGCGATTAACATCAATCCAGATGCTGAAGGCTTGGCTGAAATTGCCATCAACTCTGCTATCACAGCCAAGATGTTTGGCATTGATCCGAAAATCGCCATGTTGAGCTATTCAACTAAAGGTTCTGGTTTCGGTGAAAGTGTTGATAAGGTTGTTGAAGCAACAAAAATCGCTCATGAACTTCGTCCAGACCTTGAAATTGACGGGGAATTGCAATTTGACGCTGCCTTTGTACCAGAAACAGCAGCATTGAAAGCTCCAGGAAGTAAGGTGGCAGGACAAGCCAATGTCTTTATCTTCCCAGGTATTGAGGCAGGTAACATTGGGTACAAGATGGCAGAACGTCTTGGTGGCTTTGCAGCAGTAGGTCCAGTTTTGCAAGGGTTGAACAAACCAGTAAATGACCTTTCTCGCGGATGTAATGCAGATGACGTTTACAAATTGACTTTGATCACAGCAGCTCAAGCTGTGGAACAATAAGAAATGCATTTAGGCTCAGGAAAATCCTGAGCCTTTTTCTTTATGATAAATTGTAAAATATAGTGCAACAAAAAAACTCATAGCGTTTCATTGGGGTAAACTGTAAGTATTCACACAAA
>NZ_JAHZQQ010000078.1 GCF_019930045.1 Streptococcus australis | reverse complement strand
TTTATACTGTTTTTCGCAACTCTAGTATATCAGATGAACATGTCTTTTTTGTTGCACTTCATTTTACAACAGGGCAAAAGATTTTCATGTTGTTTGCAATCTTGTTTATGTCTTTGCCTGCAAACTTAACAAGTGCTCTTGTAACTCATGCCCGAGCGGAAGAGAACATTGTTACCACGCAAGGAAACAAGAACACCAAGATCACACAAAACGGATGTTCGCGCAAGATTGAAAAGACAGAAGAAATTCACTGGCGACTTCCAAGAAAACCAATTGACTTGGTCATCTTGCAGGATGCGAGTGGATCATTCGCTAACACCATTCCAAGTGTTAAAAAGGCCTTGAAGACCTTAACGACATTTGTCAGTGAAGAAGACTACGATGAGAACAATCCTCGTTTGGTCAAGACTGATGATCCGGATACATCAGACCGTGTCATGGTTGCTAGCTTCCAAGGTGTAGATGGATACAATTATTACAACAACGATACCTTTACAGGTAAACCAGATGTATATGGTGGTTGGGGTGCGAAATACGATTATCAATACAAATCTTCTGGTTTGACGACAGATCAAAACGCTATCCACAGCTTTATCGACAACATCAGTGTAGCAGGGGGAACTCCAACAGTTCCTGCCATCGAAGATGCTATCAAGCAATACAATGCTAACAAAGGTAGCATGGCCAACGAGCGTAAGACAGTCTTCCTTGTGATTACCGACGGTGTTGCCAACGGGAAACGTGACGCTGATGGTAAGGTTCGAATTGACTATAGTGGCACTCGAAATCGAAAACTTCAAAAAGCATGGAGCTATAACCAACTTTCTGAAGCTTCCCAAGACATCATGGGTCGTGTAAACGAAGTAAAAGATGCTGGGAACACTCTTAAAGGAGTGGTTGGGTCAAACGGAACTGTAGTTGTAGGTTTCTGGGAAGACGTAGCACTGTTTAACAATGATAAGGCTCAGTACTACGATGTCTACTTGAATGGTTTCGGTAATTACTTTAATATCGGAGACAACCGTTCTGTTCAGGAAATCTTCCATGAAGCCCTTCAAGGGATGGCTTCTCCAGATAAAGAAGTAAATGGCAAAAACGTTTCCTTCTATGTTAATGAACAAGACAATATCGACAAATTCTCAGCTCGCGTTTTGGAATCTGTTGGTGCTGCCTTGGTCAAGGAAGATATCAAGGGTGAATTTGATGTCACTCCAGGCTACAAGGTAGATGCTGTTCGAATCAATGGGAAGAAGATTGTTTCTGAGGTCAAAGATTCTACCAAGGAAATCCGTGGTAAGATTGAACAGAATGGTGACAAGGTTACCATCTCTGTTCCAGAAAGTGTCTTCAACCCTGGTAAGAACAACTTCGACTACGACTTGAGTAAAGAAGCTCATGCCGAACAAGTGGACGAAGATGATGAACAAGATCCTCCTGCGGGTTACCAACCAACTAAAGAACAAGTTCAAGTTCCTGAGTTGACTGGTAAGTTTAAGGTTGGTGACTTCGAAACTCAAACAATTGGGGGTCACAACGAAACAGTAGAAGTTCAAAAACTTGAATACTGTTACCCAAGTGCGACCAAGAAGATCGAAGACCAAGATCTTAGCAACGATACAGGTACCATTGAAGACCCACTTCAATTGACTAAAAAACCAGCTTATGCAGCTAACTTGTCTGATAAAGCTGAAGAATTTACGTATACAGTAAACTACAACTTCAACAACGTTCCTTATGAATTCAAGAAGAACGTTATGTTAACAGACCCATTGGACTACCGCTTGGAAGTGGTAGGTCACTCTGCGACTGGTCCTAATGGTCCTCTAACAACTCGTGTCGTGAAAGGTCAAGACAGCGCTGGAAACGAACGCGACATCGTCGTGGCAGATGTGCCAAGCGACGGGACAAACTACAACTATTTGGTCTTGAAACAAGCAGAGCTCAAGATTACGGTTAAATTGAAAGAAGAATTCCGCAAGGACCAAGCAAGTAAGAATTACTTAGCTCTTCTTCAAGATAGCAACGGCTTTGGTTTGGTCAACCAAGGGAATATCATGTGGAATGGCGAAGATGATTCTCCAAACCCAGACCCTCACGCTAAGACAGCAGACAAGCCAAGCACCATCCGTCGTTCAAACCCTGTTTATGTAAAACCTCCATTGTCAACTGACATCGAGAAGAAAGTAAACGAAAAAGAGCATGCGGACCTTGCAACAGAAGATGAACTCTTCGAATACAAGGTGTCTGTTCCATGGCCAGGTACAGCTGACAAGTTCACTGTAACCGATACAGTCGTTCCAGAATTGGAAGTTCAAGAAAGTACCATTAAAGCAACTATTGATGGAAAAACTTATGCGGCCCTTACTAATGCGACGACCTTAAGAGATCAAACAGTTGAAATCAACTTGGATAAAGCTGGTATGGATCGTTTGACACGTTTGGTCAACCGTCGTGGTGGAGATGAAGTTAAAAAACTTGACTTAGTCTTCCAGGCTAAGATCCGTCCAAATGCTGACTTGAGCAAGTACAAGAAGAACGGAACCATCAAGGTGCCTAACAAGGCAGATGTTGCCTTGAACGACATCAAGAAAACTTCTAATGAAGTAACCGTTACTCCGCCGAAACCAAAAGAACCAACGGTAGAGAAGAAAATCAATGAAACCTTAGAAGATTACCAAACCTTCGAAGGTCAACCGTATACCTACAACATTTCAACAGCCATCCCTGCAGATGTTTCGTCTTATAAGAAATTTGTCATCAGCGATACGCTTGATAACGATTTGGAATTCGATGGAGAAGCAACTATTAAGGGAGATGCTGCGGATCTCTTCACAGTAGAAAAGAACGGTCAAACGATTACAGCTACTGTGAAACCAGGCAAGTTCAAAGATCTTGCTAACTACTCAACTGTTGAGTTGATCATCCCTGCCAAAGTGAAAAAAGGCGTGTCAGGAAAAGTCATTGACAACAAAGCGAAAGTTGAGTACACAAACAAGAGCAATGTGGACAAAGAAGTGGAATCAACTCCAGTTCATGTTACTCCTCCTCCTGTAACTAAGAAGATTAATGAAAACCTTGATCACTTGGATATCCCGACAGGAGAACAATACAAATACAACGTTAAGACAAAACTTCCAACAGACATCAAAGATTACAAGAAATTTGTCATCACAGATACCTTGGAAAATGAATTGTCTGTCATCAATGAAGGTGAAACAAAACCTGTCATTAAAGGTGCAGCAGCTGCCTTCTTCGACGTTGAAGTTCAAGGTCAAACAGTAACGGCTACGATGAAGAACTTTGCAAATGCTGCGGATCTTGCAGGTCAAGAAGTTGAACTTGAAATTCCTGCTAAGATCAATGATGGTGTAACACGCGTTAAGATCCCGAACACAGCGAAGATCAGCTACACTGATAAGAACGACCACAGTGGTGAGAAAGAGACAAAACCAGTAACGGTTACTCCTCCATCAGAACCAACTGTTAAGAAGAAAATCAATGAGAAGCTGGATACAGCCGTTATCGGAGCTGAAACAGACTACACTTACAACATCAAGGCTAAATTGCCAAACGATATCACTTCTTACAAATCATTTGTCATCACAGATACCTTGGATGAAAATCTCCAAGCTGGTGAAGCAACAATCGCTGGTGAAGCTAATAAATTCTTCACGGTAACAGTAACTGGTCAAACAGTAACGGCTACGATGAAGGACTTTGAAAATGCTGGCGACTACGCTGATAAAGAAGTTGAACTTGTTATCAAGGCGAAAGTGAAGAAAGAATCAACTGCTGAAGCAATTGAAAACAAAGCTAAAATCACTTACACTAACAAGAGCGATCAGCAAGGTGAGAAAGAGACAAAACCAGTAACGGTTACTCCTCCACCAATCACGAAGAAAGTGAACAATCAAGAACACGCTGACTTGAATAAATTAAGCGAAAGCTTTACTTATACAGTCGACACGAAAGTTCCTGAAGTTGCTGATAAGTTTGAAGTATCAGACCAACTGGTTAATGAATTAACCTTTGATGGGGATGCAACTGTCGAAGTGGATGGCCAAAAAGCAACAGACCTTACTGTTCAAACCAACGGTCAAACACTCACTGTAACCTTTGATAAAGACCAAGTGAAGAAATATGCAGGTAAAGCTGTTCATATTACCTTCAAGGCTAAGATCAAAGAAAATGTCTCATATGATGCCCTTCTAGCTGCTTATCCAAATCCAGCTGGAGACAAGCCTTTAGTACCAAATACTGCAAGCTTCATCATTAATGACAACCCAGATTCTAAGAAAGAATCAACTCCTGTAACCGTAACTCCTCCTCCAACCACAACACCTGAGTTGAAGAAGAAAGTCAACGGTCAAGAACGTTACGAATTAGCGAAACGTGATGAAGAGTTTACCTACACTCTTACAACAGAAATGCCAGCTAATGCATCGATCTTTGAAATCACTGACGAATTGAAAGATGTCTTGCAATTTGTAGGTAAAGATGGATCTGCAACCGTGAAGATTGATGGAAAAGCCGCTGGTAAGAAAGCGACTGTGACAGTCAAAGATCAAACCATCAAGATTGCATTTGCAGAAGCTTCTGTGAAAGCAGATGCTGGCAAGTCTATCGAAGTAACCTTCAAGGCTAAGATCAAGGATGGCGCAAACCTTTCAGCTTACGTCAAAGATGGTAAGACTGAGGTTCCAAACAAGGCAAGCTACGTTGCGGACTTCCCTAATAAACCAGGCTTTAGAAAAGATTCTAATGTAGTCCCAGTTACTCCTCCAACTCCGAAAGAACCAGAGATCAAGAAGGATGTCAACGAAAAACCAGCTGAAACCCTTGTAAACCGTAACGATACCTTCACTTACAATGTCAACACAACTGTACCGACAGACGCAACAGCCTTCGAAGTAACCGATACCTTGGTAGATGTTCTCGAATTCGCTGGTGCCTCAAGTGCAAGCGTGAACGGCAAAGAATTGAAGGCTAACCAAATCAAGGTTGACGGACAAACCATTACCTTGACGCTTACAGAAGAGCAAGTGAAAGAAAACAGCGGTAAAGCTGTTAAATTGAGCTTCACAGCTAAGATTAAGGATGGTGCAAATCTCTCAGCTTACATCACTAAAGAT
>NZ_JAHZQQ010000077.1 GCF_019930045.1 Streptococcus australis | reverse complement strand
GTGTGAATACTTACAGTTTACCCCAATGAAACGCTATGAGTTTTTTTGTTGCACTATATTTTACAATTTATCTTTTACTACCAACAGAAAATCAGTGACCTAGTCAGTTGGCAAGTTTCGCTCATCATGTTGATTGGTAGTGGATTCAATCTTCTAGCGGTTTATCTAGCTAGTCAAATTGGGAAGAAATGGAATAGTAATCAAGTCTTTCCAATTCTGGTTTCACTGACAGGTTTGTCCTTGCTTTTGGTAGTCTTGAAGACTCCATTCGCCTATCTAAGTGTCTATCTCTTGACCAATGCCCTTTATGCAGTGTATCAACCCATTTACTACAATGATTTACAAGCTTATTTGCCTTCTAGTGTACGAGCAACCATGCTTAGTATCAATTCGATGATGTTTAGTTTGTCTATGATTGTGATCTTCCCACTGACTGGTTGGTTGATTGATACTTGTGGATTTGTAGCTGTTTTTCTTGTGCTAGGCCTGATAACACTTTTTTCTTACCCTCTCTTACTGATTGGATTAGGGAAAATGGGCAAGCTATTAAATAAGGGGACAAAGATGGAATAATATTCCTGACGTACATTGGGTCGTTTTTCAACTCTCTCTGCTTTGCAGGGAGAGTTTTTCTCTCTTTCTAAATTGTGGTAAAATAAGTACATCCATTAGAAAGAGAAACTAGTAGTATGAAAGACTTATTGAAATACTTCAGGAATTATAAAAAAGAAACCATACTGGGACCGTTTTTCAAGTTGTTAGAAGCAAGCTTTGAATTACTGGTTCCACTTTTAATTGCCCAGCTTGTCGATCAGCTTATCCCTCGTCAGGACCAAGGTGGAATGCTTGGGGTGGTTGGTCTCTTATTTGTTTTTGCTACTTTTGGCGTTCTTGTAGCGATCACGGCCCAATATTATTCATCAAAAGCAGCCGTTGGTTTTACGAAGGAATTGACCAATGATTTGTATGAGAAAATTCTCAGCTTGTCTAAGGAGCAGAGGGATCGCCTAACCAGCTCAAGTCTAGTGACGCGACTAACCAGTGATACCTATCAGATTCAAACGGGGATTAATCTATTTTTACGTCTATTCCTTCGAGCGCCGATTGTCGTGTTTGGCTCTATTTTTATGGCCTTCACTATTAGTCCTCAATTGACAATGTGGTTTATTGGAATGGTTGCTCTCTTGACCCTGATCATTGTCGTCATGTCTCGTCTGGTCAATCCTCTTTATGCACGCATCAGGAAGATAACGGACCGAGTGGTTACCATCACGCGTCAGCAGTTACAAGGAATGAGGGTTATCCGCTCTTTTGGGCAGGTAGCTCATGAAGAAGCAGAGTTTAATGAGGTCAACCAAGACTATACCAAATGGCAATTACTAGTATCCAAATGGTCTAGTTTGATTAGTCCTATGACTTTCTTAGTCGTGAACGGGACTTTGATTTGTATTCTTTGGCAGGGACAAGCCTCCATTCAAATGGGGAGGCTCAGTCAAGGAATGTTGGTCGCTTTGGTTAATTATCTCCTTCAAATCTTAACAGAATTACTAAAGTTAGCCATGTTGGTGACCTCGCTCAACCAAAGCTATATTGCTGCTGGTCGGATAGTCCAGGTATTTGATGAGAAGAGTGAAGATTTGGATCAAGAGTTAGATGAGCTATCTGCTTCAAATCCTCAACTGGCTCTCGAGATCAAAGATCTTGTCTTTACCTATCCCTTAGCGGCAAAACCGTCTTTAGAAGGCATTCACTTATCTTTGAACAAGGGACAAACCCTAGGAATCATTGGAGGGACAGGATCAGGGAAATCTACCCTGGTTCAATTGTTAGGATATCTTTATGGCCCAAGTCAAGGAAATCTAATCATTTTTAAAGATGGACAGAGTCCCAAGACTCTTGGTCAGTGGCGTGACTGGATAGCAGTAGTTCCTCAAAAAGCAGAGCTCTTTAAAGGAAGCATTCGTTCGAATTTAACGCTAGGATTAAACGAGGAACCGAATGAAGAGCAGTTGTGGTGGGCTTTGGGAGTTGCGCAAGCAGCTGATTTCGTCCGTGAGAAAGAAGGGAGGCTAGACGCTCTGGTAGAAGCATTTGGACGAAATTTTTCCGGCGGTCAACGGCAACGGTTGACCATTGCTCGAGCTGTCCTTCGCAAAGCTCCATTTTTGGTGTTGGATGATTCCACTTCGGCTTTGGACTATTTGACAGAAGCACGACTCTTACAGGCTTTAAAAGAGGAGTTGACAGAAACCAGTCTCATCCTCATCTCGCAACGGACCAATAGTCTGCGAAGAGCTGACCAAATTCTCGTCTTAGATAAAGGCAAACAGGTCGGCTTGGGAAGTCATGAAGACTTGGTGGCAACCAATCCTTTATACCAAGAGATTCATTTCTCCCAACAGAAGAGAGAGGAGGGAGCAGAATGAAACAGAAGACTTATTTACTGCGCTTGCTTGCTGATATAGGCAAACAGCCCATCTGGCTCATCTTAGCCAGTCTGGGAACCATCTTACAAGTCTTGTTAACCGTCTATATCCCTATCCTAATCGGGCAGGCAATAGACTTAGTGGTGCTCCCTGATGCAGCACATCTCTTGCTCCCACTTATCTTACAAATGGGTCTAGTAATTCTTTTTTCAAGTCTGATTCAATGGTTGAATCCCTTGGTTTACAATCAGATGATCTATCGCTACAGTAAAGACTTAAGAGAGAAGGTCATCCAGAAAGTCCATGTCCTTCCTTTATCTTACCTGGATCGTCAAGGTACTGGGGATTTGGTCAGTCGCTTGACCACTGATGTTGAACAACTGAACAATGGTCTATTCATGGTCTTCAATCAGTTCTTTGTTGGTCTTCTTACAATCTTAGTGACCATCGCTAGTATGGCTCGATTGGATTGGATGATGATGGGAATGGTTTTGATCCTGACTCCTTTATCACTCTTTATCGCTCGTTTTATTGCCAAGCGTTCCTACCATCTCTTTCGGATGCAGACCCAAGCACGTGGGACTCAGACGCAGATGATTGAAGAATCTCTCAGTCAAGAAAGCTTACTCCAAGCTTTTAATGCACAGGATCAGTTTAAAGACAAGTTTATTGAGATCAATGGCGACTATGCTGGTTATTCTCAAGAGGCGATTTTTTATTCCTCTACAGTTAATCCAGCGATGCGCTTTGTCAATGCCCTGATTTATGCGTTGGTGACAGGATTTGGAGCCTTCCGCATCCTATCTGGAACGGGCTTTACTGTTGGCCAGTTGGTGACCTTCCTCAACTATGTCAATCAGTATACCAAACCCTTCAATGACATCTCATCTGTCCTTGCTGAGTTGCAAAGTGCCTTGGCTTGTGCGGAACGTCTCTACAGTGTCTTGGATCAAGAGGAAGTGAAAGAAAGTGGCAAGAAAGATTTGCAAGAAGAGGCTGTAGAAGGAGCTGTCCAATTTGATCATATTAGCTTTGGGTATCGCCCTGATCAGCCTCTCATAAAGGACCTCTCCATTTCTATCCCAGCAGCTAGTAAGGTAGCCATTGTTGGACCAACAGGTGCTGGGAAATCCACACTGATTAACCTTCTCATGCGGTTCTACGATGTGGATCACGGGTGCTTGCTCTTAGACCAAGAGGCCGTAGATAGCTATAGCCTAGCAAGCTACCGCAAGCAGTTTGGAATGGTGCTCCAAGAGACTTGGCTCAAGGTGGGTACCGTTCATGAAAATATCGCATTTGGTCGACCAGATGCTAGTCGGGAAGAAGTGGTCCAAGCAGCAAAAGCTGCCAATGCTGATTTCTTCATCCAACAGTTACCAGATGGCTATGATACCTATCTAGCAGATGCTGGAGACTCCCTCTCTCAAGGACAAAGACAGCTTCTGACCATTGCTCGGGTCTTTCTTGCAGTACCTAAGATTCTGATCCTAGATGAGGCGACCTCTTCCATTGACACGCGGACAGAGTTGCTCATACAGGATGCCTTTCATAAGTTAATGGTGGGTCGGACCAGCTTTGTGATTGCCCATCGTCTATCTACAATTGAAAATGCGGATCTCATCCTAGTTATGGTAGATGGAAATATTGTCGAACACGGGAATCATACGGAGTTGATGGCTCAAAAAGGTGTATATTACAAAATGCAAACTGCCCAACTTTCTAGTAATTAAGACACAAAAAGACTGGATGTTTTTTCCAGTCTTTTTGTTTATTCGTGATGATCTTTTAAAAGATAGAGAAGAGAGAAGGCTAGGAGAGCCATAGCAATACCTAATACAGTAAAGATAAAAGCGTTGCTGTCGGAGATAAGACCGATGGTATTGAGGGCGAAAGGTGTAATGGCCGCTCCGAAGCTACAGCCCAAGACGGCTACTGAGGTCACCTGGTTTAATCGTCTAGCAGGAATCTTAGCTGACAAGATTTGGAAAACCATGGTAAGAGCAGTACTGTATGTATAGCCTGAGAAGAGGGCGGAAAGAGCCAGAAGAGGGATACTTGGTGAAAGGGCTACAGCCATCATTGAGATTCCGTAAGCAATCCCGGCATAAGTAATCAATTTGCTCTTGAACAAATGAACAAGACCAGAGAAGGTGATACCAGCTAGAATGCCAATCAATTGCATAGCGCTTAGAATGAAGCTGGCTGAATTATGCTGATCCTTGAAAGTGTAGGCGACAATACTAGGAATGCGAAGAGTTACTCCGACGTTGCATAGAACGATCATAGCGGCTACAATGGCTAAAATAATAGTCAACTTCCATTCTTCTTTTTGGAGTGGTTCTTTATGATTGGCGTGGATATGTTGACTTTCTTCTTGCTGGTGGTAAGGGACAAAGGTCATGAAGAGAAAGAGAACGATTAATCCTGCCCCGTAGGCTAGGAAGCTAGAAGTCCAGCCAAATTGGAGGAGGAAGCCTACCAATAAAGTGACGAGTGCTGTCCCTACGACTTCAGCAGAACCACGAAATCCAAGAGTTTGGATTCGTTCTCGTCCCTGGTAGCGTTCGCTGATAATTGAAATAGCCTTAGCATTGATCAATCCGACTCCCATCCCAAAGATGAAACGAGAGATGAAAAGGATAGGATAGGCTTGGTTAAAGAAAGGGACCATTCCAAAGATTGAGAGGATTAATAGACCGGTGATAATCATCTTTCTCTCATCTAAGAAGCGTTCGATAAAGGTGTTGAGGAAGAGGGTGACCATAATCCCAGCGGATGGAAGGGATACTAAGAGTTCGATTTGACTTTTTGGGAGATCCTTATAGTATTCGAACATATAAGGAAGAGCACTAGAAATCGAAAAAGACGTTGTTAATACAAGAGATAAAGAAAGGATACTAACCTTTTCTAATAATTTTTTCATAATCATCCTTTAATCACATATTTAGTCAAAAGACACTCTACTATGGTATAGTTTTTTGCTTCATTTAGCAAGTTATTTAAATGAAATTTCTTAATAATTTTCATCGCCCTGTTGTAAAATGAAGTGCAACACAAAAGACACGTTCATCTGATATACTAGAATTGCGAAAAACAGCATAAA
>NZ_JAHZQQ010000076.1 GCF_019930045.1 Streptococcus australis | reverse complement strand
AGCTAGCTCAAACAGCTGGAAGAACACTCGCTTAATCAGAGGAATGACTTTGTTGCACTTGACTTGACAATTGGGGTGAAAAGTTATTCTCACCTACATAGATGATTTCTAGATTCCCCAGTGAGACCTCTCCGACGATGTAAAAGTCTTTGCTGGTTAAATTGCTAGGATTTTCCTGGTGTTGGATAGCTGACAGAGAACTTTCTACATTGACATGAACCCGCCAGTCGCTTGGGACATAGAGACTCAAACTTCCAAGGGAGACATCCACCGCAAACTGGGCTGACGGTCCTTCGATCCGGCAATTATCAAAATAGATAGAAGCTTCTCCTAAGCTCACATCCGCACTTCCGCCCGTAAAATTCTGATCATTCAAATACTTGGTCACTGTAGAAAAGGAGACATCGATGTCATTGCCAGCAGTTTGAGAAGATGTTCCTGCTGAGTAGGAGTTCCAAGTCGCTTTTGCTTTTTTGGAAGGCTTAAAGAGAATATTGAGACCGATCACCGCTAAAATAGAAGAAAAGATGACCACCGAATTGGATACTGGAAGAAAATGGTATTGGCCGTTAAGGGAGAAGAGGGCCAAAATCCCATATAGAAAACCCCAACCAAAGTGGCGCTTCAGGAAACTAGAGAGGGAAAGGACTGCGAGCAAGACAACCCAAGCCAGCGTCCAGATACTGATCTCCCATTTTACAAAATAGCCTTGTAAGAGCACTAGGGCTGCTAGGAGGATTAAGAAAATCCCAATTAATTTATTTTTCATTTTGTTACCTCATTTCCTTTAACCGTTCTTTTAAGAGTTGATAATAGTGTCGGGACACGTGTACCTGCTTATGGGTTTGATAAAAGTTTACTGTACTGGTTCCCGAAAAAGATTTTTCAATGGAATAAATCTGCTTGGTATTAACGATGGTCGACTTGGAGATGCGACAGAAAGCAATCGGCAAGATTTCTTCCAACTCGTAGAGTTTTTGACGGACCTCATATGCCTCTTCTCTGGTATGCCCATAGATTTTTTCACCATCTGTTTCAAAGAAGAGAATTTCTGACACATCTACAAAGTATTCGCTTCGATCCTTGTAAAAGGTCAAGGGCGTCATTTTTTGCTCCAAGATCAACTGTTGCAAGCGGGCGACATCCTCCGTCAATCGAGGAGCCCGAATGATCATTTCTGGCTCATCCATCTGCGGATCTAATTCGATGCGAACTTTCATAGGACTCCTTTCTTAACCTTTGTTAGTAACATTATAACAGGTGTTCGAAATCTTACAAGACCTTTTCGGTAAGTGGTTCTTTTCAGCCCCTAAGTGGTTCTTTCAGACAGCTAAAAAGGACTTGATCTGAAGAAATCTCTTCATACCAAGCCCCTAGAGCGAATAAAATTGGAAGCATTATTTTTCTTTTGGTGCGTCTGGAAAGAGAAAGCCAAGACCAAGACAAGCCAAGACACCCGCAGTAATCACGACCCCATTTGAAATTGGAAGAAGATCATAGATGGCATTGGCAATAATGAAGCCAATGACGGCACAAATCAAGCTGGACTTGTAGTCTTTCTTGAGTGCATTTTCAAGCGTAAAGAAAGCAAACAAGACAACTGGAACCAAGGGCCAAAGATTGGCATCTATTTTCGGATAACCAATCATACTAAAAGTGATAACGGCGAGAGCTGCAAGGATAAATCCAAACCCAATTAATTTTTTCATGATACTACCTCTTTATGTAATTTTATCAGAAGACTGGCTTCTTTTGATAAACCTACTATAACAAACAGAAGCAAAGGTGACAAGGAAATTTGGATAAGCGGTCAAATTATCGGACTATCTGGTTACATGAACATCCATGAGCTAGACGGTATAAATGTTTTTTTCTATAGATCCTATACTTCATGAAACCATTCCAGTCCATGACGATTGAGACAATCAAGGGTGAGTTTGAAAACATCCGAAAACTTTTATAATCATTTGATACAAATTTTGGTACAAAAAGTGATTCGACATCAAAAAAGCCCGTCACAAGGGGCTTTGTCTTGTATCATTTGATGCCGAATGCAGGGATCGAACCTGTGACCTACGCGTTACGAGTGCGTTGCTCTACCAACTGAGCTAATTCGGCGATTACCTTCTCAGTATAGCACTCTGATAGCGGATGTCAAGCACTTTTAGTTGATCTTTTTAATCAAAATCTGACAAGGATTTTTAAGATCCCAAAGTTGTGGAAAAATCTCTAGTTTTTTAAAACCAAGACTGCGATAAAAGATATTGGTTCGGTCATAATCCTTGTTAGAACCTTCTGCCACTGTTTTTACCTGTAAATAGTCGACTTTTTTGCAGGCTTCACTTTCCAAAGTAGCAAGCAACTGACTTCCAATCCCCCTGCCTTGATGAGCTTTTTTTACACCGAGACAATCAATCTCTGCACAATCTTCACTAGAATAGGACAAGCTTACAAAGCCAAGCAAATCACCCTCCTGATAGGCGGCCCACACTTGCAAGTCCTTGGCTCCTTCGATGTAGGCTTGCGTGCTTTCTGGTATTCCAAACCATTCTGGCAAATCCTTTAAAACCTCGGCGACAACTGCCATTTTTTGCTCTTCATCCTTAACTTCTTTAATAACAAGCATCATAAGTTCCTTTCTTGATTTTAGTCTTACTTTAGCTCTTACGAACCTGCACTTTCGTATGCATCTAACCCCCTATCCCAGAGTTTCAGAGAGATGCAAAAGAAGATAATAGAAATCAGAAGCAAACCACCAATATTAAAGAGTCCATCCTTGCCCTGCAAGAAATAGCTGGCAGGATAGTAGGCCGTAAAGGCGAAAGGTACAATAAAGCTAATTAACCAACGAAGGAGCGAATTGTAAATGGAAATCGGGTACTTGGCAAAATCATTAAACATATAGAAAATGTAAATCATGGCACCTGACTGCTTGGTCCAAAAAGCGATACTGGCTGTTGCAATTTTCAAGGAAGTATAAATCAAGGTCGCAAAAGGAATACAAACTAGAAAAATCAGGAATTTTGGAAGAGTCCAAGCAATGCTAGTCGCCGTTGTCGCTAGTAAAATTCCACCGACCAAAAGTTCACCCAAGGCATCAATCTGAAAGGTCTCAACAAGTATGTGAAAGAGAGGATTGATAGGACGAGTCAGATACTTGTCAAACTCCCCTTTTCGAACTAGTCGTTGACCTAAAGCCCAGAGATTGTCAAAAAAGAGATGATCTAGTCCCTTTGGAATTAAGGAAAATCCATAGATAAAGGCAATTTCTTGAAAAGTCCAACCTTCTAGGGAGGGAATGTGTTGAAAGAGTACATTAAGAAACAAGAGGTTCAGGCCTTGAGTCAGAAAGACTCCCAACACACCAACCACAAAATCTACCTTGTATTCCATGATTTGCTTGATGTACTGTCTGATAAAAATCAGATGCATGCGTTGATATTTTTTCATACTAACCTCCCTGAATGGTGATAAATGACTGGACTCGTTTCCAAATCAACTGAGACAAGCCCACCATCACTATAAGCCAGAAAAGCTGAAGCAAAAGTGCTTGAAGAATCTGACTAGCATCGTATTTCCCAACAATAATCATGACCGGAGTGTAAATTAAGGATGAGAAAGGTAAGAAGGACAGAATATCTGAAATGACCTTTGGAAAGAAAGCCAAGGGAATCAAACTCCCAGACATAAAGGCCACTATGGAAGTCTTAAGTAGGTTGGAACCCCAAAGATTTTTAAATACAAAGGCTGAAAATCCAAAGCAGATATTAAAGAAAAAGTTAATCAGATAGGCCAGCGTTAAGCTAAAAAGATAAAGGGTAGTTAGTCCCAGCACTTCTACAATCCCTTGCCCAGATAAGATTTTCATCAAAACAATGACACTTAAAAATGGCAGTCCAACAGAGATAAAAATCAACCACTTGGAACCAAGCTCCGTAAAGAGGTAAGAAGCCGCAAAATGCACTGGTCGCAACAAGCGCATGATAATGGAACCATCCTTGACCTCATCACCAATCATAAAGGAAGAATCCGACCTAGTCAGAAGATTAGTCACAAAACTCATGATGATGTAGAGGGTGATATCCGCCATACTGAAGCCCTGAATCAAAGGCTCCTGGGAGGAATCAAAGACAGCCTTCCATAGATAAAAAGCCACAAAAGCCCCCATGACATCGCCAATCCGATAAAGAATAAAGTTGACTCGATAGCTAATCAACTCCTGAATCCCTGCATTGATAAAGGGTTTATAACGTCTCCACAATTTGACCATCTTAGAGCTCCTTTCGATAGAAGCGACGGATAATATCTTCAATATCCGTATCTACCATCTTCAAATCACGGACCTCAAAATCAGATAAGGTTTGCTTGATAATATCGGCCGACTGGTAGCGGGAACTATCGAATTCAATATTGAGAGTATTTCCTTGTCTATCAATGGATATATCAGGTAAGCCTTCATAATGAGAGACGAGATGACTTTGACCTGGCGTCAGGTCAAAGGAGAGAGTCTTCATCTTGCCAAAGGTCTCCTTGAGCTGGCTCACCGTCCCATCAAAAATCTCCTGCCCCTTGTCAATCATAAAAATCCGATCACAGAGTTGCTCAATATCGCTCAAGTCGTGAGTGGTCAAGAGAATAGTTGTCTCTTCCTCCTGATTAATCTGGGTGATAGCCCGGCGAATGTTATCCTTGACCGACACATCCAAACCAATAGTCGGCTCATCTAAAAAGAGAACTTTGGGATTGTGAAGCAAGGAAGCCGCAATATCCGCCCGCATCCGTTGACCCAATGAAAGAGTCCGCACAGGATCCTTGATAAATTCCTTCAAATCCAAAACTTCATTCAAAAAGTCCATACGCTTATGGAAAAGCGAGTCTGGCACATCGTAAATCTCCTTCAAAACCGTGTAGGTCTCTTGCAGTGCCAAATCCCACCATAGCTGGGTACGTTGTCCGAAAACGACTCCAATATCCTTGACATAATCTTGGCGATTATCCTGGGGAATCTTGCCGTTAATCCGACAAAAACCAGATGTCGGTTTCAAAATTCCTGTTAGCATTTTGATGGTTGTCGACTTCCCAGCACCATTAGCTCCGATAAAGCCTAGAATCTGCCCCTTGGGTACTTCAAAAGTTAAATCCTTGACCGCTTCAAAGGTCTGCTTTTCAGGATGAACAAAGGAGCGCAAGGCTCCCTTTAACCCCGGCTCCTTAACTGTCTTCACAAAATTTTTCCGAAGATGTTGCACTTCTATCATTGCCATATCTATCTCCCTATCGTAAGAAGCAACATTGTATTTTTGACTACAAATATTCTAAATCCTTACTTTCTACACTTTCTCAATATTATTACAGAAGGCTTTATACCAACCTATTATAGTCCAATAAAAAATAGAATGCAAGCGTTTGCTTATTGATTATGAAATTAGAGATTTCTCTCTTAAAATGAAACTTTTAATCAAAAATTCTGTTAAATAGTTTCCTTAAGACACCAAAAAACCTGCCCTTAGGGGCAGGCTACGAATTGTAAAAAGGCAAACTATTTTGATCAATATGAATCATAATTTCCTAATATTAACTCAACAATTTAATTAGGTAGTGTACAATAAGTTGTGTAAACACAAAAAGGAATAAATCCTGTATAGTAGAGTTGCAACACATTTACT
>NZ_JAHZQQ010000075.1 GCF_019930045.1 Streptococcus australis | reverse complement strand
GTTTGTGTGAATACTTACAGTTTACCCCAATGAAACGCTATGAGTTTTTTTGTTGCACTATATTTTACAATTTATCTCTTAAAAAAATGGTCTACCAAGGAAGAAAAAGCTCAGATGAAGTCCATTCGTGAGGACTTGATTCGCTTTGTACACGATACAGGGAACGAAAAACTCATTAAAGAAATTGAACAGCTGGTGTATCGTCCGGTCAGTGAAGTGTATATCCCTCTTCCAGACTCCAAACATTTCCATGAGGAGCGTCCAGACTTTTTTGGTAAAGGGATCGGACGGTTTGAGCCAGGTACGAGTAAACTTGCGCTCCCAAAAGAGGAACGGACCTTTAAGCTACGATTTTTATCATCAGGTGATGTGATTACTGCCTATATCAACCAAGAAGCTGGGAAGGCCATTCAATCAACTGATAAGCAAGAAATCCTTGGCAATTGGATTCTTCGTGGAGTCTTTCAGTTAAAAGATAGAGAGATCCTAACAGGTAAGAAATTGTCTCAGCTAGAAATCAATGGTATCCGTCTTTCCAAATTCAAAAACGGTGAAATCGGCATAGACTTCATCTGGATTGATGTGGACAATCCTCCTGCAGACGCGATTGGTTGGGTTGCGAAATCCTCTTCATCTACATGATAAAAGAACCTCCTAGTTTTCTAGGAGGTTGCTTTGTATTCTGTGGTAGGGCTGTGGCCTAGGTAGGTATAAATCCGTGTCAGTGGGGATTGGGGATGGGTGGAGACGCGAAAGTGAAAGTAGTGGTCACGGTGGTCGCGGCTCTGGGTATGGTGGAGTCTGAAATAGTTGCGCTGACCTGTCGACATGGATCTCAGCAGGTCATCTTCTAAAAAGACCAAGGGGGTCGCAGTCGTTGCCAATCGGTAAAAATCATGCTCGAACTGCTGGTAATTGTCTGAAAAATAATCGAATTGGAGTTCGTGTTTATTCAGGGCTGGTTTCATAGCTAGAATCTCCTGGTTCAATAGAAAAAATAGTCGAAAGAAGGAGAGAGTGGTAGTGCTGGCCATTTTTAATGAGGACTTCGGAAGGGCTTAAGGTATAGACCTGACCGTAGTAGACGGCGACTTGATTGTCCTGGAGGGTAGAGAGGGAGAGGGAGGTCTCTTGCTGGTAGGCTTGCTCGAGGAGGTGACGGATTTCTTGGTTTGAGAGGAGGCGAAGCTCTTCGAGAGAGAGCTGGTTTGTTTGTAAGGCCGTCGAATGCTCAGAGAGGAAGAATCCGGCCCACTTGGCCATGCCCCGGTCTTGGAAGTCGCGTGCCGACTGATAAGGGAGATAAGAACGATCAATCATGCTAAGCCATCTAAACCTCCTGCAGAGTGGCCTCCGGTCAGCTTGCTTCGAGCCAGAGCGCGCGAATTTTCTAATAGGGCAGAGCCCTTCTGTAGAGAAGCAAAACCGAATCGGTCACGGATGTGGTCAATGGTCTCTTGGAGAGCTTCTTCTCTTTGGGTTTGCTCAGGGTCATCAAATAGGGAGATCAGCTGGAAGCTCTCCTCCACGAGCTTCCCATAAAAGACTCCGATCTGCCGGATGGCTCCTCCCTGGTAGTGGGAGCGAAAGAGCTGGATGACTTCCTTGGCTAATTGAGCGGTAGAGTTGGTCGGTTCAATCTTTCGCTGGCAGTGGATGGAGGGAAGCTGTTCCTGTTTGGAGTAGCTGGCGTGGATGGAGACCAGTTGTGTCTTTTTCTTTTCCCGACGCAAGCGGATAGCAACTTGCTCAGCCATCTCTCGAAAGACTAGTTCAATATCGCTTTGGCGGTGGTAGTCATGGGGAAGGATTTGCGAATTTCCTAGACCGTGAGACTTTGGCCGATAGGGACGATGGACATTGCTTTCATCGATCCCATGGGCGTGAAACCAGAGTTGGACGCCCATGACGCCAAATTCTTTTTTGAGTTGGTCTGGATTGGCCTGGGCTAGTTCATAGATGGAGTGAATACCTAGTTTGTTCAGGCGTTTTTCTGTTCGATGGCCGATCCCCCAAAAATCGGTCAGTTTTTTTATCTGCCAGACTCGATTGGGGACGTCTTCATAAGACCAGTTAGCCCGCATGGTTTTCTGGTGCTTGGCTTCGTTGTCCAGAGCCAGTTTGGCTAGGAGTGGATTGGCATTGCTCATCCCGACAGTAGCGTAGATCCCAGTTTGCTGCCAAATGCGCTTTTGGATCCGAGCAGAAAGAAGATCCAGCTTGGAGCGTCGGTCCAGCTGAGGATCGGGAATAAAGTAGTTGAGAGAGCTGGTCAAATCGATAAATCCCTCATCAATGGAATAGGGATAGATGTCATCTGGAGCAGCAAATTCTTGAAAGACTTGTTGGATTTCCATGTTGACCTGGATATAGGCATTCATGCGAGGGGGCACGATAAAGGTGCGCTTGGCCCAACTTTCGATATAGTGGACAAAGGCTGGATCCGTAGGCAGGCCTTGCTTACGGGCCAGGTAGTAATTGAATTTCCTCGTCTTGAGATCAAAGGGCAGATCATAGCTCCGTCCGACATTTTTCTTCCCAAAGACCTGCTTGAAAACGGGGGAACTGGCTAAGATAAGGCCAGCAGAATTGTCGCTCCGACTCATGACACAAAGAGAAGTAGTCAAGGGATTGAGGCCGAGGCGGACGCATTCACAACTAGCATAGAAACTTTTCATATCCACAAAAGCAATATCAGACCTGGGCTCACGTGAATAATCAAAAAGCATGTCTAGACCTCCAGAGGGAGGAAGTGGCCGACCACGATACCGACGATTTTTGGTTCATCTTCGTAGGGAGCAAAGAGGTCGTCATAGGCTGGATTGATGGATTCTAGGCGGAGGCCCTCCTCTTCTCGATAGACTTTTTTGATATAGGTCTTCCCGTTCCACATGAGGGCGTAGACCGCTCCATCATAGTCAAATCCAGTCTGTTTCATCAAGGCAACGGAACCGTTTGGATAGCTTGGTTCCATAGAATCTCCAGACACCCAAGAGGCAAAGTCGTGTTGGATCTCTTGGTCAAAATAAACGGTCTCGTAGTCGGTCTCATTGTCATAGAAGGTATGACCATGTCCAGCTGCCAAGTCGATAGAGAGGACGCGGTAAGGGATCAAAGAGACGACCTTTTCTTGCTCTGCTAAGAGCTGGCTGGCAAAGAGATCGACCTTTTTCTGATGGGGTGGGGTTAGTAAAGGGTAGGTGAAAAGCGCTGAGCTCTTGTCGACAAAGTAGTCCTCTTTAACGGAGAGGCGCTTGGCCAACCTCCTGAGATTTTTATCGTGTGGCTCTGCTAAGCCATTCTCCCAACTAGAGTAGGTCTTGCGACTAATCTCTAAGGATTCGTAGACCTGGGCTTGGGTCAGGCCCAGCTCAAGTCGCCGGTCTTTTAATTTTTTTGCATCAAACATCTGCATTCTCCTATGTAACGTTTTGAAAGTTACGTATAGTATAGCAAAAAAAAATTCGGACTTCAAGAGAAAAGTGAGAGGATTTTTCTTTAGCAGCGAAAGGGATTTAACTTAAGCGGATCTCAGATGGGAGAGGTGGGTGTTTTTGTATCTTTTATCCAAATTTTGATATAATAATCTCTATGAAGATTGTATCAGGTACCTATGGAGGGCGTCCTCTTAAGACGCTCGAAGGAAAGACAACAAGGCCCACTTCAGATAAGGTGAGAGGGGCTATGTTTAATATGATCGGTCCTTATTTTGATGGGGGTCGGGTCTTGGATTTATATGCTGGCTCAGGCGGTCTGTCCATCGAGGCGGTGTCTCGGGGGATGGAGCAGGCTGTCTTGGTCGAGAAAGATCGCAGAGCCCAAGGGATTATTGCTAGCAATATCCAAATGACCAAGGAAAGCCACAAGTTTCAATTGCTGAAGATGGAGGCTCACCAAGCTCTCAATCAATTGCAGGGGACCTTTGATCTCATTTTCCTGGATCCTCCCTATGCCAAGGAGCAAATCGTAGCCGATATTGAGGCCCTGGCTGAACGTGGTTTACTTGGAGAAGAAGTCATGGTCGTCTGTGAGACAGACAAGGCAGTAGACTTGCCTGAGGAGATTGCTTGTCTAGGAATCTGGAAAGAAAAAATCTACGGAATTAGTAAGGTGACGGTTTATGTCAGATAAAATCGGATTATTTACAGGTTCATTTGACCCAATGACCTTGGGACACTTGGATTTGATAGAGCGGGCTAGTCGCTTGTTTGATCACTTGTATGTAGGCATCTTCTTTAATCATGAGAAGAAGGGCTGTTTTACCATTGAGCAAAGGGAAGCCATGGTGACAGAAGCAGTGGCTCATTTGCCCAATGTAAGAGTCATCACCTCAGAGGCAGAGTTGGCAGTAGAGGTGGCTAGACGGTATGGGGTGACGAGTTTGGTCCGAGGGTTACGCAATAGCCAGGACTTCCTCTATGAAAGCAACATGGACTACTTCAATCACCAGCTGGCTCCAGAGCTTGAGACCATCTATCTCTGTGCCCAGCCCCAGTACCAGGCCTTGAGTTCGACGAGAATTCGCGAGTTGCTGACCTTCCAGCAGGATGTCAGTGCCTATGTCCCAGAGAGTGTTATAAAGGAGATGAAATAAAAGGAATGAAAGAATTTGAGAAACCAAGGGCTCAGCTACCAGAAAGCCCATTTGAACCTATACGCAAAAAAGATAGTGTGTGGAGGACCTATCGCTGGCCCCTTATTGGGACCTTGCTTCTGATTTTGGCCTTGCTAGCTTTCTTTGTTCCCCTACCCTATTATCTAGAAATGCCCGGTAGTTCAGAAGATATTCGCCAGGTGATGCGCGTCAACCAGAAAAATGACGAAGCATCCGGTTCGTATGATTTTGTCACTGTTGCCGTCAAGCAAGCGACCTTCTCGGATATAGTCTATGCCTGGGTGACTCCTTTTACAGATATCTACTCTGAAAAAGAAATGACAGGTGGCAGTTCCAGTGAGGAATTTTTCCGAATCAATCAATTTTATATGGAGACCTCTCAAAATACTGCCAAATACCAAGGACTGAAAACGGCTGGAAAAGAGACAGAGATGGAATTCCTCGGTGTGTATGTCATGCAAGTGGTAGAAGACTCTACCTTCAAAGGCGTTCTAAATATTGCGGACACGGTTACGGCTGTGAATGACAAGACCTTCAAGAGCTCAAAAGAGCTCATCGAGTATGTTGGCTCCCAAAAAATCGGGGACAAGGTCTCAGTGACCTACACAGAAGATGGCCAGACCAAGACTGCTGAAGGAAAGATTATTAAGTTGGTCAATGGCAAGAATGGGATTGGGATTAGCTTGATTGACCGGACAGAAGTGAAGAGTGATGTACCGATTGAGTTTGCGACAGCTGGCATCGGTGGTCCAAGTGCCGGGATGATGTTTAGTTTGTCCATCTATACCCAAGTAGCGGATCCAGACCTTCGTCAGGGACGCCATATCGCGGGGACAGGGACCATTAACCATGATGGGACTGTCGGAGATATCGGTGGAGTGGATAAAAAAGTCGTAGCAGCAGATCGCGCTGGTGCTGAAATCTTCTTTGCCCCTGATAATCCAGTGACAGAAGAAGTCAAAAAGAACAATCCGAATGCCAAGAGCAACTACGACGAAGCGGTAGAAACAGCTAAGAAAATTAAAACCAAGATGAAAATTGTTCCTGTCAAAACCTTGCAGGATGCCATTGACTATTTGAAAAAGATAAATTGTAAAATATAGTGCAACAAAAAAACTCATAGCGTTTCATTGGGGTAAACTGTAAGTATTCACACA
>NZ_JAHZQQ010000074.1 GCF_019930045.1 Streptococcus australis | reverse complement strand
GCTCAAACAGCTGGAAGAACACTCGCTTAATCAGAGGAATGACTTTGTTGCACTTGACTTGACAATTGGGGATTTTTAAAATTCTTTTTGTCAATTACTGTCATTTTATCGCCCTTATCTTGATTTTTTTTATGAATAATATTTTTACTGCTTCTTAGTTGCTATCGATTATAACTACCTATATTCTATCACAAAAACACAAAAAAAGCCTTACAATCAAGGCTTTTCATTATTGATTCATACCAAGGTTTCTAGGCTTTTACCAGCAAAGCTACACACTCAACATGTCGTGATAGCAAACTTCTATATTATAGAACGAAAGGGATAGAGTTGTTGTTTAAAATTAAACTTTAGAATGAAAATATTTTATAGTATCTTTTTCTAACTTTATAGCTGATAATTATCACTTAATAAATTTACTTGCCAACTTGTAAACTTTTTGAATCTCTTTACTATTAATATCCCAACCATCAAGTTCTTCCTTAATTAACTCTGGAAATTTTTTGCTAATATCCCTCAAAGAATTACCAACTGATTTTCTAACATATTCACTGGAATCATCTTTTAATGCTGCAATTCGTCTTTTAAATAACCCTCTGGAATTTCCACTCCAGAGGTATTTATCTGATACATATCCCACAAGATGAGGCTAGTTCAAATGGTCAATCACCGTCAATACGCTATAATTCGCATATTTATTAAGATTTTCAAGAAAGAGGTTGAGTTGATCGTTGGTTTCAAAGCGGGCTTCCATAAGGCAACAAGAAATGTCTGATGTCCGATAGTGATTAAGGATATGTCTCTTATGTCGAAGCACGTCATGCTAGCAACGATGAAATGCTGGCGATCTCTGGTCATGCCTGTGGAGTGATTTTCGAGCACAAAGATGAGCCTACTACTTACCTCTTAGGTGATACTGTATGGTATGAGAATGTGGAAAATACACTCAAAAAATACCAACCTCAAGTCGCTATCGTCAACGCAGGAAACAACCAATTTAAAGAAAGTGGTCCACTTATCATGGGTGCTGAAGGTGTTCATGAAGTACATAAGACCCTTCCATCTGCTAAACTTTTTGCCACACATGGAAGCTGTCAGCCAATTCTTGACCCGTCAAGAATTGGCTGACTATGCTGAAAAACATGGTTTCAGTCATCAGTTGATTATCCCAGCTGATGGAGAGGAAATCGTTTATTAAAAGACTGAAGGATTAGTCGCCTAATCCTGCTTTTTCTTGATATGGTATAATAGATTGAAAACAAATGACTAAAAGGAGAAAACATGACCCCAAATTTTTTCATCCCACAAGCCATTCAGGTACGGGGTGCTCGTGCCAATAACCTTAAAAATATTTCTCTTGATATTCCCTTGCACCAATTTGTCGCTATTACAGGCGTATCTGGTTCAGGTAAGTCCTCTCTCGCCATGGATACTATCTACGCTGAAGGAACAAGACGCTATCTGAATGCTCTTGCGACCTATACTCGCCGTCGCATCAAGCAAGTTGGACGCTCAGACGTAGATGAGGTCGAATACCTCCCTTCGACCATAGCTCTTCGCCAACGTCCAGAAACGCCAAGTGTACGCTCAACGGTTGGAACATTGACCGAAACCCTGAATATCCTACGCTTGATTTTTTCACGTCTAGGCTCTCATGTCTGCCCAAATGGTCACCGTCTTGACCCAACTCTGCGTGTGGCAGAGGTCATGGATTTCATGGGGACTGATGAGCGGATGGGAATGATCAACTGTCCGACTTGTGATGTTCGTTTCATGGTCTATGGTGCAGAAAGTTTTGCGTTTAACTCAGACGGTGCTTGTCCGACCTGTCAAGGAACAGGTGAAGGACGTGAAATTCAGCTAGACAAGGTCATCCCAGACTCAAACCTCACCATCAATGAAGGGGCAGTGGCTTCTTGGAAATTGCCAGGCCGCACTCACATGAAGCTAGTAGCTGAACAACAGGGAGTCAGGCTAGACGTTCCTTTCAAAAAATTGACGGAGAAAGAAAAAGAAATCGTCCTTTCTGGCCCTGAGGTGAAACGAGTGATTATCGTCCCAACCAAAACAGGCAAATCTTTTGAGCTAAATGCCAAGTATGAAAATGCCATTGTGGCGATTGAACATAGTCTGCAAACAGCTAAAAACGAAAAGGCTATTGAGCGTCTCAATCGTTTCTATGACCTAGGAAAATGTCAGACCTGCCACGGTAGCCGCTACAATCCTGATTTGCTAACTACCTTGGTACTCAACAAAAATATTGCCCAAATCAGTCAATACGACATGCTGGAACTGCAAGAATTTGCGGATAAGTTGAAAACATGGGTGCCTGATGAAATGCAGGATATGACTGAAAAACTGGCAGGTGAATTGAAAGAGTTGATCGAGCCGATTGTGGCACTGGGGTTAGATTATTTAACACTAGACCGCGCAGGTAACTCTCTATCTACTGGTGAGTTGCAACGGATTCAACTGGCTCGCACCATCCGTAATCAGATGACAGGAATTCTCTATGTCTTGGACGAGCCAAGCGTCGGGCTTCATGCGGAAAATGTGGATGCCTTGATTGCCATTATTCGTCAGCTTATTCAGCAAGGCAACTCTGTCCTTGTGGTCGATCATGATGTGGCTATTTTAGAAGCCGCTGACCACTTGATTGAGATTGGTCCTCTCTCTGGTGATCATGGAGGTCAGGTTATCGGGCAAGGTAGTCCCAACCAACTCGCTCAAGTAACAGACTCCGTCATCGCTCCTTACCTCAACCATACAGCTCAAATCCGTGTTCGACCTAGGTTGGAGCTCGATCAACTCCAGCATTTCCAAGTGCATGTGATCGATACTAATAATATCCAGTCCGTACAGGCAGATTTTGTGGAGAAAGGCTTAAATGTTGTGACAGGCATTTCAGGATCTGGCAAGACTACGCTGGTGCTGGACAGCCTTTTACCTGCTTTTGAAGCCAAACTGGCTAAAAAATCCCTGCCTGAAAATGTGCATGTATCAGGAATCAACAGTATCAAGCAAGTGATTGAAATTGACTCGACTCCAATCGGTAAAAACATTCGCTCCACTGTCGCAACCTACTCCAAAATCATGGACAAGCTGCGCACCCTCTTTGACGGCATTTCAAGCGAATTTTCAGCGACTGATTTTTCTTATAATAATAAATCGGGCGCCTGTGATTACTGCGATGGGACTGGTTCGGTGACACTGGATATTCAATATCTGCCAGATATTGTCGAGACCTGCCCACGTTGCCATGGCAAACGCTATAAAGATGAGATTTTAGCGGTCAAATGGCAGGGCTATTCCATTGCTGACCTGCTGGACTTGACCATTACAGAAGCTCTGGAGGTTTTCAAGGAAGAAACTGGGATTTTAGCTACCTTAACCGTTTTAGATGAACTAGGTCTTGGTTACCTTCATCTAGGAGAAAGTACACCAGCCCTATCTGGCGGAGAAGCGCAACGGTTAAAATTAGCGACTTATCTGGAAAAGAAACAGAGCAACTACCTCTTTATATTTGATGAACCAAGTATCGGCCTCCACCCTCGTGATGTGACCAATCTAGTAGCTGTCTTTGAACAGTTGATTGAAAATGGGGCAACGGTCATTGTCATCGAACACGACCTAGATGTCATCGCCAATGCAGATAATATCATTGACATGGGGCCACAAGGTGGACGTTATGGTGGACAGTTGATTGCGAATGGTAGCATCGAAGAAGTCTGCCAAACAGCAAACAGTATCACTGGAAGATATTTAAAAGCCTACCTCTCACAGACCTCTGCATAATCGACTTATTTTACAATTTGGGATGTATAAAACAAAAAATAGTCAAATGCGTTGACCTTTTGTAGCATTATAAAAACATACTAAGATTAACATACTTTAGTCCGGTAGTATTACTGAGTCAAAGAGGGAAACAAAAAGAAAGGGGACACGTTTATTCCCACAAACTCCTTGTCAATGGAAACAAACACGTACCCACAGGGTAAATGGAAATAGAAACTGATAATTTCTAGCTATCACTTCTATTCATTCCAAAAATTTCTCACTCTGATACTTCCCCACGCCAATACAAAAAGCCTTGCAATCAAGGCTTTTCATTATCCCTTTCATTCAAAGGTTTCTAGGTTTTTACGAGCAGAGCAACACACTCCACGTGATGTGTTTGTGGGACTCAAAAGGTTCAGTGAACCTTTTGAGGATTAGTTGCGTTTTACTAACAAGCTTACACATTCGACATGCGTTGTTTTCTTTATTTGTACACTTTTTTTCTTCATCGGTTACGGAATTAAAACACAATTTATCATTATCTATTTTAGCATTCTTTCTTTTAGATTTGTAAGATTTTGCATCTTTAGTCGAAGAATCTCCCGTTTTAAAAATTATAGTCAACATTGCTGGATCAATTTCTCCATCAGAATTTATTCCGCCTACTATTATTTTTTCAACGATACTTTCAAAAATATCCTTGTCAAACTCCGTCAAAGTTTTTTGTGAAGTTAAAATTTCTTTAAAATTCTCTAATCTACTTTTTATATCAACTTCTGATTTTAAAGTTACTTCTAAGTTTACTTTTTCTTCTAAAAGTTTTTCTTTCTCAATTTGTATTTGATTGAATTTATCTTCATATACAGAATCACTTATTTTTCCATCTAGATTCATTGAAACTAATTTTTCTTCTTTTTTGTACAATGAATTTAATTTACTAACTATCTTTGTCAACTCCACTTTTAAGGTATCATCAGTAAGCTCTTCTTTTATAATTTCAAGAAAGTCTTCAGTTAGGTTATTATTTTCATAAAACAACTGTTGGTAGCTCTGTAAAAAAGCATTTTCTATTGCTTTTTCCTCTATTCCTTTACTATGAGTGCAATACTTTTTACCTCTCTTTATAGATGTTGTACAGTGCCAAATAATCTTTTTGTACTCTGAACTAGAGTGCCAACTTCTTCTAGACAGAACAGTACCACAAAAACCACATTCTAATCTGCTGCTAAAAGGGTACATTCTTGAATATCTTTCTCGTTTACCTTTTATATTTGCTATGGTTTTTTTGTTTCCTGATCTCCGTAATCGAATTTCTTGCGCCTGTGTAAAAATTTCTGGACTAATTATCGCATCATGATTATTTTTAATGTAGTATTTATCTTCTTCACCGAAATTTATTAAACGTCTCTTACTAATGGGGTCAACAGTGAAAGTTTTTCCCATTAGAATATCACCTTTATACTTCTCGTTTTTAATAATTCCTAAAACTGTTGTATCTTGCCAGTGATCAAGACCTCTCGGAGTTTTATAACCTAGTTCATCAAGTTCTCTAGCTATTGCCCTACCCCCAATACCATCAATGTATCGTTCAAAAATATAACGTACTATCTTGGCTTCTTTTTCATTTATTGATATTGACTTTGTATCTTGATTATAGTCATAACCAAGACAACCTTGAAAACCAATAAGTTCTCCACGTTGCATCTTCATTTTTAAACCCTTTTTAACATGGGCAGATGTATTTTCAACTTCCTGTTGAGCCACTGAACTTAATATCGTCAATAGTAACTCACCATCCATAGTTAAAGTATCAATATTTTCTTCTTCGAAAAATACACCAATTTGTTTATCTTTGAGCAAACGAACATATTTGAGAGTATCTAATGTATTTCTAGCAAAGCGAGCAATGGCTTTGGTAATGATATAGTCTATTTTTCCATCAAGGCAATCTGAAATCAATCTTTGAAAATCTTGTCTTTTTCCAACTTGAGTTCCTGAAATCCCTTCATCAGCATAAATGTCAACCAAAATCCAATCTTGGTGCTGTGATATATACTCTCTATAATGACGAACTTGAGAATCATAGCTATTTTTTTGATCATCACTATCGGAACTAACACGACAATATGCTGCTACTCTCCTCGATAAAGAACCACTATTATCATTTCTTCTAGTTACTAAAGGATTTGCTTTTATAATTTCAACGTTGTTTGACATGGCTTAACCTCCTATTTCTCTGCATTTATTTTACCGCAACCAATAAAAAAGGTCAGCTAATTTGTGTATATTTTACGCAGTTTCAGCTTTATTTTTTCATATTCTTTTTCGCTAATAAGTTTTTTTAAGAATAATAGATTTAGCATCTCTAGCTCGACTATATAATTTCCCCAATTGTCAAGTCAAGTGCAACAAAGTCATTCCTCTGATTAAGCGAGTGTTCTTCCAGCTGTTTGAGCTAG
>NZ_JAHZQQ010000073.1 GCF_019930045.1 Streptococcus australis | reverse complement strand
TAGCTCAAACAGCTGGAAGAACACTCGCTTAATCAGAGGAATGACTTTGTTGCACTTGACTTGACAATTGGGGAAAAAGATTAAAATAGTATTTTTTGATATTGACGATACCTTACGAAACGTTGAGACCGGCTATGTTCCGGCTTCGGTCACCAGAGTATTCTCTCAATTACGAGAAAAAGGAATTTACACAGCTATTGCTAGTGGAAGAGGGATTTTTGGAGTGCCAGAAGAAATCAAGGCTCTCCAACCTGACTTTTACGTCACTCTGAATGGTTCTTACGTGATTGATCGTAAGGAGCATGTCATTTATGAAGAAAGGGTACCAAATCCACTTGTTCAGGACTTTATTGCTTGGGCTAAGCAGGTAGGGATTCATTATGGTTTGGTTGGGAGTCATCAAGCAGCTCTTTCGACTCGGACAGAAGAGATAAGTCGGGCTGTTGACCCCATTTATCCAAAGCTACCAGTAGATCCCGATTTTGCTGCAAAACATCCCATTTATCAGATGTGGACTTTCGAGACTGGTAAAACAGTTGATGCCCTACCTGAGAATTTGGAGCAAAAATTGCGTTTGGTTCGCTGGCACCCAATCTCATCAGATGTTGTCTTAGATCAGCAATCCAAAGCTCATGGTGTCTCAAAAGTAGTCGAAAAATTGGGATTCAAACCAGAAAATGTCTTAACATTTGGGGATGGATTGAACGACTTAGAACTATTTGACTATGCTGGTTTAGCGATTGCCATGGGGAATGCCCAGGATGCATTAAAAGCAAAAGCAGATTATGTCACAAAAAATTTAGAAGAAGATGGCATCTTACATGCCTTAGAGGAGTTAAAAATGGTTGAAAAAGAATTGCACTTACCACAAACAAAAATGGATCAAGAAACAGGACCAATTGCGACAATTCATACCAACTATGGAGATATGAAGATTCGTCTCTTCCCTGATCAAGCACCGAAAACAGTAGCAAATTTTATTGCACTTGCAAAAGATGGCTACTACAATGGAGTGATTTTCCACCGCATCATTAAAGATTTCATGATCCAAGGTGGGGACCCAACTGGAACAGGTATGGGTGGAGAATCCATCTATGGAGAGTCTTTTGAAGATGAATTCTCAGAAGAGTTGTACAATATCCGTGGTGCGTTATCCATGGCTAATGCCGGTCCAAATACCAACGGTAGTCAATTCTTCATCGTTCAAAACCAACACCTTCCTTATTCTAAAAAGGAAATTGCCCGTGGTGGTTGGCCTGAAGCTATTGCAGAAATTTACGCAGAAGAAGGAGGGACTCCTCATTTGGACCGTCGTCACACAGTTTTCGGTCAGTTGATGGATGAAGCTTCTTATCAAGTATTGGATACAATTGCGGCAGTTGAGACAGGTGCCATGGACAAACCTAAAGAAGACGTGGTCATGGAATCGATTGACATTGAGGGAGAAGCATGAGAATCGGGGATAAACTCAAGGGTGTTGTGACAGGCTTGCAACCTTATGGAGCCTTTGTTGAATTAGAGACAGGGGTAACCGGTTTGATCCATATTTCTGAAATCCGCAGTGGATATATCGACAACATTCATGATATCTTAAAAATTGGGGATCAAGTTTGTACTCAGGTTATTGATATAGATGAATACTCTGGGAAGGCTAGCTTGTCCCTTCGAGCCTTAGAAGCTGGGAACAGAAAGCATTTTCGCCATCATCGTTTTTCAAATGATCGCCATAAGATTGGTTTTACTCCTTTAGCCAAGCAATTACCTATTTGGATTAAAGAAAGTAAAGAATTTTTGAGTGATACCAATCAGGGAAAATAAAAATTTGTTTCTGCAGATAGAAAGAAAAGAGGCTACATCGTAGCCTCTTTCTTATTCTTGATCAAAATCGTAAAGGGTAGTTGAAAGGTAACGCTCTCCATTATCCGGGGCCAAAGCCAAGACTTTTTTACCAGCTCCAAGCTCTTTAGCGACTTCAATTGCTGCATAGATAGCAGCAGCAGATGAAATTCCAACTAAGAATCCTTCTTTTCCACCAATGTAGCGACCTAATTCTAAAGCTTGTTCAGAAGTGACGCGGATTACGCCATCATAAGAATTGGTATCCAGCGTTTCTGGAATGAAACCTGCTGACAATCCTTGGATTTTGTGTGGTCCAGGTTTTTCACCAGAAAGAATCGCTGATTCATCTGCTTCGACTGCATAGACTTGGACAGCTGGGTTAACTTTTTTCAAGGCATGAGAAACACCTGAAATAGTTCCACCAGTTCCAACACCACTGACGTAAGCATCCAATCCATTCGGCCCAAAAGCTTCTAAAATTTCTTGTCCTGTTGTTGCTTCATGGACTTCTGGGTTGGCGCTATTGTTAAATTGGAGGGGAAGGAAACCGTTTCGTTCTGCAGCGATTTCTTCTGCTTTAGCGATAGCTCCTTTCATTCCTTCACTACCTGGAGTTAAGACAAGTTCTGCTCCATAAGCTTGAATGATTTTTCGACGTTCAACACTCATGGTTTCAGGCATGACGATGACCACTTTATACCCTTTGGCAGCTCCGACCCATGACAAACCAATTCCTGTATTTCCACTGGTTGCTTCAACTATAGTAGAACCGGGTTGGAGAAGACCATCTCGTTCTGCTTTTTCAATCATGCTAAGAGCAATCCGGTCTTTAACAGACGACCCAGGGTTGAAGGCTTCTAATTTAACATAGACATCAGCAGCCCCTTCAGGTACTAGGTGGTTCAATTTTACAATAGGTGTTTTTCCGATTAATTCTGTAATATTTTGATAGATTGGCATACGATATACACTCCTTTGTTAGTGTATCCAGTATACCGCCAGTAAGAAGGTTTGTAAAATATAAAAAAGCTATCGAGGCGATAGCCTTTTTTTATAGCTGGATGGGAACTTCCACTTCCTTTAACCCCTGATCACTAATCTCAACCTTTCCATGGTAAAAATCAATCAGGTCTGCAATCACATCTTCTTTTTGCCCTTTATCTACATAGATCAGACTAAAGACAGCATCGGTGAAGTCTGTCTGGTATTCTGTTAATTGGTGAGCAGATAAAAAGTTCGCAAACTCTTGGTATTGGGGATAAGTTAAGCTAATCCCTAGCCCAACCTGCTCTTTGATCTCAACGAGACCGATTTCTTTTACAGCTTGTGCGACACTGCCAGCATAAGCGCGAATGAGTCCACCGGCTCCAAGCTTGATGCCTCCAAAATAACGAGTGACGACACAACAGATATTGGTCAGTTCGTGATTCTCTAAAACGCCAAGCATGGGCACGCCAGCAGTCCCACTCGGTTCGCCATCGTCACTGGTCCGTTTAATTTCAAATTGCTCTCCAATGACAAAAGCAGAACAATTGTGAGTTGCCTTATAATGTTCCTTCTTGATAGCGGCTATAAAGTCGCGAGCTTCCTCTTCAGAATAAACTCGTTTAACGTGGCAAAGAAAGCGGGATTTTTTAATTTCTTCTTGGACGAGACCGTCCTCTTTAAAAGTCTTGTATTCCATACAATTATTTTACAAAAAAACTCTTAAAACTGCGAGCTTTTACGAATATATAAGTATGAAACTTGAAGATTGTTATGGACACTTGTTCACCCAAGACCAACTGGAGAATGACCTGCTTGAGCAGGCTCAGCAACTACCAGCTATAGTGCAGGAAAAGACGGTGTTGACTTGTAATCGGTGCGGAACCCAGATTGATAAGGCTAGATGGAAACTACAGATAGGGAGCTACTATTGTAGAGCCTGTATTCAATTAGGAAGAGTTAGGAGTGACCAAGCACTCTACTACTTTCCCCAACAAGCTTTTCCGCAAGAAGAAGTCTTAAGATGGCAGGGGACCTTAACTCCCTTTCAAAGTCGGGTTTCCCAGGAGTTGGTTCAATCCTTGACAGAAAGCAAGCCAATGATGGTACACGCAGTAACAGGCGCAGGTAAAACGGAAATGATGTACCAAGTGGTGGCGGAAACGATTAAAAAAGGGAGATGTGTGTGCATTGCTACACCAAGGATTGACGTGTGTATTGAATTGTATAAACGGATGACGATGGATTTTTCCTGTCCCATCTCCTTGTTGCATGGTGACTCAGACCCTTATTTCCGAACGCCTCTTGTCATATCCACTACTCATCAACTACTCAAATTTTATCAAGCTTTCGATCTCCTCATAATCGATGAAGTCGATGCCTTTCCTTTTGTTGACAACCCCGTTCTCTATCATGCCGTTTCAAATGCCGTAACCAAGAATGGGAAGCTCATCTATTTGACAGCTACTTCCACAGAAGAATTGGATAAAAAAGTCAAAAAACAAGAGATAAAACGCGTTAGCCTACCTAGACGCTTTCATGGCAATCCCCTTGTGGTCCCTAAGAAAGTATGGTTAAAAAATCTACGTAAAAAAGTAGAAAAGAAACAAGTTCCAATGAAGTTGCTCAAGCTAATAAAAGAACAACGGAAGACCTCCTTCCCCCTAATCCTATTTGTATCAGAAATCGAATTAGGAGAAAAAATCCTTAATCTATTAAGGAAGGCCTTCAAGGATGAAAACATCGAACTGGTAACCTCAAAAACGGATAATAGGTTGGAACTGGTAGAAAAATTTCGCAATCAAGAAATCACCATCCTTGTGTCAACGACCATTCTTGAACGGGGGGTCACCTTCCCTAAAGTAGACGTGTTCGTGATTGAGGCCAACCATCGATTGTTTACCAAGAGCGCTCTGGTTCAAATCGCTGGTCGTGTGGGAAGAAGTATGGAAAGACCCACAGGGGAATTACTATACTTGGCAGAAGGTAGTAGCAAAGAGATGACGCAAGCTATTAAAGAAATAAAAGAAATGAATCGGGAGGCAGGTTTTTGAGTAATTGTTTGCTATGTGATGAAGAGATTTCCTATCAAGAATCCTTAAAGAGCCTCATCCTAATGAAAAAGGATAATCCAACGATGTGTGACAACTGTAAAAACAAGTTTGACCCAGTAAGTGAAGTTAGCTGCCAGTCTTGTTATAAGAAATCCTCAGAAACCTATTGTGAAGATTGCCAAGAGTGGAAACGAAAAGGAAAGAAGGTAAATCATAGAGCGCTTTACTATTACAATGAAGAAATGAAGGAATATTTTCAAAAGTACAAATTTCAAGGTGACCAATTATTAGCTTGTCTCTTTGCTGAAGAAATGAAGGAAGAGCTAAAAAAATACAAAGGCTATACCATAGTTCCCATACCTTTAAGCGATGAGAGAAAAGAGAAGAGAGGCTTTAATCAAGTAACAGCCATTTTAGAATCTGCGGGGATTCCCTATCAAGACCTATTGAGAAAAAAGAATACAAAGGCCCAATCACAAAAAAATAAAAAGGAAAGATTGAAAGTAGAACAAGTCTTTGAACGTATAGAGACAGAAAATCAAAGCTGGCCTGAGAATATAGTGATAGTGGATGATATCTATACAACAGGAGCAACCATCGAAAGAGCAAAAGAAATGTTAATTGTAAAAGGGGTGAAAGAAATAAGATCTTTTTCATTAGCAAGATAGAATAATCAAAAATATATTTGCAAAAACAAAATGAAAGCGTTATAATATAGATATAAAAAGAAAAACGTTTAGAAAGAAGGTACTTATATGATTAAATATAGTATCCGTGGTGAAAACCTAGAAGTAACAGAAGCCATTCACGACTACGTCGTTTCTAAACTCGAAAAAATTGAAAAATATTTTCAAGCAGAGCAAGAATTGGATGCCCGCGTAAACCTAAAAGTTTATCGTGAAAAAACTGCAAAAGTTGAGGTCACGATTCCACTTGGTTCCATTACACTTCGTGCAGAAGATGTTTCTCAAGATATGTATGGATCAATCGACTTGGTAGTTGATAAGATTGAACGCCAAATTCGAAAGAATAAAACAAAAATTGAAAAGAAAAATCGTAGCAAATCTGCAACCAGCAAAATCTTTACAGACGCTCTGGTTGAGGAAAGCGTTGCTCTTGAAAAAGTTGTCCGCACAAAAACGATTGACATTGAACCAATGGAACTAGATGAAGCCATTCTACAAATGGAACTATTGGGACATGACTTCTTCATCTACAAAGATGTGGAAGACAACACAACAAACGTTATCTACCGTCGCGAAGATGGAGATGTAGGACTTCTTGAAGTCAAAGAAAAATAAGCTAATACAATAAGAAAGCTCCTGTAGAACATACAGGAGCTTTCCTATATTAAAGGAAGATAAAGTTTCTAAATAAGCCCTGTTGTAAAATGAAGTGCAACACAAAAGATACGTTCATCTGATATACTAGAATTGCGAAAAACAGCATAAAG
>NZ_JAHZQQ010000072.1 GCF_019930045.1 Streptococcus australis | reverse complement strand
TATCGAGCAAGACGCAGTGGTTGAGTGGGCTCTACTACGCTGATTTCATCAGCTTTTACAGCCCTACTCAACTGTGCAGAGGTGGGACGACGAAATCGAATTCTAACGAATTACCGATTACTGTCCCACTCTCACTTTAACAACTATTCATCTTTTTTAAACCCAAGCCCTCGGAACCATTTGGATAATCCCTTTTTACTTCTGTGTTCGTCTTTTCCAGTAGCTTTCTCAAGGTTAGCTTCGTCTTGCAAGTGATCTTCTGATTGAGTAGAAGCCAGTAACGAAACTTGGGCCTGATCAGTAACTTCTTCCTCTCCTGCTACTATGGGTTGGTTTCCATCCTCATTTGACTGAATTTTCTCTATCCGACTCCTGAACTCACTAGCTTCTTTTTGATAAGCCATGAAACTTGCAAAAGCTGTTTCAAATTCTACTTTTTTCTCTTCGAGTTCAGCTTTTGCGGAAGCCACCAAGGACTGGGCATCAACTAGCAGTTCAGATGAATTGGTAAAGAGTTTTAGATGACCTTTGGCTTGCGTTAATTGTTTTTGAGCGATTTGAAGTTGGGCATGTGCTCCTTCAATCTTATCTGCAGTCTCTTTCGCTGCATTATGTAAAGCTTCTAATTGCTTTTTATCTTCTTCTAATGCTAGAGTAACAGTTTTCAAGGCTTCTTCTTTTGGGCTGATACTGCCTTGTATCCGAGCCCGTGATACTGCCAATGAGTTTTCCGCTTCCTTGACTTCTGTCGACGCAGCCTGCCATTTCTTTATCGCTGAAGCAAGGTTACGTTGTGCACGCGCCAATAGTTGCTCATGACTTGCAAGAGAATTCTTAACATCGAATAAATGACCAGAAAGGATATTGATACGAGACTCTTGGTTAATCTTTTCGACCTTTAGTCTCTCCAATGTATTTTTTACAGCCTTCACATCTGCTTTTGTCGTCCTTGCATTGGCAACTTTTCTCATCCACTTGATCAGTTCTTCACTGGTATAAAGTGGGCTTCCTTTTTCAAAGAAAGCTACTTGAGATACATCTAATTCTGGATCATAGGCTACTGAAATAGCCTTGTATTGATTCCCCATCATGTGGACATAGTGGCCAACCTTAGCAAATAGCTCCGGTCCCACATTTCTGGAGATCTGACTAGGATTTAGCTGACTTTCATCCGTCGGTAAATCGAATTGCTTGGCTAATTGACGATAAAGATCTTTTTCACTATACCAGAAGGCAACCGCTTCTCTAGGTCGATAGCCCCAAGCAACATGCTCATTCTCTTGATAACTGGACAAGCCTTTTCGATGGTTAACATAATACTCTGTTTGAAGTTGACTAGCAGGCAATTGATAAGGATCTACCAAGAGCTCCTCTAAACCAGCCTGGCGACGGTAGAGATTAATCGTATCTACGATTTCTAACGCTTTTAAGACGTTATCTAATCTAGTGACCTTTCCACCTGCCAGTTGCTCCTCTTCACTCCTACGGCTATAAAGAGACAAGGCTTCGACAGCATCATGGTCACCTGCTTTGGCCCACTCATGAAGTAAGGTCTCATAGCTTGCCTGTTGAAGATTGATGGGACTTAGCATTGCCGCTTCACGGACCTGTTCTAACTCCACTTCTTTTAGGGAAATTTGATGGGCTAGTCGCTCAATTTTCTCCTGTGCGCCAGCAATCTCACTGGAAACCTGCTTTAAGACCTGAGGCACATTGGCATGAGTTTCTGTCAGATTAACTACTAATGCTTGAGCTATTTTTAATTCATTTTGCGCCAGCTCCTCTTTTTGCTGTGCGTTGGCTAATACTGTCTCATCATTTTGGATGGGTTGTTTGGCTTTTCTCAATTCATTTCGTGCGATATCAACGAGCAATTGTTGGGCAGCAATTTTATTCTCTTGATTCTTGATGGCAGAACGGACTTGGTGATTGGTTTCTGTCGCCTGGCGTACCTTCTCTTCTTCTAAAGTAACAACTGCTTCAGCAACCGCAACTTCATTTTCAGTTTTGCCAATAGAGCTTTGATCGGAATTTTGAATCCTTGTTTCAGTATTCTGTAAGTTAGCTTCAGCAGCTTCAAGACCAGACTTGGCTACATTGTATTCAGATTGGGCTTGATTTAAGCGCAAACGTTGGTCTTCTACTTTTTTTTCAGCTTTTAACAACTGTTCATTTAAGATATTCATATCCATAAAACTTGAATCCATTCCAGTCACATCCGTCGACTGCTGATCAGCAGCAGCCTTCTGGGAGATCTCCTCTGCTTGCGCCTTATGTCCAGCCAAACCTGAAAAGAGGGTTGTCGCAGCGACACCCGTTGTAAAGACTGATTTTCCTATTTTTTTGCCCATTGCAATCCCCACCAAAACTTTTTCATATCTGTTCTCTCTTCATAAGGATACCACATTTTGTTACCAATAACTAGTAGGATGGGAAAGATTTTTTCTTATTTTAGTGCAAAAGAAAAACAGCTACCGCTGTTAGTCTTCTTGCTTAATTTGTTCCAACATCTTCTCTTCTTCTGCTGTCAATTCATAGTTTTCTAGCAGATCAGGCCGACGCTCCAAGGTCTTTTTCAAACTCTGATAAAGACGCCATTGACGGATATTTTCATGGTGACCACTCATGAGGACATCTGGAACCGTCATCCCTCGGTATTCATAAGGCCGTGTGTATTGAGGATACTCTAAGAGACCAGACGAGAAACTATCATCCTGGTGGCTGGACTCTTTTCCGATCACTTCTGGAATCAAGCGGACTGTCGCATCAATCATGGTCATGGCCGCTAGCTCACCGCCCGTCAGAACATAATCTCCCAGAGAAATCTCATCTGTCACCAAGGTCTTGATCCGCTCGTCATAACCCTCATAGTGTCCACAGATAAAGATCAATTCTTCTTCCTGAGCTAATTCTTCAGCGTAGGCTTGATCGAAGGTCCGACCAGCAGGGTCCAGTAAGATCACGCGCGGATTCTTTTTCTCAATGGCATCAAAGGCATCAAAGATCGGCTGAGCACGTAGAAGCATCCCTTGCCCGCCACCATAGGGTTCATCATCCACATGCCGCGCCTTCTCTGCATTTTCGCGGAAATTATGGTAGTTGATCTCAAGGAGTCCCTTTTCACGAGCCTTTCCGACGATAGAGTGCTCCAGGGGTGAAAACATCTCTGGAAAGAGGGTTAAAATATCAATCTTCATCGTCTAACCCTTCCAAGATGTCTACATCCACCCGGTTACCTGGAATATCAATATCGAGGACCACTGGTGGGATATAAGGCAAGAGAAGGTCTCGTTTGCCTTTCCGTTTGACCACCCAGACGTCATTGGCACCTGGTTGCAGGATTTCCTTGATCTGACCGATTAGCTGGTCATTTTCATAAACATCAAGGCCAATGATCTCGTGGTAATAAAACTCGCCCTCGTCCAAATCCGTCAAGTCTTCTTCAGCAACCTTGAGGCTAAAGCCCTTAAACTTTTCGATGGCATTGATATGGTACATATCCTTAAACTTGATGATATCGAAGTTCTTGTGCTTACGGTGACTGGCAATGGTCACCGTTTGGACAAACTGATCCTTCTCATCAAAGAGGGCTAACTCTGCTCCTTTTTTAAAGCGCTCATCCGCAAAGTCTGTCACAGACAAGACCCGCATCTCTCCTTGTAAGCCTTGGGTATTTACAATTTTCCCAACGTTAAAATAATTCATGATTTCACTACATTCCTCTTTTAATTAATTTATCTTTACAGTTCTCTAATAAGAGTTGCAATTTTTTCCGATTCTGACCAGTGTAGATAGTGGTGGTTTCCACCTAGAATGAGTTTCGTATTTGAATTCCAATATTCTGAATCTCTGTACTCTTTTTCTCTGTACGCCTGACAAAATACGAAAACAGGAATATTATCTGCTAAGGTCAAACTATCAAAATCTTCAGCGGTAATATTTACTGATATCTGAAATCCAGGAACTTGCTTTTCCAATTCTAAGCCCTTTTCTTCCATCAATTCCCAAATCAGTCTATCAGTTTCAGGTTCAAATGTTGCATGAGTTAGTCCCTTAAAATAATTTTCCGGACCACATTCTTCAATCATCCTCATTTGCTCTTCCATTTCTGGATAAGGATTTTTTGAAAAATCAGCAAACATTATATTTTTTGTTGTTGGTTCAATTGCTATCAAAGCTTGACACTTAATTGGTTTACTCAGTAACTTTAAAGCCAAAACACCACTTAAACTATGAACACAAAGTATATAATCGGAAATTTCCAACCCTTTCAGGATTTCGAATACTGCTTCAACAAGATTGTCCAAATTAATTCCTGTTTGACTATGAATCGGACTCCTGCCTGTATTCGGAAAATCAATCGTTAAGTAACCTATTGAGGAAGGAAGTTTTTCAAGGATTGGTAGGAAATTTTCATAACTTGGTATCAAACCAGCACCATTTAAACAAACTAGTATTTTATTTCCCTTTTTATAAGTAACAGAGAGACAACCAATCTTTGTAGTTACTTCAAATCGGTTCATATCAAAATAACTCCTTCTAAACAACAATTCACTTAACATTCTTAGGTTTTATTTTATCACGTTCAATAGATTTTCTCAAATGGACTTTCTTGCTAAAAAGCCTTCCAAATCTTGTTCATGCTGATACTTGATGGCTGCCTTCTTGTCTTTTTCAAAAATGGTCTTCGTTAGGTCGATATGGTTGATAGCTGCAATTGCCACTGTGTAATGAATGATATCTGCCAACTCCTTTGCCAATACCTCGTTTGAATCTTGGACACCTTCTTTTCTACCTGAACGTCCATTTAAAACCTCAGCGACTTCTCCAACTTCTTCCACTAGTTTGATAAAAAGTCCTTCTTCTGTTCTAGATTGTTGATAATGATCAAGTAAGTATTCCTCTAGTTGTCTAACTGTTAAATCTCTCATTCCTTCTCCTTGCAACAAAAAAACGGGACAGAGTCCCGCCTTTTATTTTTCGTCAATAACGATTCTTACTTTTTTATCTTCAGTTGGGACAGAGTAGACAATCGTTCTTATCGCAGAAATGGTGCGACCTTTCCGACCGATCACTCGACCAACATCGCTAGGATCAAGGTCAAGGTGGTACTCCAAGAATTCAGGAGTATCTTCGATCTTGATGGTTAAGGCATCCGGTTGTGAAATCAAAGGTTTCACAATTGCAATAATAAGATTTTCAATCGTATCCATACATCAACCTACTTTTTGATTATTTTGAGAATTTAGAATCGTGGAATTTCTTCAAGACACCTTCTTTTGAAAGGATGTTGCGAACTGTATCTGAAGGTTGAGCTCCATCAGCCAACCATGCAAGAACTCGGTCTTCTTTCAAAGTAACTTGGTTTTCTTCAACAAGTGGATTGTAAGTTCCAACTGTTTCGATGAAACGTCCATCACGTGGTGAACGTGAATCTGCTACGTTGATACGGTAGTAAGGTTTTTTCTTAGAACCCATACGAGTCAAACGAATTTTAACTGCCATTTTTATAAGTCTCTTTTCTATATTTTAATTTTCGGTGAAATAGACAAGCTATTTAGCACATGATCTATTATAACACATTTTATAGACCTGTCAAGAAAAAAACTTGACACTATTAAAAATTTTTTAATCGATCTCAAAGTAATAAGATCCTTCATCTTTGGAATCCGATTCAATCACATAGTTCCCAGAAGGAAGACCGGATACATCCAAGTGCTTCCCTTCAAATTCTTTGGCGAGGGAAGTTACCGTAACGGTAAAGGAAAACCCCTTAATTTGGCGGTAGGTAGCATAATCCAAGGTCAGAATCCCTCGAAGATCTGTTTCTCCTATTTTTTCAGCAGCCAGTAAGTCTCTTGCCAATTGATCTTCAAAATCGGGATTTTGGTTTGGTAACTGAAGACGAACCTCGCTTACCTCGAGGCCTTGTTGATGAAATCGCTTTTTTATCTCTTGCTTTAATTGTTGAAATCCTTGAGATTCCGTAAAGGCTCTTTCAAAAAACGGGGCTACTAACCAACTGTTGTAATGTTGAGCCAGTTCTCCTGCCGTGTCATAGTTTTTCCCAGTTTCTTCTTTTGATAGATGAGTCGCATCGGGAAAATCAAACTGAACCGTCTTTCCCTCAACTCCTTCTTGATAGGTATAAGCATATTTGGTCGACATCCCATGGAGTTTAGCTGCTTTAAAATGTAGGTCTCCTTTAAATCCTGCTTCCTGATAAAAGCCAGAAATTTGCTGTTGGATTTCTTTTTCTTCTTGATTAGTAAAATAAAAGAGAAAACAAATCAAGAGAGCGATCCCTGTGAAGAATGTACGAAGCAGGTAGCCGACCCATTTCTTGATGTTGAATGGTATTGGCTTAAATATATTCATGAATTTATGATGATAAATTGCAAGAATAAGTGCAACATTTACTTGAACTCATCCTCTAGAGCTTCACAAGCAGTTCTGTAAGCTA
>NZ_JAHZQQ010000071.1 GCF_019930045.1 Streptococcus australis | reverse complement strand
CTAGCTCAAACAGCTGGAAGAACACTCGCTTAATCAGAGGAATGACTTTGTTGCACTTGACTTGACAATTGGGGAAAATATTATCAATAGAAAGAAGGTAGCTTATGTCTAAATTAGATCAAATTGTAGCATTTCTTGAAACTGAAAAAACAGATGTTGCTGTTGTATCCGATCCTGTCACCATCAATTACCTAACTGGATTTTACAGTGATCCCCACGAACGCCAGCTCTTCTTGTTCGTCTATCCAGACCATGAACCGCTTCTTTTTGTCCCTGCTCTTGAGGTAGAACGGGCGACTGCAGTTGTCGATTTCCAAGTGGTTGGCTATGTGGATTCTGAAAACCCTTGGGAAAAAATCAAAGGAGCAAGCGCTAATCCTGAAGCCAAAAAGGTTGCTTTGGAATTTGATAATTTAATTTTGACCAAGTACCATGGACTTCGTTCAGTCTTTGAACAAGCAACATTTACCAATCTCAGCCCTCGGATTAACCGCATGCGCTTGATTAAATCTGCTGATGAGATCCAAAAAATGTTAATTGCTGGTCAATATGCAGATAAGGCTGTCAATATGGGATTTGACGCCATCTCTCTGGATAAAACTGAGACGGATATCGTCGCAGAAATCGACTTTGGCATCAAACGCTTGGGCTATGAAATGAGCTTTGAAACTATGGTCTTGACTGGTAACAATGCAGCTAATCCTCACGGCATTCCTGGTAGCAACAAAATTGAAAAGGATGCTCTTCTTCTCTTCGACTTGGGCTGTATGGTGAATGGCTATGCTTCAGATATGACGCGAACCGTTGCGGTTGGAAAACCAGATGGCTTCAAAAAAGAAATCTACCATCTAACCTTAGAAGCTCAACAGGCTGCCCTAGATATGATCAAACCAGGTGTGACCGCGCATGAAGTAGACCGTGCTGCCCGCAGCGTCATCGAAAAAGCTGGTTATGGTGAATACTTCAACCACCGCCTCGGACACGGTATTGGGATGGATGTGCATGAATTCCCTTCTATCATGGAAGGAAATGACATGGTCATCGAAGAAGGAATGTGTTTCTCTGTAGAACCAGGCATCTACATCCCTGGAAAAGTCGGAGTTCGGATTGAAGACTGTGGCTATGTAACAAAAGATGGCTTTGGTCTCTTTACCGAAACCAGCAAAGACTTGCTGTATTTTGATTAAGATAGAAAAAAGGAGATTGTTTTATGATTGTTTGGCGTGGTAAAGGCTTGCTCGTTCCCCTTGCTCTTATGATTGGAGGAGCTTTAGCGAATATGATTTATTCCTTCCTGCATCTTAATGTAAATAAGAGAACGGATAGTATCATCTTAGGATGTATGTTGGGGATTCTTGCTGCAGCAGTCAATTATTTGCTAACAAAGAAATTTGTTTCCGATCAAGTGAGGTATATGATTGATGAGGAAACCGGGCAACGCATTGCTTTCCGCGATCGTTCTTCCTTCATGTTCATTCCCAACCGTTATTGGACTTGGATTTTTGCAATGGGATTTATTCTAGTCAGCTTCGTAGCCCTAGTGAAGTAAAGCTAGAAGGAGTGTTGCTATTTTACTCAATGAACACAAAAAGCCTTTCAGTCTATACTGAAAGGCTTTTTTACATCAAGTTTCTTACAGACTCAAATCAAGAAACGGTTGCTAGCTCCATTTGTTTCTTGGTTTGCTCCACCACTTCTTTGAGGCTGGTCTGAGCCATTTCCTTTTCCATGGCTAGCTGAATCTCTTCCAGCTTCCCATCTAGAACGCCATGGATGCTATTTCCAATCGGACAAGCTGGATTTGGATGCTCGTGGAAACCAAATAATTGACCAGTCTTCCCAAGGCATTCAACAGCCTGGTAGATATCTAACAAACTAATGGCTTCCAATTCTTTGGCCATCTCGGCCCCACCTGTTCCACGCGCTACATGGATCAAGCCTGCCTTTTTTAATTGAGACAAGGTTTTCCGAATAATGACTGGGTTTACACCAACACTGCCAGCAATCATATCACTGGTCACCTTAGTGCAATCTCCTTTTAAAGCAATCATGACTAATACATGGGTTCCAATGGTAAAACGACTTGAAATTTGCATGGATACTCCTCTCTTCCATCTAGATAGGGAGGTCTTAAACTGGATCTAAAACCATCAGTAACTAGATACATTTACTCTTCCGATGTTAAAGTTCTTTCTTTTAGTCTATTATACCCTTATTTGTTGTAATGTCAACTGTTACACTAGTTGAAAAAATCTCTCAACCATGCATCTACTTCTATATTGTGTCCCTCTCGCTGGGCTATTTCATGTAGAAGCTCATGATTATGAGTATGGTGGATCCCATTGACTAAACTTTCATAGTAAACTTGGAAGTAAGGGAGTTTCAGATCCTTAGCGAGTTGGAGTTCTTTCTCAATGTCATAGGACACCCGTCGAAAGTCAACATCTTTCAAACCCGATTCATCAAACTCCAGAATAGCATACATGGCCCGGAGATCCTTTCGAAGATTGGCTTGCAAAAAGAAGGGTTGGCCGATGGAACCCGGATTCAAGATGAGCTCTCCTCCACTCCCATATCGGAAAAATTGTTGGTGGATATGACCATAGACTGCTATATCAAAAGGAGGATTGGTTACAAGGCGATCAAAATCTTTCTGGTCTCCTATATGGATCAATTCTCGTCCCCAGTTTTTGTCTGGCAGATGATGAGTGATACCCACTATTAAGCCGGAAACTTCCCGATGCACTTGCATTGGTAGACTTTGCATGGCCTCTATCTCTTCTGGACGAATTTCTTCTAAAATATATTGACAATGGCGCATCAAATAACGGTGACTAACCCTTGATGGATCCAACATCCCCTTCATCGCTCGCCACAAGCTATCTTCCCAATTTCCTAAAATCTGTACGGTGATAGGCAAGTCTTCTAATAGTTCCAAGAGATGGCGTCTACCAGTCCCCGGCATAAGGATATCCCCTAATAACCAGTATTCTTCTACACCTGCCCGCTTGGCATCTTCAAGCACAGCCTCTAAAGCAGTTGTATTCCCATGTATATCCGAAAGCAAAGCAATTTTTGTCATGTCTCTTCTCCTTCTTTCATTATACCAAAGCTCTAAAAAACTTCCACCCTAGGGTAGAAGTTTCTTTTTTATTCAACAGATTTCAAAGCCTCCAGCATGTCTATCTTTTTAAGATGATGATTGACCAAGATTCCTAAGATAGCTAGGATCAGAATGACGCCAGCGATAGGATAAAGATAGACACCAAGGGCCACCCGCGGATAAAAGAGAATGGCATCTGGGGCGATCATGGCGATCAAAAAGCGATGGAGATAAAAGCCTCCTAGTAAACCCAATCCTATCCCTACAAGAGACAAGAGGATGGTTTCTCGATAAATATAAAGGGTAACTTCTTGATGATGAAAACCTAATACCTTAATGGTGGATAACTCACGGATTCGTTCTGCCACATTGATATTGGTCAAATTATACAAAATAACCATCGCTAGCAAAATAGATACCAGAACTAAAATCATCATGGTCTTATTCAATGATTGGGCCACAGAACTGAAGAGAGAAATCAAGGAAGTATTTTGCGTAACAGCAAGCACCGCCCCTTCTTCCATCATGTACCGACTGACCTTCTGGACGAACTGCTGAGAAGAAGACTGTAATCGGACCAAATAGGCATTTATCTTAGCGCTTTTTCCATAGGTTTTCTGATAGGTCGCTTGATTCATATAGACAAAATGGCCTACATAATTTTCGGTAATCGCAGCCACCCTAATCGTATGCCCATCTATCCGCAAGTCATCTCCAACGCCCACCTTGGCCAGCTGCGCTAATTTACTGGTAATCACCGCCCCATTGGATAGGTCGAGTCTACCCTCTTCTGAACGGAGGCTGATAAAGGGATCCAAGCTGTCTTTAGAGGACACCATTAAGGTTATGCTTTGTTTTCCACGTCCGGAAGGATAAGAAGCCTCCACTTGTTTTGTAAAAATGGCTCCTGTCTCTTTAATATCTGCTTGCTTCAAGCGCTTCTTCAAGGAATGTTCCTCTTCGTCTGTCAGACTGGATTTGGTCGAGAGAATCATATCGTATTTAAGGATTTCCCCAAACTGGCGTTGGGGCACTCCACCGACTGAGGATTGAATTCCCAGACCCGCAAAGAGAAGAGCAACCGAACCAGCAACACCAAATATGGTCATTAACATTCGCTGTTTATAGCGAAAAATATTTCTAGCGGTCACCTTTTGGGTAAAACTCAGACGTTTCCACAAAAAAGGTAGCCTCTCGAGCAAAATACTGGATCCGGAAACTGGCGGTTTTGGAAGAAGGAGGTGACTGGCTTCTTCCTTCAACTCTCTCTTAGCGACTAGATAAGCTGGAAAGACGCTAGAAAGAAGGGAGAGCCCCAAGGCTAATAAGCTATAAGATCCATAAAAATACTGTTGACTAGTGCCTACGACCATCCCCTGAGTGATAATTTGTGAAATGGTTCCTGATAAAACATAATGACCGAGAAGAGTTCCGATGCCGGTTCCAATAGTTCCAGCAACCAGGCCATACAAGAGAAACTTTGCTAAGATATCTTTCGTTCGATAGCCCAAGGCTTTGAACAAGCCCGCATGGCTCCGTTCTTCATCAACAAAACGAGTCATGGTCGTAAACGTGACCATGGCAGCGACTGCGTAGAGTACCACAGGAAAAAGATTGCCTACCGCAGAGATACTGGCACTGGCATTACTATACATGAGGTAACCCTGTCCGCCTGGAATGGTTTTTCGATCATAGACATGATAGTTTGGTTGCTCTAGATTTTTCAGATCTTCCTTGGCCTTTTCCAGCTCCTTCTGTTTAGTTGCTAGTTCCGATTCACCTGTCTGGATGTTGACCAATTGCTGATCTAGTTGCTTTTGGGCTTCTGCCAACTCGAGTCGCCTTGCTTCTAATTCTTCCTTGGGCAAGAGTGTAGACAGTTGATTCAGTTTATTGGATTGCTCCGTCAATTGTGTCTGTGCTTGACCTGCCTTTTCGCGTGCGTCTGCTAACTGTTTGTTTGCAGCATCAAGTTCTTCTTGCCCTTTTTGGATCTTTTGTTTCCCATCAGCCTGCAGTTTTGTATAGCGCTCCTGTCCATTTCCAGCTAGGAGTTTTTCCAGGTCCTTTTGATGGGAGGCCAGACGATCTTGATAGCTAGTTGAGAATGGATTGAGCCCCCTCAAATCATCAAACCGAATCCGAGCAAGGCTATAAACAGGACTAGTAAAGGCTTCTTTTGAGAGGACGCCATAGGCATCCAAGGAACCACTCCCACTCCTAGCTTGTCCCAAGTCTTTTTCGGACCACATCTCAGCAGACTTTATAAAGCCAACAATTCGATAGTTTTTTATCTTTAAAACAGATGGACTTCCAGCTTTTTCATGTATCCTTAGCTGATCCCCAATCTGGTAACGATCTTTCCAAAACGCTGCTAGAGCGACCTCATCTTCCTTCTGCGGAAGCCGTCCTGAAGCCAGCTGAAAGCGTGAGATGGTTTCTGGAATGGAAAAAAGTCGAACAGCTTCGTCCTTTCCGTCAAGCGTCACATCTGTCAGGTAGGAAAACTCCAAGCTGGCCCCCGTCAATCCTTGTAGCTCTTCCTGGTCAGTCTTATCCAAACCAAGATCTCCCATGACAGCTAGGTCCAACATTTCTTGTTGATCTATAAAGCGCTGGGCAGTCCGGTGCATATTTGGAGTCGTTACTTTTAAACCGACCAGGGCTAAGGTACCCAGCATCATCAGCGTTAAAATGGACAAAAAGCGCCCTTTGGAACTGGTAAAGGAATGACATAGATCTTTCCAATATATTTTTCGCTTCATGAACAACCTCCCTAATACTCTAGGCTATCGATATCTAGTGGAGTGTTATGGATGGTCACCGATTTTACTTGGGCATCATGCATCTGAATGACACGATCGGCTATTGGTGCTAAAGAAGCATTATGGGTGACGATAATCACTGTTGCCCCTTTTTTACGAGACATGTCCTGAAGAATCTTTAAAACCTGTTTACCGGTTTGGTAGTCTAAAGCCCCTGTTGGTTCATCACAAAGTAGAATCTTAGGGTTCTTAGCCACTGCGCGCGCAATGGCTACCCGTTGTTGTTCTCCACCAGATAGCTGGGCTGGGAAGTTGTTCAAACGCTCACCCAATCCAACCTCTCTCAAGACTTGGTCAGGGTCTAAGGCATCAGAAACAATTTCAGAAGCCAGCTCAACATTTTCCTTTGCTGTCAAATTGGGAATGAGATTATAAAACTGGAAGACAAAACCAACATCATTTCTGCGATAATCCGTTCGTTGGTGCGAGGAGAAGCTTGAGATGACTTTCCCATCCACTAGTACCTCCCCTTCATCATTGGTATCCATACCTCCCAAAATATTGAGGACTGTTGATTTTCCTGCGCCTGATGCCCCCAAAATGATGACCAATTCGCCTTTCTCAATTTCAAAAGTAACATCTTTATTGGCAATGATGTCAGTTTCTCCTGACGGATAGCGTTTATAACTATGTTTCATCTCAATATAAGCCATATCTTTTCTCCCACTTAAACACAAATTCCTATCTTTATTATAGTCCTTTTTTACCGGAAGACCAAGGATAATCAATCTCTTAAAACCACTAAAAAAGACAAGAAATCAACGAGACCAGTATTTCCTCAATTTTATGAACGAGGCTAGTTTTGAGCCAATACTTTTCTATGCATATATACAAATGTAGATCACCAAAACCTTTTTGTATCAAACAATCGAATTCTTCAAGCAATATTGGACTCCCTCTCTTTGATTTGTGACATAATAAAATATGAGTTTGAATTATTATGATCTTTTAAATAACTGATATTTCAAGTTTTTCTTTCATTTGATAAATTGCAAGAATAAGTGCAACATTTACTTGAACTCATCCTCTAGAGCTTCACAAGCAGTTCTGTAAGCTA
>NZ_JAHZQQ010000070.1 GCF_019930045.1 Streptococcus australis | reverse complement strand
TAGCTTACAGAACTGCTTGTGAAGCTCTAGAGGATGAGTTCAAGTAAATGTTGCACTTATTCTTGCAATTTATCAGTAACTTTTATCAGGAAGAAAAAGAGGAAATCCTGGATAGCATTGCAAGTCAAAATCTCAAAGAAGGGAAAAAAGACTTTGCCGGCTACTATCAAATTCCTTTTCAAACCTTGATCGATCAAGAGTTAATCCGTATGACCATTTATGTAGATGATGCCGTGTCCGTTAAGGAGCAAGACCTAAAAGCGGCAGCTAAAAAGCTAGATGCAAGCAAATTACCAGATGGTGCCTATAGTTTCTACTATTCCAATCATAAAGATGATTCGGAAGACACGCTCAGTTACTCCTTCAAAGTGAAAGATGGGAAAGTTGTTATTTATGAAGATCAACAGGACGAACTAGAGAATCAAGAATAAGGAAGATGAAAAAGGGACTATCTAATAGACCGCAAGTCAAATAGCAAGGCTGGGAGTTGATTCCCAGTCTTTTCTTTCGTCTAGAAAAGTAAGTCTTGATGGTAAAGGTACCGTGAGTTTAATCGCCATCCGTTTTTTTCTATTCTCTCTTTAGGAAGCATAGGCTTTTATCCCCTCTGATAAATTCATTCATGTTATAATAAGTAGACTAGATAACAGGGAGAAAAGATAAACAGATGATCACGTCAAAATATGAATGGCAGTTTGCTGCGCCCTTTTCAGATGATACTTTTTTGGCGCAAGCAAAGAAGAGAGGATTAGAAGCATCTGCAGCCAAGTTACTGGGAGAACGAGGGATCCAGACGGAAGAGGCGCTGGATCGTTTTCTTGAACCGCGACTAGAAGATCTGCATAATCCCTACCTGCTTCACGATATGGACAAGGCAGTGGATCGCATTCGCCAAGCCATTGAAGATTATGAACAAATCCTAGTTTATGGGGACTATGATGCGGACGGGATGACGGCCGCTTCTATTATGAAGGAAACCCTGGAGCAGATGGGGGCGGAAGTAACCGTCTATCTACCTAACCGCTTTACGGATGGCTACGGTCCCAATGCCAGTGTCTACAAGTATTTTATTGAACAGCAGGGAATATCCCTCATTATTACAGTGGATAATGGGGTAGCTGGTCATGAAGCCATTGAATTGGCCCAAAGCATGGGAGTAGATGTTATCGTGACCGACCACCATGCCATGCCAGAAGTCTTGCCCGATGCCTATGCCATCATTCACCCCGAGCATCCAAATGCCGATTATCCTTTTAAGCACCTAGCAGGCTGTGGGGTTGCCTTTAAGTTGGCTTGTGCCCTCCTAGAAGAGGTGCCCCTAGATTTCCTTGATTTGGTGGCCATTGGGACCATTGCGGATATGGTCAGTCTGACAGATGAAAACCGCATTCTAGTCAAGTATGGCCTAGGTGTCCTTCGTCAAACCCAACGGATTGGCCTCCAGGAAATGCTCAAGCTGGCCTCCATCGCCCCTCAAGATGTAAATGAAGAAACAGTTGGTTTTCAGATTGCCCCTCGTCTCAATGCGCTGGGCCGCTTGGATGACCCAAATCCAGCGGTCGAACTCTTGACTGGTTTTGATGACGAAGAAGCGCTGGAAATTGCGCTGATGATTCAAGCCAAGAATGAAGAGCGCAAGGAGATCGTCCAAGCCATCTACGATGAGGCCAAAGCCATGGTTGACCCAAGCCTTCCTGTCCAAATCTTGGCAAAAGAAGGCTGGAATCCTGGTGTCCTAGGGATTGTGGCCGGTCGACTACTTGAAGAGCTCCATCAGCCTATCATCGTCCTCACCATAGACCAAGGCAAGGCCAAGGGAAGTGCACGAAGTCCCGAAAGTGTCCATATTTTTGAAGCCCTAGATCCGCATCGTGATCTCTTTATCGCCTTTGGAGGCCATGCGGGTGCAGCTGGTATGACTTTGGAAGTGGACAAGATCCCTCGTCTGACCGAGATTTTTTCTGACTATATTGTAGAAAAAGGGATTGACCTGACGGCCAAATCCACACTCTTTGTGGATGAGGAGTTGGACCTAGAAGAGCTGACTTTGGATACCTTGAAGAGTTTTGACCGTCTCGCTCCTTTTGGGATGGACCATAAGAAGCCAGTCTTTTACATTCGTGATTTTCAAGTGGAGTCTAGCCGGACTATGGGGGCCGGCAATAGCCATCTGAAGTTGAAGATTCAAAAAGGGGATGCCCGCTTTGATGTGGTGGCTTTTGGCCAGGGCCATTTGGAATTGGAGTACTCCCAAGCGAAAAACTTGGAGTTGGTGGTATCCTTGTCCGTCAATCAGTGGAATGGACAGACTACCCTGCAACTGATGGTGGTGGATGCCCGTGTAGAAGGAGTACAGCTCTATAATATCCGAGGGAAAAATGCTCCTCTCCCACAAGCTATTCCCCTCTTTAGTCAATTGGAAGAAGGGGAAGATTCCCCTGCCATTGTCATCGATCGCATACCCGATGACCTGGCTGACTTGAAAGCCCTCTTCCAAGAACAGAACTTCCAAGCGGTTTATTTTAAAAATCACCTAGACAAGGCCTATTACCTGACAGGCTACGGGAGTCGCGATCAGTATGCCAAACTCTACAAAACGCTGTATCAGTTCCCTGAGTTTGATATTCGCCATAAGCTCAGCCAACTATCTGACTACCTCAAGATTCCACAAGTTTTGTTGATTAAGATGATCCAAATCTTCCAAGAGTTAGGCTTTGTCCAGATTGAAAATGGCATCATGACGGTCAACAAGGACGCGGAGAAGAAGGAGATTGCCTCTAGTTCCATTTATCAGGATTTGGTGCAGACGGTCAAAGACCAGGAACTCATGGCTTTAGGATCTGTGCAAGAAATTTATGACTATTTAACGGAATCGATTTAATGAACAAAAAGAAAATATTTCTCTGGCTCAGCCCTTTCCTCCTTTTTGCCCTCTATTGGCTGGGGATCTACTGGAGTTTGAGAAATCCCATGGAAGAAATCAACTACGCTGAAAATGGCAGCTGGATGCGCTATGTGATGTTTAGGCCCTTTACAGAAACGATCGGGAGTGATCGCATCTGGAAGGAGGATGAAGGATTTCAAATGTACCCCTATTCAGATAAAATCGTTGGTGGTCAAGAAGAGCTATCCGTCATGATGTTTCGAGATAGTTCTGAATGGGTTTACTGGTATGAATACCATCTAAACGAAAATGCATACGTTTGGATGACCTTCAAATACAATTCTAAAAAAAGAGCATTGATTCAAGAAAAAGTGTATCTTTACGAGGATAATCAAACAGTTGAAGGAAGTGATTTTTTACAGAAACTTGCTACCTACGGCAAAGACCTCACTTGGCTTCAAAACCAAAGCAAGAAGGTCGCCGAACAATACATCCTTGGTACCTGGTTCAAGAATGGTAGCTCGCGCTATTCTTTGAAAAATCTGGGCGATATGACAATCGAGTACAATAAATTGATAGAAGAATAGTAAGTTTTTTTCGGATCTAATCCCGCATCTTTTTCAGATGTGGGATTTTTGTTTTCGTTGCAAGAGGCTGGGAAAATGATTTAGTAAAAAATGATGCACGTTAGTAGAATTCATGGTATAATGGAATGTAAAAATTTTTTTATGAAAGAAAGTTAACCATGAATTTAAAAGATTACATTGCAAGCATTGAAAACTATCCACAAGAAGGGATTACCTTCCGTGATATCAGCCCTTTGATGGCAGATGGCAATGCTTATAGTTATGCGATTCGTGAAATCGTTCAATACGCAACCGATAAGAAAATCGACATGATCGTCGGACCTGAAGCGCGTGGTTTCATTGTTGGATGTCCGGTCGCTTTCGAGCTCGGTATTGGTTTTGCGCCTGTTCGTAAACCTGGCAAATTGCCACGTAAAGTCATCTCAGCGGACTACGAAAAAGAATATGGTGTGGATACCTTGACCATGCATGCTGATGCTATCAAACCAGGCCAACGCGTCCTCATCGTCGATGACCTCTTGGCAACAGGTGGTACCGTTAAAGCAACCATCGAAATGATTGAAAAACTCGGTGGAGTGGTTGCAGGTTGTGCCTTCTTGATCGAACTCGATGATCTCAAAGGTCGCGAAGCTATCGGAGATTACGACTACAAAGTCTTGATGCATTACTAATATAGTTTAGAGCTATATCTAGATAGAGAAAAACCATAATTGAAAACTATATGCTCCTGTCTTATAATAAGAGGTAACAACTTGTAAGATGGGAGCTTTTTATGCCAATTACCTTAGATAAGAAATTACCAGCAGTTGATATTCTCCGCTCAGAAAATATTTTTGTCATGGATGATATTCGGGCAACTCACCAAGATATTCGTCCGATGAATGTTCTGATTTTGAATCTCATGCCGACTAAGGTAGCCACTGAGACTCAACTCTTACGCCTCTTGGCCAATACTCCCTTGCAGATCAATGTGGATTTCCTCTATATGACCAGCCATGAGTCTAAGACGACAGCGGCAGAACATATGGAAGTCTTCTACAAATCCTTCGATGATATTAAAGAGAACTATTATGACGGCTTGATCATTACGGGAGCTCCCGTAGAGAAATTAGCCTTTGAGGAAGTGGATTACTGGGAGGAGTTAACAAAGGTTTTTGCTTGGTCAAAACGCCATGTCTTTTCTACCTTGCATCTTTGTTGGGGTGCCCAAGCAGGTCTCTATTACCGCTATGGGATTGAAAAAGTAGCCCTCTGCGACAAGATATCTGGGATCTATGAGCAAACAGTTATGAATCCTCAGAATCGCTTGATGCGTGGCTTTGACGATGCTTTTTTGGCCCCTCACTCACGTTATACAGATGTCCCCCTCAAGGAAGTGCTAGAGAAGAGTAACTTGCAAGTCCTGGCTCAGGGGGGGGAAGTAGGACTATCCATCCTGGCCAGTCCAGACCTTCGAGAGGTCTATAGTTTTGGCCATTTGGAGTATGACCGTGATACCTTGGCCAAGGAATACCAGCGGGATGTCAAAGCAGGCTTGAATCCAGATCTTCCGAAGAATTATTACGATCAGGATGACAGTAGTCGGGACCCACGGATGCGGTGGAACTTAGCGGCAGCCAACTTCTTTAGTAATTGGATCAATTATGCAGTTTATCAAGAGACTCCTTATCGTTTGGAGGAGTTAGAAAAAGATATTTCATTTTATGGTTACCTATAAAGGGGTAGTATGACATATTCACAAGCATTTAAGTCGGGCAATTTGGTTTTACCAAGTGCCTTACTTTTCCATTATCAACACTTATTTAAAGACGCAGAGGATTTTCTTGTTTGGCAGTTCTTTTATTTGCAGAATACGACCAACCAATCCAGTCTCACGCCGAATCAAATTGCAGATGCGATTGGCAAGTCGGTCACAGAAGTCAACCAGTCCATGTCTCGCCTAACCAATCAAGGGTTGCTCCAATACCGGACTATTGAGTTAGATGGCGAGATTGAAGTTCTTTTTGATGCGACCATTGCCCTCGAACGCCTGGATGACTTGCTTCAAAGCAAGATGGAAGTAGCACAGCATGGGCAAGACAAGCAAGCAGAAAATGAACTGGCTGGTTTGGTCAAAACCTTTGAGCAGGAGTTAGGTCGTTTATTGACGCCATTTGAAATCGAAGATTTGACGCAGACTGTCAAACAGGACCAAACAGACCCTGATATTGTGAAGGCTGCCTTGAGAGAAGCAGTCTTTAACGGCAAGCCTCACTGGAAATACATTCAGGCCATCCTGCGCAATTGGCGACGGGAGGGAATTACCAGTTTGACACAATTAAAAATCAAACAACAAGAACGGGAAGCCCTTCAGCCTGAAAATGTCACAGTTTCAGATGATTTCTTACAGGCGATGGATTTGTGGAAAGATTAAAAAACTAGCACTTATTTGAGTGCTAGTTTTTTTCGTTTATAAATAGTCCGCGTAAGCTTTTTCAAGTTTGGTCAGGAGTTCTTGCTTTTCCTCATCACTAGCAAAGGAAGCTTGGATGGCATCGACATTGTGCTGGTAAAAGTCAGCTGGCGTCGTTTGGAAGTGGTAATGGTAGAGTTCGTATTCCTTGGTCAAATCCGTGTCAGAGACGGTCCGGTTATCGGTGTTGATACTGATATGAGCTTGAGCTTCCTTCATCTTAAGGTAAGGGAAGTCCGCCACAGTGGCAGCAGCCTTGGTTTGAAGGTTACTAGTCAAACAGAGCTCACCCGTAACCCCATTTTTCACAAACTCTTTTAGAAGTTCTGGTTCATCCTCTAGCAAGGTCACGTGGCCATTTCGTTTGATGCCATAGGCCATGGATTGAACGACGTTGGCTGGACAGTGGCACTCGCCAGCATGCAGGGTCATGGGCCTGTTGTAACTTTTGACCTGTTGGATGAGGGCAACAATGGCTTGTGGTGGATAGTGGTGCTCATCCCCAGCAAAGTCAAAGCCGACAAAATCTTGATCCCTAACTTGGTTAGCTTCTGCCAGGATACGAGAAGTGAGTTCTTGATCCGACTGGCGCATACCACAAACGAGGACTTTCGCGACAATGCCAAATTCATCCTGGGCTTGGCGCAGTCCTTCACAGACAGCATCGATAGTTTCTGGGACAGTGAGCCCTTGGTCCATGGACAATTCTGGGGCAAAACGAACCTCAATGTAGACGACATTTTCCAAAGCAGCTTGCTTGGCCACATCATAAGCAGCAAGGGTCAAGGCTTCCTTGGTCTGAAGAAGAGGGCGAATGTAGTCAAAGGCCTCTAAATAGTCCAAAAGATTCTCACAGTGGGCAGGTGCAGTAACATGGTGCTTGAGCTCCTCATCGCTAGCAGGTAGGTCAATATTAGCCATGGCTGCCAATTGGCGAATGGTCGGAAGAGACAAGGAACCGTCTAAGTGGCAGTGTAGTTCTGTCTTTGCCAAACTATGAAAGTCGATCGTGGACATGTTTTTTCTCCTTCAAAATGTATTTTTTCTATACGCCCTGTTGTAAAATGAAGTGCAACACAAAAGACACGTTCATCTGATATACTAGAATTGCGAAAAACAGCATAAAG
>NZ_JAHZQQ010000007.1 GCF_019930045.1 Streptococcus australis | reverse complement strand
GTTTAGCTTACAGAACTGCTTGTGAAGCTCTAGAGGATGAGTTCAAGTAAATGTTGCACTTATTCTTGCAATTTATCCTTTGTAAAAACTTTTTAAGAAGTACTTGTAATTTTTGATAAATACATTACAATAAATATATAGGAAAAAGGAAGTGTCTTAGATATTGCTCCATTGTCGATTTGAAGGCGCAGTCCGAGGCCCTCATAAAAATCCTAAGTTTGACAGCATAATAAATAATCAAAGGTAGATAATTGAATTAAAAAATAGACTTGGAATAGGAATCGAAAGGAAAAAGGAGTGTTGTATGAAGGGGAACAGTATCTGGAAAAATGTTGGTTTGTATGCCTTGGTGGTCTTCTCTCATTTTATTTTATTTTCGAGGATTCTTGCTAGTTGCTTGAATGTTCTCGTTGAGGGAGGTTCCGAGCCTCTCATTCTCTTGATATTCGCTTTGGTATCTGCTCTCTATATTTTTGGTTTGTGGAAATGGTACCAAAAGGGTTGGAAACTTGAGGTTAAAAAGACCAAACTGACGTCCACGATATGGTTACCCATTGGATTATTAGTTGCCTTTATTGCTCTTCAAGCCTTGGTCTCGGGTGAATCGTCTAATAATCAAAGAAGTATTGAGTTTTTCTTGGAGTTATTTCCTGCCTTCGTTTTTTTCTATATTATTTTTATTGCTCCCATTATTGAAGAATTCATAACTAGAGGCTTAATGGCCAAGTATCTATTTTCAAAGCAGGAAACCCTAGGACAAACCTTGCTCTATATTGCTCTTTCTTCTAGTTTATTTTCTTTTCTCCATCTTCCGTCTAGTCTAGGGCAATTTCTAACTTACTTTATAATGGGTTCAATTTTTGCTTTAGCGTATCTGACTAAGGAAGATATTCGTTATGCCATTGCCCTGCATATAGCAAATAACCTGATCGCTTCTCTCCTTATCTTCTTGCTTCAATAAAGAAGAATGGGGAGTAACATACCTACCAAATCAGCCCTTTCCAAATCTGGAAAGGACTGATTTGTTTATTTGAGATAGTTTCTTCTGCAGCAAGGCTAATTTTTAGCATGAAAAAGCAAAAAAACCTTTCCAGATGGAAAGGTTTTTGTCTTATAGGCCGTAGTTGTAATCGTCATCCTGCATGGCTTCTACTTCACCGAGAAGATAACCATTTCCGACTTGAGAGAAGAAGTCGTGGTTGGATGTACCGGTTGAGATTCCGTTCATAACGATTGGGTTGACGTCATCCGCTGAGTCTGGGAAGAGTGGATCTTGTCCCAAGTTCATGAGGGCTTTATTGGCGTTGTAACGAAGGAAGGTCTTAACTTCATCTGTCCAGCCCACACCATCATAGAGGCTCTCTGTGTAGCCTTCTTCGTTTTCATAGAGGGTGTAGAGCAGGTCATACATCCATTCTTTGAGTTTTTCCTGCTCGTCTTCTGGTAATTCGTTAAATCCAAGTTGGAACTTGTAGCCGATATAGGTTCCGTGAACAGATTCGTCCCGAATGATCAACTTAATGATTTCGGCCACATTAGCCAACTTGTTGTTTCCAAGATAGTAGAGTGGTGTGAAGAAACCAGAGTAGAAGAGGAAGGTTTCAAGGAAGACGCTGGCGACTTTCTTTTCAAGAGGGGTTCCATTGAGGTAGATTTCATTGATGATCTCTGCCTTCTTTTGAAGATAAGGATTGGTATTGGTCCATTCGAAAATCTCTTCGATTTCTGACTTGGTATTCAAGGTAGAAAAGATGGAAGAGTAGGATTTAGCATGGACAGATTCCATAAATTGGATGTTGTTAAAGACAGCTTCTTCGTGGGGAGTACGGATATCTGCACGAAGAGCTTGCACACCAGTTTCAGACTGCATGGTATCCAAGAGCGTCAATCCACCAAAGACTTTACCAACGAGGTCTTTTTCTTTATTAGACAACTTTCTCCAGTCATCTAGGTCGTTTGACAAAGGGATACGTGTATCCAACCAGAATTGCTCGGTCAGTTTTTCCCAGGTCGATTTATCGATGACATCTTCGATAGCATTCCAGTTAATGGCTTTGTAGTAAGTTTCCATTTTCATCACTTTCTTTTTCTAATTCATTCAATCATACAATCATTGTTATTCTAACACAATTGTTAGAATACTGCACAAAAAGTCGGCGGACCGACTTTTGGTAGCAATGGATCAGAGTGTCTTAGATGACACAGCTTTCACATTGGTTTGCGCCAACTTCTCCACCATCATCTGTAAAGGTACGGACGTAGTAGATAGACTTGATTCCCTTATTAAAGGCATAGTTGCGAAGGATAGACAAGTCACGAGTGGTTTGTTTGTTTTCAGTTTTCCATTCGTAAAGGCCTTTTGGAATGTCACTGCGCATAAAGAGAGTCAGTGAGAGCCCTTGGTCTACGTGTTCAGTTGCGGCAGCATAGACATCGATGACTTTTCGCATATCCATGTCGTAGGCAGAAGTGTAGTAAGGAATGGTATCTGTTGATAATCCTGCAGCAGGATAGTAGATCTTCCCGATTTTCTTCTCTTGGCGCTCTTCAATCCGTTGTGTGATTGGGTGGATAGAAGCAGATACATCATTGATGTAGCTGATAGAACCATTTGGTGCCACAGCCAAGCGGTTTTGGTGGTAAAGACCATCTGCTTGTACTTTATCACGAAGTTCAGCCCAGTCTTCTGCACTTGGAATGAAGATATCTTTAAAGAGTTCTTTGACGCGATCAGATTTTGGAACAAACTCTCCAGTCGTGTACTTATCAAAGTAGCTACCGTTTGCGTAGTCTGATTTTTCAAAGTTGCGGAAGGTGATGCCACGTTCACGCGCTATGTTGTTTGATTCTACGAGGGTCCAGTAGTTCATGAGCATGAAGTAGATGCTCGTAAACTCAACAGACTCAGGTGATCCATACTCGATCAATTGTTGGGCAAGATAGCTGTGAAGTCCCATAGCGCCAAGACCAAAGGTATGCGCTTGGCTATTTCCGTGGTCAATTGTTGGAACAGCGACGATGTGAGAACTATCCGTCACAAAGGTCAAAGCACGAACCATAGCACGAATGGAACGACCAAAGTCAGGTGAGGTCATCATGTTAACCACATTGGTTGAACCAAGGTTACATGAGACGTCAGTCCCCATTTTAATGAATTCTTGAGCATCGTTGATCAAGCTTGGTTCTTGAACCTGGAGGATCTCTGAACACAAGTTACTCATGATGATCTTCCCTTCAACTGGGTTTGCGCGGTTAGCAGTATCGATGTTGACTACATAAGGGTAACCAGATTCCTGTTGCAATTTAGAAATTTCAGTTTCTAAATCACGGGCCTTGATTTTTGTCTTGCGGATGTTTGGATTAGCAACCAACTCATCGTATTTTTCAGTGATGTCGATGTAGTTGAATGGTACTCCGTATTCACGCTCAACAGAGTATGGGCTGAAGAGATACATTTCTTCATTCTTACGAGCCAACTCGTAGAACTTGTCTGGCACGACGACACCAAGTGAAAGGGTCTTAACACGAACTTTTTCATCGGCATTTTCCTTCTTAGTAGAAAGGAAGGAGATGATATCTGGGTGGAAGACGTTGAGGTAAACCACCCCAGCCCCTTGGCGTTGTCCCAATTGGTTAGAGTAAGAGAAGCTATCTTCAAAGAGTTTCATAACAGGAACGACCCCAGAGGCAGCTCCTTCATAGCCCTTGATCGGTGCTCCAGCTTCACGAAGGTTGCTAAGGGAAATTCCTACTCCACCACCGATACGAGAAAGTTGAAGGGCAGAGTTGATAGAACGTCCAATCGCATTCATATCATCGGTTACCTGGATCAAGAAACAAGAAACCAATTCCCCACGGCGGGCACGTCCAGCATTTAAGAATGAAGGAGTAGCTGGTTGGTAGCGTTGGTGGATGATTTCATTTGCGATGTCTTTTGCAATGTCTTCATTTCCATCCGCAAAATAGAGAGCATTGAAGAAGACGCGGTCTTCCATGCTTTCGAGATAGTATTCTCCATCATTTGTTTTCAGAGCGTACTGATTATAGAATTTATAGGCAGCCATGAAGGACTTGAATTGGAAGTTTTGATCTTTAATAAATTGATAAAGTTCTTCCAAAAATTCAGGACGGTACTTCTGAATGAAGGCTGTTTCGATATAGTTGTGTTCAATAAGATAGTTGATTTTATCCGTTATTGAATCAAAGGCCATGGTATTTGGCACAACATTTTCTTTGAAGAAAGCATCCAAGGCTTCTTTATCTTTATGAAGCATGATTTGACCGTTAACTGGACGGTTGATTTCATTATTAAGACGGAAGTAGGTTACGTCTTCAAGTGATTTTAATCCCATAATGTTCCTTTTTCTAATTCAAAAACAAAGGGGAGGCAAGCTCCCCTGTACAAGTAAAAGGGCCAGGGGAACACTGTAGTCGAGAACTACAGCAATCCATTCCCTAGACCAATCAGATCCTGTTTGATAATGTTAAGATAATTTCTTGAGCTTAGCTGGTTGGAAGCCAGAGAAGACTTCATCTGCCGTTTGGATAACTGGCGCAGCATTGAAACCAAGGTTTTTCACATGGTCCACAAACTCAGGTTGCTCATCTAGATTAATTTCACGGTATTCAACGTGATTGGTATCTAAAAAACGTTTGGTCATTTTACATTGAACACAATTATTTTTTGAATAAATTGTCACCATAATGTGATCTAACTCCTCTAAATTCATAAATCTGTATCTAGTATAAACAAAAGGTTTTTTCTTGTCAAGAGTTTTAACTAAATATTGTGCACATAAATTAACTATACCTAAGGATACCACAATATGTAGTGTTGTAAGAATTAGTGAAAATTGAGGAAAACGTGATAAAATATAGGTTTTTTAAGTCAAAGGAATTCCTATCTTTTTCCTAAAATTCTATATACTGTGTCCAAGAAAGCAATTCTAATTATTTAATAGAAGAAAGTAAAAAAAGAAGTTCAAAAGAAGAGAAAATTGAGTGCTTCTTGTAAGTATTTTCAGTAAGTGTGTGATAAAAATCTTGAAAAATAATGAAGAAGATGATATAATAGCAAATTGTAAGGGTTATCACAGATAACTCAAAACTAATTATAAAAGGAGAGTCAAACTATGGCTTCTAAAGATTTCCACATCGTGGCAGAAACAGGTATCCACGCACGTCCAGCAACTTTGTTGGTTCAAACTGCTAGCAAATTTGCTTCAGATATTACTCTTGAATACAAAGGTAAATCAGTTAACTTGAAATCAATCATGGGTGTTATGAGCCTTGGTGTTGGTCAAGGAGCTGACGTTGTAATCTCAGCTGAAGGTGCTGACGCTGATGATGCTCTTGCAGCAATCGCTGAAACAATGGAAAAAGAAGGATTGGCATAAACATGACAGAAATGCTTAAAGGAATTGCAGCATCTGATGGTGTTGCCGTTGCTAAGGCATATCTACTTGTTCAACCCGACTTGTCATTTGATACAATCTCAGTTGAAGATACAAATGCAGAAGAAGCTCGTTTGGATGTAGCTCTAGAAGCTTCACAGAACGAGCTTTCTCTTATTCGGGAGAATGCAGTAGCGAGCCTTGGTGAGGAAGCAGCACAAGTATTTGATGCTCACATGATGGTTCTCTCTGACCCTGAAATGGTTGGTCAGATCAAGGAAACAATTCGCACGAAGAAGGTGAATGCTGAGGCTGGATTGAAAGAAGTCACAGATATGTTTATCACCATCTTTGAAGGAATGGAAGATAACCCATACATGCAAGAACGTGCGGCAGATATTCGCGACGTGACCAAACGTGTTCTTGCAAACTTGCTTGGTAAGAAATTGCCAAACCCAGCAACTATCAATGAAGAAGCAATCGTGGTTGCGCATGACTTGACTCCATCAGATACAGCTCAATTGAACAAACAGTTCGTTAAAGCCTTTGTTACAAACATTGGTGGACGTACCAGTCACTCAGCCATCATGGCGCGTACACTGGAGATTGCAGCTGTTCTTGGTACAAACAACATTACCGATCTTGTAAAAGATGGTGATATTTTGGCTGTATCTGGAATTACTGGTGAAGTAGTCATCAACCCAAGCGAAGAACAAATTGCAGAATTCAAAGCAGCTGGAGAAGCTTACGCTAAACAAAAAGCTGAATGGGCTCTTTTGAAAGATGCGAAAACAGTGACTGCAGATGGGAAACACTTTGAGTTGGCAGCTAATATCGGTACACCTAAAGACGTTGAAGGTGTGAACGAAAATGGTGCTGAGGCTGTTGGTCTCTACCGTACAGAATTCTTGTACATGGATTCTCAAGATTTCCCAACGGAAGACGACCAATACGAAGCTTACAAAGCAGTTCTTGAAGGTATGAACGGTAAACCTGTTGTCGTTCGTACAATGGATATCGGTGGGGATAAAGAACTTCCTTACTTCGATCTTCCTAAAGAAATGAACCCATTCTTGGGTTACCGTGCTTTGCGTATCTCTATCTCTGAAACTGGTAACCAAATGTTCCGTACGCAATTGCGTGCATTGCTTCGTGCATCTGTTCACGGTAAATTGCGTATCATGTTCCCAATGGTTGCTTTGTTGAAAGAGTTCCGTACTGCTAAAGCTATTCTTGAAGAAGAAAAAGCAAAATTGGTTGCTGAAGGTGTCGCAGTTGCAGATGATATCCAAGTTGGTATCATGATTGAAATCCCAGCTGCAGCTATGCTTGCAGACCAATTTGCCAAAGAAGTTGATTTCTTCTCAATCGGTACAAACGACTTGATCCAATACACAATGGCTGCTGACCGTATGAACGAACAAGTTTCATACCTTTACCAACCATACAATCCATCAATCCTTCGCTTGATCAACAATGTTATCAAAGCAGCTCACGCTGAAGGTAAATGGGCTGGTATGTGTGGTGAGATGGCTGGTGACCAAACAGCTGTTCCACTTCTTGTCGGAATGGGCTTGGATGAGTTCTCAATGTCAGCTACTTCAGTACTTCGTACACGTAGCTTGATGAAGAAACTTGACACAGCTAAGATGCAAGAATACGCTAACCGTGCTCTTACTGAATGTTCAACAATGGAAGAAGTTCTTGAACTTTCTAAAGAATACGTGAACGTAGATTAATTGATTTTAAGAATCTGATAACAAAGTTATCACCTTGGAAGAGGTGGTAGCTTTTTTATTTTAAACCTGTATTTGTTTCTTTAAATGAAGTAGCTGAACAAAAATGGAGTAGGTGTTGCTATATCAAAACAAAAAATTTAAATTTTCCAAAAAAATTCGGAAATAGGTTTAATTACAATTATTTTTATAGTATAATATTGGAAAGATAGTTTGAAAACTGAACAATTATGAATCTGCTTTAGGAAATTTCAGGGAAACAATGAAAGTTTCAAATTCTTTTCATAATTTTTCATCGTAATATTCAAGAAAAAATCTTGAATATTTCAACTATTTATAGTAGAATAATATTAATAGGAAGCGCTTACATAAAAGCGAGAGAGGTGAGTGAATGGATACGAAACAAGCATTGTATACATTTGGAACCGGTGAGAACTTTCATCTTCAACATTATCTAGGGGCTCATAAAGAGCAAGTAGATGGTGTGGAAGGGTATAGTTTCCGTGTATGGGCTCCAAATGCTCAGGCAGTACACCTGGTAGGTGATTTCACCCAATGGGAAGAAAATGAAATTCCTATGGTGAGAAACGAAGCTGGTGTTTGGGAAGTTTTTACAACTGCACCTCAAGTTGGCGATATCTATAAGTACCATGTTACAAGACAAAATGGGCACCGCTTGATGAAGGTGGATCCTTTAGCAGTCCGCATGGAAAAACGTCCAGGAACTGGAGCGGTGATTACAGATATTCCAGAGCGGAAATGGAAAGATGGACTCTGGATGGCCAGACGGAGAAAACTTGGCTTTAGATCTCGTCCAGTAAATATCTATGAAGTTCATGCCGGTTCTTGGAAACGCAATGAAGATGGCAGTCCCTATTCATTTGCTCAGTTGAAGGAAGACTTGATTCCTTACTTGGTAAAAATGAACTATACCCATGTGGAGTTTATGCCGGTGATGGCTCACCCGCTTGGGCTAAGTTGGGGCTATCAATTGATGGGTTACTTTGCCTTAGAGCATACCTACGGAACTCAGGAAGAGTTTCAAGATTTCGTTGAGGCCTGTCATTTGAATAACATCGGGGTGATTGTGGATTGGGTGCCAGGTCACTTTACCATCAATGATGATGCCTTGGCTTATTACGATGGGACACCAACCTTTGAATATCAAGATCATCATCGTGCCCACAACTATGGCTGGGGAGCAATGAACTTTGATCTAGGGAAAAACCAGGTCCAATCCTTCCTTATCTCTAGTGTAAAATTCTGGATTGAGTTTTATCATTTGGATGGAATCCGGGTCGATGCGGTCAGCAACATGCTTTACTTAGACTACGATAGTGGTCCATGGACACCTAATATCGATGGTGGAAATCTCAACTATGAGGGAATTCATTTCCTTAAGCGGATGAATGCTGTGATTAAATCAGAACATCCGGATGTCATCATGGCAGCGGAGGAAAGTTCATCTGGCACCAAGATCACTGGTCCGGAAGAGTATGGTGGTTTAGGATTTGACTACAAGTGGAATATGGGTTGGATGAATGATATCCTTCGCTTCTACGAGGAAGATCCTATTTACCGGAAATTTGATTTCAACTTGGTGACCTTTAGCTTTATGTATGCCTTCTCTGAAAACTTCTTGTTGCCATTCTCTCATGATGAAGTGGTCCACGGGAAGAAGAGTCTCATGCATAAGATGTGGGGAGATCGCTACAACCAGTTCGCTGGCTTGCGCAATCTCTTGACCTATCAGATTTGTCATCCAGGTAAGAAATTGCTCTTCATGGGTTCAGAGTTTGGCCAATTCTTAGAATGGAAGTCTGAAGAACAGTTAGAATGGTCTAATCTGGAAGATGACATGAACCGCAAGATGCAAGAGTTTACTTCACAACTTAATCAATTCTACAAAGACAACAAGATGTTGTGGGAAATTGATGATAGCTATGACGGTATTGAGATTATTGATGCGGATAACCGAGATCAAAGTGTCTTGACCTTTACTCGTAAGGATAAAAAAGGAAATCATTTGCTTTGTATCTTTAATATGGCACCAGTAGAGCGCAAGGACTTTACAGTCGGCGTCCCTGTTGCTGGGGTCTATGAAGAAATTTGGAATACAGAATTAGAGAAATGGGGAGGTGTCTGGAAAGAGCACAACCAGGAAGTGAAGACTCAAGAGGGATTATGGAAAGATTATCCACAAACCTTGACCTTCACCTTACCGGCTCTTGGAGCTAGTGTATGGAAAGTGAAACGAAAACTTCGTTCCAATGTGTCTAAAACAAAAAAATAGTTGTTGGTGATCTACTGATCGCGGTCTATGATCCCCTTCCTAACTCTGTAGAAGAGGTCATGGTGCCTCTCGAAGTGGGAAGAAGGTCTCGTCAATCCAAAAAGGAGTAATCAATGAAGAATGAAATGCTAGCTCTGATCCTTGCTGGTGGGCAAGGAACTCGCCTTGGAAAACTCACTCAAAGCATTGCCAAACCTGCAGTGCAATTTGGGGGACGTTATCGTATTATTGACTTTGCCTTATCCAACTGTGCCAACTCAGGTATCCACAATGTTGGCGTGATTACTCAGTATCAACCGCTTGCCTTAAACAACCATATCGGAAATGGTTCAAGTTGGGGTCTTGATGGCATTAATACTGGGGTTTCTATCCTTCAACCGTATTCTGCAAGTGAAGGAAATCGTTGGTTTGAAGGAACAAGTCATGCGATTTTCCAAAATATCGACTACATCGATAGTATCAATCCAGAGTACGTGTTGATCCTTTCTGGAGACCATATCTACAAGATGGACTACGACGAAATGCTTCAGTCTCACAAAGATCACAATGCAAGCCTTACAGTAGCTGTATTGGATGTACCTTTAAAAGAAGCTAGCCGTTTCGGAATTATGAATACGGATGCTAACAATCGAATTGTCGAATTTGAAGAAAAACCTGCAGAGCCAAAATCAACAAAAGCTTCCATGGGAATCTACATTTTTGACTGGTCTCGCCTGCGCAATATGCTAGTGGCTGCAGAGAAGAGTGACATCGATATGTCTGACTTTGGTAAAAACGTTATTCCAACTTATCTTGAATCTGGTGAAAGCGTCTATGCTTATGAATTCAAGGGCTATTGGAAAGATGTGGGGACTATTGAATCTCTTTGGGAAGCGAATATGGAATACATTGATCCAAACAATGCCTTGGATAGCCGCGACCGTCACTGGAAGATCTATTCTCGTAACTTGATTTCACCACCAAACTTCTTTGGCGAACATGCCCATATTGAAGATTCCTTGGTAGTGGATGGGTGCTTGGTAGATGGAACAGTAAAACGTTCTATCTTGTCTACGGAAGCACAAGTTCGTAAAGGTGCAGTCGTTGAAGATTCTGTCATCATGAGTGGTGCCATTATCGGACAAGGTGCTGTGATTAGACGTGCCATTATCGGTGAAGGAGCAGTCGTTTCAGAAGGTGTTGTCATCGATGGAACGGAAGAAGTACAAGTCGTTGGATATAACGAAAAAGTGGGGGTAGCAACAGATGAAGATTGATAAGTATTCAGCTATTTTAGGAAACACAGTAGGCTTCCATGATATGTCGTCATTGACAGATCATCGTCCTGTTGCCAGTCTGCCATTTGATGGGAAATATCGTTTGATTGACTTCCCGCTTTCTAGCCTTGCTAACGCAGGAATCCGTAGTGTATTCGGTATTTTCCAACAAGAAAATATCAGTTCTGTCTTTGACCATATCCGCTCTGGTCGTGAGTGGGGCTTGTCAACTCTTTTGAGCCACTACTACCTTGGAATTTATAACACACCAGTTGAAAGCTCTAATGTTGGGAAAGAGTACTATGAGCAGTTATTAACTTATTTAAAACGCTCAGGATCTAATCAAACAGTCGCTCTCAACTGTGACGTCTTGGTAAATATTGATTTAAACCAGGTTTTCCATTTGCATAATACCGTTGATGCACCTATTACAGTCGTGTACAAAAAGTTGCATCATCGTGACATCTCTGAAGTAAATGCTATCTTGGATATTGATGAGACTGACCATGTTACGGGTCAAAGATTGTTTGATGGAACAGATTCAGATGCTCTCTATAATATGTCAACGGATATCTTTATTGTGGATACACCATGGTTGATTGAAAAATTAGAATCAGAAATCCATAAAGAACATCCAGAAAAATTGCGTTATATTCTTCGTGATTTAGCAGTAGAATATGGAGCCTTCGCTTTTGAATACACCGGCTATATTGCCAATATTCATTCAGTTGAATCCTACTATCGTGCTAACTTGGATATGTTGGAAACCAATAAATTTATGTCCCTCTTCTCACCAAATCAAAAGATTTATACCAAGGTAAAAAATGAGGAACCAACCTATTACGCTGCTTCAGCAGAAATTCGCAATTCGCAATTTGCATCAGGAAGCATTGTCGAAGCTTTGGTGCATGATTCTATCATTTCTCGTCGCGTTCATCTACACCAGGGGGCAGAAATTCGTAGCAGTCTCCTGTTTCCAGGTGTCGTTGTCCATGAGGGAGCAGTCGTTGAGCATGCGATTCTTGACAAGGGCGTCGTAGTTGAAACTGGTGTAACCATTCGTGGAACCAAAGAGGCACCTCTTGTAATTAAAAAAGGTGCTGTGATTACAGAGGATATTGGATAATGAAATTATTGTTTGTTGCCGCAGAAGGAGCTCCCTTTTCAAAAACAGGGGGGCTAGGAGATGTGATTGGAGCACTCCCTAAATCCTTGGCTAAAAAAGGACATGATGTTCGTGTCGTCCTCCCCTACTACGACATGGTAGAGGCGAAATTTGGCGACCAAATTGAAGATGTTTTACACTTCGAGACCAGAGTGGGTTGGAGAAGCGAATATGTTGGTGTGAAACGCATCCATCGTGATGGTGTTACCTTCTATTTTATTGATAACCAGAAATATTTCTTTAGAGGACATGTCTACGGAGATTTTGATGATGGGGAGCGCTTTGCCTACTTCCAATTGGCAACGCTTGAGATGATGGAACGAGTGGATTTTATTCCTGATATCATCCATGTTCATGATTATCATACAGCCATGATTCCTTTCCTACTAAAAGAGAAATACCGTTGGATTCAAGCTTACAATGGAATTAAGTCTGTCTTGACCATTCATAATCTGGAGTTCCAAGGTCAGTTTGACCCAGGAATGTTGTGGGATCTGTTTGGCGTTGGATTTGAGCGCTACGAAGATGGTACCCTTCGGTGGAAGGATTGCTTGAACTGGATGAAGGCTGGGATCCTTTATGCTGATCGTGTGACCACTGTTTCACCAAGTTATAGTTATGAAATCAGGACAGCTGAATATGGTTGTGGCCTTGATCAAATCTTGCGCATGGAGTCTGGTAAATTAACGGGGATTGTGAATGGAATCGATACAGACCTTTATAATCCTGAGACAGATCCGCTTTTGTCCTATCATTTCAATATAGATGATTTATCAGGAAAAGCAGTAAGCAAACGAGCTCTTCAGGAACGTGTTGGACTTCCAGTACGTGATGATGTACCTTTGTTTGGAATCGTTTCTCGCTTGACTCGCCAAAAAGGCTTTGATGTGGTGGTTGAAGAACTCCATAACCTTCTACAAAAGGATATCCAAATCGTTCTTTTGGGAACAGGAGATCCTGGTTTTGAACATGCCTTTGCTTGGTTTGGTCAAGCTTATCCAGATAAACTCTCTGCTAACATCATGTTTGATGTCCAGTTGGCGCAAGAAATCTATGCCGCTTCGGATGTCTTCTTGATGCCAAGTCGTTTTGAACCATGTGGACTATCTCAAATGATGGCTATGCGCTATGGTACGCTACCATTGGTTCACGAGGTAGGCGGACTGAGAGATACAGTTCAAGCCTATAATGTACTTGATGGTAGTGGTACTGGCTTTAGCTTTAACAACCTATCTGGTTATTGGCTAAACTGGGCTGTAGATCAAGCTTTGACGGTCTATACTCATGATAAGGATGCTTGGTATGGTCTCCAAAGAGAAGCCATGAATCGTGACTTCTCATGGGATACAGCTAGTCAACATTATGCTGATCTGTATCAATCATTATAAGATGAATGAGAGAGTGGGACAGAAATCGGTAATTCGTTAGAATTCGATTTCGTCGTCCCACCTCCGCATAGTTGAGTAGGGCTGTAAAAGCTGATGAAATCAGCGTAGTAGAGCCCACTCAACCACTGCGACTTGCTCGACAATCCAAAAACAATTGAGAGGCTAGGACTTTTGTCCCAGCCTCTTTTGCTTGTAGAAGGAAGAGTTTACTATTGAAATATAGGGAATCAAAAAAGGGAAGAAATCTGAGTAAGATAAGTTGATAAAAGATGCGAAAAAAGATAAGATAGATAAAGGTAATAATCACGGGAAGTGTTTTAGGGAAGTGTCATTCTTCTCCAAACATAAATGAGACTTCCTATGATTTACAAATATTACTATGTAGGAAATTATAGGATGAAACAAAGAAGACAAGCTTTTGAAAAGATCACCAAGTATTCGATTCGGAAATTATCCGTCGGAGTAGGTCCGGTTGCTATTGGAGCCTTTCTTTTTGCAGGGAGTGTATTAGGAGCGCCTTCTGTACAAGCTGACCAATTCACGGCAGAAGCGACAGTTCATATGGGGTATGTCACGGAAAATGAGTTGACTCCTGAGGAACAAGCTCAGGTGATTCGTGCAATTCCTGAAGAATACCAAAATGAAGATACCTTTTATCTGGTGTATAAGAAAAAAACACCTAGTCAAGGGCTACTACCACAAACAGGGACGACCGAATTGGCGGTTGCTGGCCTTAGTTTAGCGACTGCCTCTTTAGCAGTTCTTTTGCTGTCAAAAAAACACCGCAAAAAAGTAATGGGACTCCTATTAATTGGTTCCATGGGGCAAAGCCTGCTCTTATCCATTGATGCCGTAGCCTTGCAAAATATTGAATTAGCAAGCTACAATCAGACTCTTTCAATTGCAAGCAGTAAAGAACTAGCCAATGGTGTCATCCAGATAGAAGGCTATGACTATGTTGGCTACCTTCGTTGTCCAGTTGATCCAAGAGCTACGGGCCAAGAACCCCATGTAAGAGTGGAGGAGAAGCCGGTATCCCAACCTGCAACAGAAGGAAAGACTCTATCGCAGGTAACACCTGAAGAGGGTCCTGCTTTCCCTATAGTGGACAAGCCAAACGTTGAAGTTTCAACAGAAAGTATTCCGTTTGAAACTGTAGAACAAGCAGATCCTACTTTAGCAAAAGGTCAAACAGCAGTTTTAAGAGCTGGACAAAATGGTGAACAGACTGTTTTAACAGAAGTCAGTACGGTAAATGGTCAGGAAGTTCGCAAAGTAGTTGAAAGCAAGCTTACTAAAGAACCAGTTTCACAAATTCTTGCTGTCGGGACAAAAGAAGATGCCCAACCAACCCCTCAACCAAGTCCACAACCTGCTCCAGTAGTTACAGCTAAGGGAACGCAGGAAGAAGGTAATGTGGGAGAAGCGCCTGTTCAACCGGAAGCCCCAGCCTATACCGGTGTTGTGGAAGCCAAAGGGACCCAAGAAGAAGGCCATGTCGGTGAAGCCCCAATTCAACCGGAGACTCCATCCTATACCGGTGTCGTTGAAACCAAGGGAACCCAGGAAGAAGGTCATGTCGGCGAAGCTCCCGTTCAACCGGAGAACCCAGTTTACCAAGTGACTGAAGGGACAGTGACGGAGACAGAAACGGTGCTCCTTCCGTATGAATTTGAATATGTACCAGATGCGGACCGCTATACTGATGAAGAAAGTATCCTTCAAAAAGGAGAGGCAGGTAGCCAGGAAATTCGCCGTGTTTATAAAACAGTCAATGGCGAGAAGATTGGAGAGCCCCTCAGTACGACAACTGAAACGGTAAAAGCTCCTGTGACAGAAAAAATTAGTCGTGGAAGTAAGGCGATTGAAGGCCAAACAGAGGATGTTTCGTTTGAGGAAATTCCATTTAAGACGGTAACCGAACAAGATGTCACCTTGCTAAAAGGAACCGAAAGGGTTTCTCAAGCCGGTAAGAATGGGAAGAAGAAAATCACCAAGGTTTACAAGACTTTTAAAGGTGTAAAAACGGCGGATGCTCCAACGGTTTCGGAGGAAGTAGTTGAACAAGCCCAAGATCGGATCATTCAAAAAGGGACCAAAGAACTTGAAAAGCCAACCTTAACCTTGACCCAGGTCGAGAAGGAAGAGTTGAAGCGCAGTGCCAAAGCTACTTATCGTTTGGACAAACCAGACGGTGTGACCATCAAGTCTATCCAGGCTGTATTGAAGAAGGGTGATCAAGTGGTTAAAACATTTGCCCTTTCAGAGACGGACTTAGCAGCTGCCTTAGCGGACTTGGACTATTACAAGGATTATACGCTTGCGACGACTATGGTGTATGATCGCGGTAATGGTGACGAAGAAGAAGTTCTTAAGGAAGAACCACTGAGAATCGACCTTAAAAAAGTTGAAGTCAAAAATATTAAGGAAACAAGCTTAATCAGTGTGGATGACCAAGGTAATGAGACCGATAGTAGTCTCTTGTCCGAGAAACCATCGAATGTTAAGCCTTACTACTTAAAAGTTACGACTTACGATAACAAGGTTACAAAACTAGCAGTTGATAAAATCGAAGAAGTTACTGTAGATGGAAATAAACTATACAAAGTAACGGCTAAGGCACCTGATTTGATTCAACGTACTGCAGAAAATCGTTTCACTGAAGAGTATGTACACTATTTGCCTAAGCCAAAAGCTCATGAAGGTGATGTCTACTACGACTTTAATGAACTTGTGAAAGCTATGCAAGCCAATCCTACGGGGACCTTTAAGCTTGGTAGCAATATGAATGCTAATAATGTACCGCCAGCTGGCAAATCTTATGTAACCAATGCCTTTAAAGGTTCATTGGGAAGTACTGATGGTAATAAATTTGCTATTCATAATATCACTAAACCATTATTTGGAAACATTGAAGGTGGTTCAGTTAAGGATCTCATACTGGAAAATGTCAATATTGATATGCCTGGAGTTGATCGAGTAGCTCCAATCGCCAATATCATTAAAAACAATGCGACTATCGAAAATGTCAAAGTAACAGGAAGTGTTGTCGGTAACAATGATGTAGCTGGTATTATCAATAAAATTGATGGTAGTGGAAAAGTAAGTAATGTCGCCTTTATCGGTAAACTTCACGCTGCCGGCAATAGAGGAGGCTATTTAGCTGGTGTTCTTGGTGAAAACTGGAAGGGTGTTGTTGAGAAAGCCTACGTTGATGCTGAAATTACTGGTAATAAAGCAAAAGCTGCAGGACTAGTCTATTCATCTCAAAATGGTGCTAATAACTACACGGTCGGTAAAGAAGGGGTCCTCAGAAATTCAGTTGCTAAAGGTTCTATCGAACTGAAAGAAGCTGTTCAATCTGGTGGATTGCTGGGTACCAACTGGGCCTTGGGTACTATTGAAGACAACATCACTATGATGAAAGTCAAAACAGGTGAGATGGTATTTGGTCACTCAGATATTGATGCTGACGACTACTTCACCTATTCAAGAACCAAACGTAATTATAGTGTTGATGGCGTGAGTGAAGGGAAGAAATCCTTTAACAACTCCCGTAAAATCCCTAGCATCTCGCTGGCAGAAGCTGAGCAGAAAATCGAAGCAATGGGAATCACTGCTGATAAATTCACCAGCAGCAAACCGATTGAAGACAAGCTTAATAACAGTCTTAACAAAGACGATCAATACAAAGCAATTGATACTTATGATGCGAATCGTGAGCTAGCTTATCGCAATATTGCTAAATTGCAACCTTTCTACAACAAAGAATGGATTGTCGACCAAGGTAATAAATTAGCTGCAGGAAGTCCTCTCTTGACTAAAGAAGTATTGTCTGTAACTGCCATGAAAGGTAATACTTTCGTGACGGAATTAGCTGATGCTGATCATATTATGATCCACTATGCAGATAAGACAAAAGATATCTTTAGCATTACGCCGAAAGACTCTAAAGTCAAACAAGTGAAAGAGTACGGTATTGCAGAACTCGGTGAAGTAGTCTATACGCCGAATATGGTGGACAAAGACCGTAGTGATCTCATTGGCGCCATCGTAGGGAAATTAAGTCCTGTCGAATTGCAATCTGATCCGATCTACACTCATCTTGGTAGAACAGGACCAAACAAAGTCAATGCCATTAAGAACCTTTACCTCGAAGAAAGTTTCCAAGAAGTCAAGGACAATCTGACTCACTTGGTGAAACAACTAGTTGAAAACCAAGACCATCAATTAAACACGGATGAGGCTGCCAAACGTGCCCTTATCAAGAAGATTGATGATAACAAGGCAGCGGTTCTCCTTGGTCTTTCTTACCTGAACCGTTATTACGGAGTGAAGTTTGATGATTTTAATATTAAGCAACTCATGTTGTTTAAACCAGACTTCTATGGTAAGAATGTAAGTGTGTTAGACTTCTTGATCAAGGTTGGTTCCAAAGAAAATAACATTAAAGGTGATAGAACTTTAGAAGCTTATCGCGAAACTATCGGTGGAGTTATCGGTATAGGCGAGTTAAACAGTTTCTTAGACTATAATATGCGTCTATTCACAGAAGACAAAGATCTAAATGATTGGTTCATAAAAGCAACCAAAGACAATGTCTATATTGTCGAGCCTGAGACAACCAATCCAGCATTCGCATCTGCTAAGCATAGAGCCTATGAGGGCTTAAACAATGATGTTCACGGTAAAATGATTTTACCACTCTTGAACTTAAAAGATGCCCATATGTTCTTGATTTCAACCTATAACACCATGGCCTATAGTTCATTTGAAAAATATGGTAAGAACACTGAAGCAGAGCGTAATGCCTTCAAATCTGAAATTGATAAGGTTGCTAAAGGACAACAGAATTACCTAGATTTCTGGTCACGTCTATCTCTAGATAAAGTACGTAATCAGCTCTTGAAGAGCAATAATATGGTTCCAACACCTGTACTGGACAACCAGAATTATAAAGGCATTAGTACTGACCGTTATGGCCATACAAACAGTGGTAAAGATGTGGCACCTATCCGTGAATTGTATGGACCTACAGACCGTTACCATGCGACTGATTGGCGTATGGGAGCTGTTGCTCGCGTTTATGCGAATCCATATAAGGATGATTCTGTCTTCTTTATGGTGACGGACATGATTAGTGATTTTGGGGTATCTGCCTTTACTCATGAAACAACTCACGTAAATGACCGAATGGTTTACCTAGGTGGCTCAAGACACCGTGAAGGAACAGATCTTGAAGCATTTGCTCAAGGAATGTTACAAACTCCGTCAGTATCAAATCCAAATGGTGAGTACAAAGCCCTAGGTCTCAACATGGCTTATGAACGTCCAAACGATGGAAATCAATGGTATAACACTAATCCAAATGACCTTAAATCACGTGACGAAATTGATCGTTACATGAAGGGCTATAATGACACTCTCATGCTTCTAGATTATCTTGAAGGAGAAGCTGTCCTCAATAAAGCAAATCAAGATTTAAACAATGCTTGGTTCAAGAAAGTAGACAAACAGTACCGAGGAAACAAAACAAAGAATCAATTCGATAAGGTTCGACCTTTAAGTGATGAAGAAAAGACTATTCCTTTGCATACAGTAAATGACCTCATTACCAACAACTTCATGACCAATCGTGGTCCTGGAAATGGAGTCTATAATCCATCAGACTTTGGTTCAGCTTATGTGACCGTACCGATGATGACAGGGATCTATGGTGGGAACACTAGTGAAGGTGCTCCAGGAGCGATGTCATTTAAACACAATACTTTCAGAATCTGGGGTTACTATGGCTATGAAAAAGGCTTCCTGAACTATGCTTCTAACATGCTAAAAGCTGAATCTAAAAAAGCTGGTAAAGATACTCTAGGTGATGATTTCATCATTCACAAGATTTCTGATGGTAAATTTAGTACCCTTGAAGATTGGAAGAAAGCTTACTTCAAAGAAGTTGTGACAAGTGCTAAAAATGGAATACAATCTTTTGAAATTGATGGTAAAACATACAATAGCTATGAAGACTTGAAACAAGCCTTTGCTGAAGCAGTTGATAAAGATAAAGCTACCCTAAGTAACGGCTCTGTCAAATTTGATCATACTGTTTCACTGAAAGAAAAAGTCTTTAAGAAATTGCTGCAACAAACAGACAGTTTCAAAACCTCTATTTTTAAATAGGAAGAAAATGCTCATCTGCTCGTCAGGTGAGTTTTTTCTATCCTTGGTAATAATGCCTCCTCTTCTGATGAAAATAATATAAATTTGTGTGAAATACAAAAATAGACAAAGTGTCTAAAGATAATGAGAATCTTTTGAAAGCTAGTGGTAAGAGAAATTTTAAAAGTGGTGACAGAATTGCCGTAAAACGTTTTCTTTCTGAGCAAACATTTGACTATTATATTTTTTAGGAGTAAACTAAGGGAGTAAAATTTATTTAAGGAGAATTCATCATGAATTTAACATTTTTAGGTCTTTGTTTTGCCTGCTTCGGCGTATCCATTGCTGAAGGATTGATTATGAGTAATCTTTTTAAAGCTGCTTCTCGTCAACCAGAGATTATCGGTCAATTACGTAGCCTTTTGATCCTTGGGATCGCCTTTGTAGAAGGTACCTTCTTCGTAACCTTGGCCATGGCCTTCGTTATTAAATAGACTTCTCTATTTAGGAAAGGAGGTGTCAAACCTTGGAAGAAAGTGTGAATCCAACCCTAAATATTGGACCAGTATCCTTTGATTTGACCCTACTTGCCATGTCTCTTGTAACTGTTTTGATGGTCTTTGCTTTTGTCTATTGGGCAAGCCGCAAAATGACCCTCCGTCCTAAGGGCAAACAGAATGCTCTTGAGATGATCTATGATTTTGTCATTAGTTTTACCAAGGGAAACATTGGAGAGCACTACATGAAGAACTATTCTTTGTTCTTGTTTTCTCTCTTTCTCTTTATCTTAGTGGCCAATAATATTGGCTTAATGGCAAAAGTCCAAACAACAAACGGTTATAACTTGTGGACTTCCCCAACGGCTAACCTCGGCTATGACTTATCTCTCTCCTTTATGATCACCTTGATCGCACATGTGGAAGGAGTTCGTCGTCGAGGCTTTAAGGAATACTTGAAGGCCTTTGCGACTCCTGGTTTTATGACCCCGATGAACCTCCTAGAAGAGGTGACCAATTTTGCTTCCTTAGCAATTCGGATCTACGGGAATATTTTTGCCGGTGAAGTATTGGCAGGCTTGCTTTTAGCCTTGTCTCAACAAGCCTTTTATTGGTATCCAGCAGCTTTTATCGGAAGCATGTTATGGACAGCCTTTTCGATTTTCATTTCATGTATCCAGGCTTATGTATTTACCATGTTGTCATCCATGTACATAGGTAAAAAAATAAACGGTGAGGAAGAGTAAGTAGAGGAGTAGAAGATGGATTTAACAATTGGTACCATTATTGGTGACTTTATACTGATCGCTGGTTCCTTCCTCTTATTAATCTTTTTAGTAAAGAAATTTGCTTGGGGCAATATCACTAGTATTTTGGATGCGCGTGCTGAAAAAATCACCAACGATATTGACGAAGCAGAGGCAGCCCGTAAAAAGGCTGAGGAACTAGCTGCAAAACGCGAAGCAGAGTTGGCAGGTAGTCGTCAAGAAGCTACAACGATTCTTGAAACGGCTAAGGAAACAGCCGAAAAAAATAAGGCTCATATTCTCAGTGAAGCTAACCAAGAAGCCCTTCGCTTGAAAGAAAAAGCGCAATTAGAAATTTCGCAAAATAAAGAAGAAGCGATGAACAGTATCAAGGGGGATGTCGCAGATCTAACCGTTAACTTAGCAGGGAAATTGCTAAGCCAACAGTTGGACTCTGAAGGCCATCGCCAACTGATCGATCGCTACCTAAATGAATTAGGAGATGCCTAATGGACAAAAAGCAATTAATGGTAATTGAGAAATATTCCCAGCCTTTTGTTCAATTGGTATTTGAAAAAAATCAGCAAGATAACGTTTATGAAAAATTAAGTCAAATAAAGGCTGTTTTTGAGGAAACAGGCCTTGCTGCATTTTTAGCTCATATCGGTGTAGAGGATGAAGAGAAGGCGAAGAGTCTGCGACTTTTCCAAAACTCGGATTCAGCATTACTAGACCATTTGATTGAAGTGGTTATTCTCAATCATCGTGAAGCCTTATTTTATGATATTGTCAGAGTTAGTATGGAGCAAATTCAACAAGTGAGCAACTGTTTCGAAGTAACCATTTCTTCGGTTGCAGGACTCGATCAGGCTCAAAAAGAAAAGTTGATCCCTATTATTGAAAAGAAATTTGGTATTCAAGTTCGTTCTCTGAAAGAAGAACTGGATCCAGATTTGATTGGTGGTTTTGTGGTTTCAGCAAATCACAAGACGCTAGATACTAGTCTCAAACGTCAATTGCAAGTCATAAAAGCAAATTTGAAATAGAAAGTGGTGTGAATTTTGGCGATTAACGCACAAGAAATCAGCGCTTTAATTAAGCAACAAATTGAAAATTTCCAGCCAAATTTTGACGTCACGGAGACCGGAGTCGTTACCTATATCGGTGACGGGATTGCGCGTGCTCATGGCCTTGAAAATGCAATGAGTGGTGAGTTGTTGATTTTTGAAAACGGCTCTTACGGAATGGCGCAAAACTTGGAAACGACGGATGTCGGGATTATCATCCTTGGAGACTTCACGGATATTCGTGAAGGAGACTCGATTCGTCGGACTGGTAAAATCATGGAAGTCCCTGCTGGGGATGCCCTGATTGGTCGGGTTGTCAATCCTCTTGGTCAGCCAGTGGATGGCTTGGGAGACATCGTGACAGATAAATTCCGTCCAGTTGAAACACCAGCTCCTGGTGTTATGCAACGGAAATCTGTATCAGAGCCTCTACAAACTGGGTTGAAAGCCATTGATGCCCTCGTTCCAATTGGACGAGGCCAACGGGAATTGATCATCGGAGACCGTCAAACAGGGAAAACCTCGATTGCCATCGATACCATCTTGAACCAAAAGGATCAAGATATGATCTGTATCTATGTAGCAATTGGACAAAAAGAATCAACGGTTCGGACACAAGTAGAAACACTTCGCAAGTATGGAGCCATGGATTACACCATTGTGGTAACGGCATCAGCCTCACAACCGTCTCCATTGTTATTCCTTGCACCTTATGCAGGGGTTGCGATGGCCGAAGAGTTCATGTACAATGGTAAACACGTTTTGATCGTCTATGATGATTTGTCAAAACAAGCCGTTGCTTACCGTGAATTGTCCCTTCTTCTTCGTCGTCCGCCAGGACGGGAAGCCTTCCCAGGAGATGTCTTCTACCTTCACAGCCGTTTATTGGAACGTTCTGCGAAAGTATCAGATGAATTAGGTGGTGGTTCCATCACTGCACTTCCAATTATTGAAACACAAGCAGGAGATATTTCTGCTTATATCGCAACCAACGTGATTTCGATCACAGATGGACAAATCTTCTTGCAAGATAGTCTCTTTAACTCAGGTATTCGTCCAGCCATCGATGCGGGATCCTCTGTGTCACGGGTTGGTGGATCAGCTCAAATCAAGGCTATGAAGAAGGTTGCGGGGACTCTCCGTATTGACCTAGTTTCCTACCGTGAGTTGGAAGCCTTCACTAAGTTTGGTAGTGACTTGGATGCTGCTACTCAAGCCAAGTTGAACCGTGGTCGCCGGACTGTAGAAGTCTTGAAGCAACCGGTCCATGAACCATTAACTGTCGAAAAACAGGTGGTGATCTTGTATGCTTTGACACATGGATTCTTGGATAGTGTACCAGTTGATGATATCCTTCGCTTTGAAGAGGAATTGTTTGCCTTTGTAGAAGCGCATCATCCAGAAATCTATGAAACCATTCGTACGACCAAAGATCTTCCAAGTGAAGAAACAATGGATGCAGTGATTACTGACTTTGTCAACCAATCAAGTTTCAAATAGAAATAGGAGTGGCAGATGGCAGTTTCTTTAAATGATATCAAAAATAAAATTGCATCGACAAAGAATACCAGTCAAATTACAAATGCTATGCAGATGGTATCTGCTGCCAAACTTGGGAAGTCTGAGCAAGCTGCAAAGGACTTCCAAATTTACGCATCTAAGGTTCGTAAACTATTGACAGACCTCTTACATGGACACGAGGCTGAAAATGCTAAGTACCATCCATTTTTAAAGAGTCGTCCGGTCAAAAAGTCTGCTTATATTGTCATCACTTCTGACCGTGGACTAGTGGGAGGCTACAACGCCTCTATCCTCAAGTCAGTCATGGAATTGAAGGAAGAATACCATCCAACGGGTGAGGATTTTGAAGTCATCTGTATTGGAAGTATTGGGGCAGATTTCTTTAGAGCAAGAGGCATTCAGCCGGTTTATGAACTACGTGGCCTAGCGGATCAACCAAGCTTTGATGAAGTGCGGAAGATCATCAATAAGACAGTCCAAATGTATCAAAATGAATTGTTTGATGAATTGTATGTCTGTTATAATCACCACGTCAATAGTTTGACCAGTCAATTGCGGGTAGAGCAAATGCTTCCGATCATTGACTTGGACCCCAATGAAGCAGATGAAGATTATATTTTGAATCTGGAGTTGGAGTCAAACCGCGATGCGATTTTGGATCAATTGCTTCCACAGTTTGCGGAAAGTATGATTTATGGAGCTATCATTGATGCCAAAACAGCTGAAAATGCTGCCGGTATGATGGCCATGCAAACCGCAACAGACAATGCCAAGAAGGTAATTGATGAATTGACCATTCAATACAACCGTGCTCGTCAGGCAACCATTACGCAAGAAATTACGGAAATTGTTGCAGGAGCGAGTGCGCTTGAGTAGTTGATTCGATGCACATTTTAACAATAAAAAAATAAGCTTGATCGCAGTTATTAACAAGCTTAGAAACTTAATAGAATAGGAGGATGACATGAGTTTAGGCAAAATTTCTCAGGTTGTAGGTCCTGTCGTTGACGTAGCTTTTGCTGCGGGCGATAAACTCCCTGAGATTAATAATGCGCTTGTAGTCTATAAAAATGACCAACAAAAATCAAAAGTCGTTCTTGAAGTAGCTCTTGAACTTGGGGATGGTGTCGTTCGCACCATTGCCATGGAATCAACAGATGGCTTGACTCGTGGGATGGAAGTATTGGACACTGGTCGTCCAATCTCTGTACCTGTCGGAAAAGAAACTCTTGGACGGGTCTTTAACGTCTTGGGAGATACCATTGACTTGGAAGAAGCATTTCCAGAAGATGCTCCTCGTGAATCCATTCATAAAAAAGCTCCATCCTTTGATGAGCTTTCTACTTCAGAAGAAATTCTTGAAACAGGGATCAAGGTCATTGACCTCTTGGCCCCTTACCTGAAAGGTGGGAAGGTCGGCCTCTTCGGTGGTGCCGGAGTTGGAAAGACCGTCTTGATTCAAGAATTGATCCACAATATTGCTCAAGAGCACGGTGGGATCTCTGTATTTACCGGAGTTGGAGAACGGACCCGTGAAGGGAATGACCTTTACTGGGAAATGAAAGAATCTGGCGTTATCGAAAAAACAGCCATGGTCTTTGGACAAATGAACGAACCACCAGGAGCACGGATGCGTGTAGCTCTTACTGGTTTGACTATTGCAGAATACTTCCGTGATGTAGAAGGGCAAGATGTTCTCTTGTTTATCGACAATATCTTCCGTTTCACCCAAGCCGGTTCAGAAGTATCAGCCCTTTTGGGACGGATGCCTTCTGCCGTGGGTTACCAACCGACCTTGGCAACTGAAATGGGACAATTGCAAGAACGGATTACCTCAACCAATAAAGGTTCTGTTACATCGATCCAAGCCATCTATGTGCCAGCCGATGACTATACAGACCCTGCCCCAGCAACCGCCTTCGCCCATTTGGACTCAACGACCAACTTGGAGCGTAAATTGGTTCAATTGGGGATTTACCCTGCCGTTGACCCATTGGCATCTAGCTCTCGTGCCCTTTCTCCAGACATCGTCGGAGAAGAGCACTATGCAGTGGCTTCTGAGGTCAAACGCGTCCTTCAACGCTACCATGAGCTGCAAGATATCATTGCCATCTTGGGGATGGATGAATTGTCTGATGATGAAAAGACCTTGGTGGCTCGTGCCCGTCGTATTCAATTCTTCTTGTCTCAAAACTTTAACGTGGCGGAACAATTTACTGGTCAACCAGGTTCTTATGTACCGGTTGCAGAAACTGTTCGTGGCTTTAAGGAAATTTTGGATGGGAAGCATGATCACTTGCCTGAGGATGCCTTCCGTGGTGTCGGTTCGATCGAAGATGTGATTGCGAAAGCTGAGAAAATGGGATTCTAAGAAGAGGTGAAAGATGAGTCAAATGAACGTCCAAATCGTTACACCGGATGGACTGGTTTATGATCATCATGCCGCATTTGTATCTGTCAAGACAATTGATGGTGAATTAGGGATTTTACCTCGTCATATCAATACCATTGCGGTTTTGGCTGTAGACCAAGTCAAGGTCCGTCGGGTCGATGACGAAAAACACATTGATTGGATCGCCGTGAATGGTGGGATTATCGAAGTGGCAGATAATGTCATTACCATCGTAGCGGATTCGGCGGAACGCGCTCGAGACATTGATATTAGCCGGGCTGAGCGTGCAAAAATGCGTGCTGAAAAAGCCCTTGAAGAAGCCAAAGATCAACATTCTGTTGATATGGAGCGTCGTGCAAAAATTGCCCTTCAACGAGCTATTAACCGGATTAATGTCGGAAATCGATTATAAAAATAGAAAGAAGTTGATTAAATCGACTTCTTTTTTTTGAATCTAAAGAATATGAAAGGAAAGTTTTTCTTATGGTATAATAGAGGTATGATTCAAATGATTTTTACTTTTTGCAGTCACCTATTATTTATTTTCTTCGCCTACCACCTTCTTTCAACGGTGGTTCAGTGGGAGCGTTTTTTAAAGGTAAACGCCGAAACAGCCGTAAAAATTCGGCTTCTTATTTTATTGATCAGCATTAGTCTTGGCTATTTGACTAGTAGCTTCTTTATCAGTATTTATGAATTCAGTCGGCAGTTGTTTAACGGGAACTTTTAGCTTCTTTTTTAATGAATTTATGGTATGATAGTAGTCGTGACTGAATGAAATGGAGTAATAACAAGTATGGATAAAATTATTGTAAATGGTGGTCAAAATCGCCTAGTTGGAACTGTGAAGATTGAAGGAGCAAAGAATGCAGTCCTTCCCCTTTTAGCAGCAACTGTTTTGGCCAGTGAAGGAACAACAACTTTGACCAATGTTCCTGTTTTATCTGATGTCTTTACAATGAACAATGTCGTTCGTGGCTTGAACACTCAAGTTACGTTTGATGAAGAAACCAATACAGTAGTCGTTGATGCGACGCAACCATTAACAGAAGAAGCACCTTACAAATATGTCAGTAAGATGCGAGCTTCGATCGTCGTTTTAGGTCCTGTCTTGGCCCGGAATGGTCATGCCAAAGTTTCCATGCCAGGTGGCTGTACCATTGGAAGTCGTCCAATCGATTTGCACTTGAAGGGCTTGGAAGCCATGGGAGCGAAAATCACCCAAACAGCTGGTTACATTGAAGCAAAAGCAGATCGTCTTCAAGGAGCTCATATCTACATGGATTTCCCATCCGTAGGTGCCACCCAAAATATCATGATGGCAGCAACCTTAGCAAATGGAACAACGGTTATCGAGAACGCGGCCCGCGAACCTGAGATCGTGGACTTGGCCTCTCTGTTGAATAAGATGGGAGCTAAGGTACGTGGAGCAGGTACAGAAACCTTGACGATTGTTGGGGTAGATCGTTTGCATGGAGCGGTTCACAATGTCGTTCAAGACCGAATTGAGGCAGGAACCTTCATGGTTGGTGCAGCCATGACAGGTGGAGACGTTTTAATCGAGGATGCAATTTGGGAACACAACCGTCCTCTTCTGTCCAAAATGCAAGAAATGGGTGTTGAGGTAACAGAAGAAGAAAATGGTATTCGCATTCGCTCAGATGTCTCTAAATTGAAACCAGTAACGGTAAAAACCTTGCCTTATCCAGGCTTCCCTACAGATATGCAAGCCCAATTCACTGCTTTGATGGCCATGGCTTCTGGTGAATCAACAATGATTGAAACGGTCTTTGAAAATCGTTTCCAACATTTGGAAGAGATGCGTCGGATGGGCTTACACTCAGACATTATGAGAGATACAGCCCGCATCCAAGGTGGAGCTAGCTTACAAGGGGCTGAAGTGATGTCGACAGACTTGCGTGCTAGTGCGACCTTGATTTTAATGGGGCTTGTGGCTGAAGGAGAAACCAAAGTGAGCAAGTTAACCCACCTTGATCGTGGATATTTTAAATTCCATGAAAAATTGGTGGCTCTTGGAGCAGATGTACGTCGTGTGAAGGAAGATGATGATGAAAACTAAATTAAAAGCAATCGGAAAACAATTGGGGATCGTCTTATTGGTTCTTACCATTCTAGCGATTGTCTTTGCCCTTGGCTTGGTCATTGGATATGGTGTCATTGGCAATGGGAAGGATCCTTGGTCCATTCTCTCGCCAGATACCTGGAAGGAAATCCTTCAGAAATTTTCAGGTAAGTAACCATTTATCAAAAAGAGGAGCTTGAGATCGTGATCCCAGGCTCTTTCCCATTCAGTAGAAATAGAGGAAACCATTGTGGCAAACGATCAACAAAAACCACTTAAAATGAAAAAATCGAGACAAACCTTACTAGGCTTGGTGGTAGCTGCAGCTCTCTCAATCGGCGGGTATTATTTTAGTCAACCCCAGCCAATCGCCAGTCACTCTCAAGTTCAAACGGTTGTTACTTCGAGTCAAGAAGCAACACCGAGTAAGGAACTAGCGGAGAGTGTTCTGACAGATAGTGTTCGAGCTAAACTAGGAAAGAACATTCAATGGAACGAAGCAGGCGCTTTCATCATTAACCAGAATAAAACCAATCTGGATGCGGATGTTGCGAGTCTCCCTTATGCAGATACCAAGACAAAGACTGTAAAAGGACGAGAAATTCCCACGGTTGCCAACGCTTTGATGACCAAGGCGACTCGTCAATACCAAAAAAGAGAACAAATGGACATAGATTGGGCCCCAGCTGGTTGGCACCAAGTAACCAATTTAGCTGGGGAATATGACCATGCGGTTGATCGGGGACACCTTCTCGGCTATGCCTTGATTGGCAACTTAGATGGATTTGATGCTTCAACCAGTAATCCAAAGAATATAGCTGTCCAAACAGCTTGGGCTAACCAAGCGCGTGATAGAGACTCTACTGGTCAAAATTATTATGAAACCCTCGTTCGCAAAGCATTAGATAAAAATAAGCGGGTCCGCTACCGGGTGACCCTCCATTATGCTACAGAACAGGATTTAGTTCCCGTCGGTAGTCAAATTGAAGCAAAATCTAGTGATGGAAGTCTAGAGTTTAACGTTTTTGTACCAAATGTTCAAAGTGGAATTAGTTTGGATTATCGTACTGGAAAAGTAACAGTGCATCGCTAAGCTGCGTATAAAAGAAGAAGAAGGATGGAAAGGATTCAGTTGGCTTTGCTGTCAACTGGATCTTTTTCCTTTCATGACGTCACCCTTTAGCTTATTTTAAGAAAAGTAAGGTATATTATTGTCTTCTAGACCTAAACAGAGGTCTTCCCAAGGAAAGGAGGAGCTTGTGAGAACTATTATAGCCATGATTCGTTTTCTAATACGGGCCATTTGGAGTCTTGTTTGGGGCTTGTTTTGGACCCTAGCCCTCAGTTTTTCCCTACTGGTTGGTGTTCTATTCTTTAGTGGCAAAACCGGTAGCGGGATAGATGGGGTTAGTCGCGCAGCCCAAACGGTTGTCACGCAGGTGGATGCTTACTTTCATCGAACTGGTCCTTTGCTAGGTCCGGGAAGTCCATCTGCTCAAGAAGGTCTTGCAACAGATGGCCATACCTCTACAGGAGCAAGGTGGGATCATGCAACTGCAAAAGTTTATCTAGATCCTGCAATGGATGAGACTTTTACTCTTGCTTATGAGGAAGCTCTTGAGTCTTGGAATCAGACAGGGGCTTTCACTTTCCAACTTGTTACCAGTGAAGAAGAGGCAGATATCCTCTTGACAGAGATGGATGATAGCACCGTTTCTGCAGCAGGTGAAGCAGAAACCCAGACCAATGTTTTAACCAATCGTTTCAAACGGGTGATTGTTCGTTTAAATCGCTATTACCTATTAAATAAGCAGTACAACTATTCCCATCAACGGATTGTGAATACAGCTGAGCATGAACTAGGCCATGCTATTGGTTTGGACCATAATGAGGAAGAGTCTGTCATGCAGTCAGCTGGTTCCTTTTATAGCATTCAAGCGAGGGATATTGAGGCTGTTCGTCAACTATACAAGGAGTAAGGATGATCAAACGCTTACTGTATCTTATTCGAACCTTTCCAGAACAAGTGGCACTCTCCGTGTTTAACTCTGGAATCTTTCTTTGGATATTCCAAAAAGGTCAATCAATTTCCCATGAATTAGGCATTCAACAGGCTTGGGAAAACTATGCTCCTGGAGGGAATCCGTCAATTTTTCGGGGACAATAAGGAAGCTGTTCAAGCTTTCTTCTCCCATTTGGCCATTACTTGGCTGATTGGCTCTATGATAATCCTGCTTGTGATTCGCTTTGTGAAGGGAGTCATCAAATGGGGCTTGTTTTTGCTGGTGATTGGCATCGGGATTTTCCTAGCCTATCAGTACAGTCAAATGGCTTCCAATGTCTCAGCGATTTAAAAAGTAAGGAAAGGTCAAGCGCATCTAGCGTTTGGCCTTTTCTTCAATTGTCAATTTGTCAAAAGTAAGGTACAATGAAACTATGATTATTTTACAAGCCAACAAAATTGAACGCTCTTTTGCAGGGGAGGTTCTTTTTGATAACATTAGCCTGCAAGTGGATGAACGGGACCGGATTGCCTTGGTCGGAAAGAACGGAGCCGGCAAATCCACGCTCTTGAAAATCTTGGTCGGAGAAGAAGAGCCGACTTCTGGGGAAATCAATAAAAAGCGTGACCTTTCCCTCTCTTATCTAGCTCAGGATAGCCGCTTTGAGTCATCCAATACCATCTACGATGAGATGCTCCATGTCTTTGACGATCTCCGTAAGACGGAGAAAAGCTTGCGGCAGATGGAGCTGGAGATGGGGGAAAAAACTGGTGCTGACCTAGAAAAACTCATGCAGGATTATGACCGGCTATCGGAAGAATTCCGTCAAGCTGGTGGCTTTACCTATGAGGCAGATATCCGCGCCATTTTAAACGGCTTCAAGTTTGATGAGTCCATGTGGCAGATGAAGATTGAAGAGTTATCTGGTGGGCAAAATACCCGTCTGGCTCTGGCCAAGATGCTCTTGGAAAAGCCAAATCTCTTGGTACTGGATGAGCCGACCAACCACTTGGATATTGAGACCATTGCCTGGTTGGAAAATTACTTGGTCAATTATAGTGGGGCCCTTCTCATTGTCAGTCACGACCGGTATTTCCTAGATAAGGTCGCTACCATTACTTTGGATTTGACCAAGCATTCCTTGGACCGCTATGTCGGCAATTACTCCAGCTTTGTCGAGCAAAAAGAGCAAAAGCTTTTGACCGAAGCCAAGAACTACGAGAAACAACAAAAAGAGATTGCAGCGCTCGAAGACTTTGTTAATCGTAATTTGGTGCGGGCCTCAACCACCAAGCGGGCCCAGTCTCGTCGCAAGCAGTTGGAAAAAATGGAGCGCCTAGACAAGCCCGAAGCTGGGACCAAGTCTGCCCATATGACCTTCCATTCTGATAAGACCTCTGGCAATGTCGTCTTGACAGTAGAAGAGGCGGCCGTCGGCTATGATGATCAAATCCTGTCCGAGCCGATCAATCTGGATATCCGTAAGATGAATGCGGTCGCTATTGTGGGACCAAATGGAATCGGGAAATCTACTCTTATCAAGTCTATTGTCGGGCAGATTCCTTTCATCAAGGGGGAAGCCCGTTTTGGGGCCAATGTCGAGGTGGGCTACTATGACCAGACCCAAAGTAAACTAACCCCTCACAACAGTGTCTTGGATGAGCTCTGGAATGACTTTAAGCTGACACCAGAAGTAGAAATTCGCAATCGCCTAGGAGCCTTCCTTTTCTCAGGGGACGATGTCAAGAAAACCGTCGGCATGCTGTCAGGTGGAGAGCGCGCGCGCCTGCTCTTGTCAAAGCTGTCTATGGAGAATAATAACTTCTTGATTCTCGATGAGCCGACCAACCACTTGGACATCGATAGCAAGGAAGTACTGGAAAATGCCTTGATTGATTTTGATGGGACCCTGCTTTTTGTCAGCCACGACCGCTACTTTATCAATCGGGTAGCGACACAAGTTTTGGAACTCTCAGAAGAAGGCTCGACCCTTTATCTAGGAGACTACGATTATTATTTGGAGAAAAAAGCAGAGTTAGAAGCCCTTGCTGCAGCGCAAGCAGAAGCTGAGCCCGCTTCTTCAACGGAAGAAGTCACCAGCAATGATTATCATCTGCAAAAGCAAAATCAGAAGGAACTCCGTAAAATCACCCGCCGCATTGAGCAATTGGAAGCAGAGATGGAAGAGCTGGATCAAAAAATCCAAGCCATCACCGAAACCATGCATAGCACCAATGATGCAGCCGACTTAGTTCAACTCCAGAGTGACCTGGACCAACTGACTGTCCAGCAGGAAGCAGTTATGGAAGAATGGGCAGAACTGTCAGAGCAGGTGGAATAAATGGAAGATTTAGGCAAAGTTTTTCGTGAATTTCGAATCAGTAAAAATTATTCGTTAAAAGAAGCTGTAGGCCACCAATGAAACCGGCGAACTCATGGAGAGCCAGCAGCAAATCGACCAGCTGACCGCCGCCCAAGAAGAAGCCATGATAGAATGGGAAGAATTAGCGGAGAAAGTCTAGTTTTCTAATTTGCCTAAGGAGAACATTGTGATGACTGAAAATGATTGGTTTATGAAGCAGATTAAAGGTGTAGCCGATATAATTGGTACAACTTTGCGCCTGCAGATTCAGAATTTAGATTTGGGGCAGTATGAGGATGAGGAAGGAAAACTCATCAACGGGAATCACTATCTTCAGCAAGTTCTGGAAGAGCAGCGATTTGCAGAGGCCATTTCTTTTGTTGAAGAGCAGATGAAACGCCTACCTCTTCATCAGTATGATTTATTGGTTGATTGGCTGATTTCCTACTTAAGACAATTAGATGTTTCCGTGAAAGAAGATCAAGGATTCTACGAAGGGTACTTGCAAGAGTTAGAAAGGCACTTAAAGGAATTTAAGTGGTAATCAGATGGAAGATTTAGGCAAAGTTTTTCGCGAATTTCGAATCAGTAAAAAATATTCATTGAAAGAAGCTGCAGGAGAAGCTTGCTCGACTTCCCAATTATCCCGTTTTGAATTGGGGGAGTCGGATCTGGCTACGTCGCGCTTCTTTGAAATTTTGGACAATATCCATGTGACGATTGAGAATTTTATGGATAAGGCCAGAAATTTCCAACACCATGAGCATGTGGCCTTGATGGCTCAGATTATTCCATTTTACTATTCAAATGACATTGCGGGTTTTCAAAGGCTTCAAGGAGAACAACTGGAAAAGGCTACAAGTTCGACCAATCTCCTTTATTTTGAATTGAACTGGATCCTACTACAAGGGCTCATTTGCCAGAGAGATGCTAGCTACACGATGAAGCAAAGTGATCTGGACAAGGTGGCGGATTATCTCTTTCAAACGGAAGAATGGACCATGTATGAGTTGATCCTCTTTGGCAATCTCTATAGCTTTTATAATGTGGATTATGTCACTCGGCTTGGTAGAGAAGTGATGGAGCGGGAAGATTTCTACAAGGAAATTGGTCGCCATCGAAAACTGGTCTTGATTCTAGCTCTGAATTGTTACCAGCATTGTCTAGAACATCGTTCTTTCGAAAATGCCAGCTATTTTGAGCCTATGTAAAAAAGATTATCGGGAAGAGCATCAAACTCTACGAACGCAATGTCTTTCATTACCTCAAGGGATTTGCCCTCTATCAGAAGGGGCAAACAGAAGAAGGGAGTCAGCAAATGCAAGAGGCTATGCATATTTTTGATGTGCTAGGTCTTCCAGAGCAGGTAGCTTACTATCAAGAACACTTTGATAAATTTGTAATAGATGAATGTTCCTAAATAGGAGAGAGATAAAGGAGATTTTATGAACCGACATGCGGTCCAATTAATTAGTCGTGGAGCGATTACCAAAATTGGAAATATGCTCTATGATTATGGAAATAGTGTCTGGCTGGCCTCAATGGGGACTATAGGAAAGACGGTATTAGGAATCTATCAGATTTCTGAGTTAGTGACAGGGATCCTCGTGAATCCTTTTGGAGGGGTGATTTCAGACCGTTTTTCTCGTCGCAAGATTTTGATGACGACCGACTTGGTGTGTGGTCTCCTGTGTTTGGCGATTTCTTTTATCAGGAACGATCGTTGGATGATTGCGGCCCTGATTGTTGCCAATATTGTTCAGGCCATTGCCTTTGGTTTTTCTCGACCTGCCAATAAAGCCATTATTACAGAAGTTGTGGAGAAAGAAGAGATTGTAACCTATAATGCGCACTTGGAGCTGGTCTTACAAGTTGTTAGTGTCAGTTCTCCCGTGCTTTCTTTCCTAGTTCTACAATTTGCCAGTCTCCATGCGACCCTCTTACTAGATGCTCTGACCTTTTTCATTGCATTTGTCCTAGTGGCATCCCTTTCGAAAGAAGAAGCCAAGGTTCAAGAAAAGAAACAGTTTACGGGGAAAGATATTTTTTCTGATATCAAGGAGGGGTTAGACTATATCTGGCATCAGAAAGAGATTTTCTTTCTCTTGTTGGTGGCTTCCGGCGTTAATTTCTTTTTTGCGGCTTTTGAGTTTTTACTTCCATTTTCCAATCGACTCTACGGGGGCAAGGGGGCTTATGCGACCATCTTAACATTGGGAGCTATTGGATCTATTCTAGGAGCATTTGTTGCCAATAAAATTACATCAAGTATGAAAATTCTCCTGTTTTTACTGATCATGGCAGGTGTAGGAGTGTTCATGATGGGCTTGCCTCTTCCGACTTATCTTTCCTTTTCGGGAAATCTGGTCTGTGAATTTTTTGTGACCATTTTCGACATCCACGTTTTTACTCAAGTGCAAACCAAGGTGGAAGATGATTATCTAGGTAGAGTATTGAGCACAATTTATACCTTGGCTGTTCTCTTTATGCCCATCGCCAAAGGTTTGATGACTTGGTTGCCAAGTGTCCGAGTAGAATCCTTTCTCCTGATTGGAGCTGGAGTTATTCTCTTTTCACTCTTGGCTCAGCTAGTAGCTAAGCAGCTTCAATCAAAAGAACAGTAAGTATCCTATTATAAAATTGTAATTTATTATTTTTCCCAAATAAGGGACAAAATGAAAACCTCTTTCATGAACTGATACAATAGTTTCAGAAAATGAAGGAGGTTTTTTTGATGAATCGACATGCAGTCCAATTAATTGCTCGTGGGGCGATTAATAGAATGGGAAATATGCTCTATGATTATGGGAATAGTGTCTGGTTGGCCTCGATGGGGACGGTGGGAAAGACGGTATTGGGGATTTATCAAATTTCTGAGCTTGTCACCTCTATTTTAGTCAATCCATTTGGAGGCGTGATATCAGACCGTTTTTCTCGTCGCAAGATTTTGATGACGACCGACTTGGTGTGTGGTCTCCTTTGTTTGGCGATTTCTTTTATCAGGAACGATCGTTGGATGATTGCAGGCCTGATTGTTGCCAATATTGTTCAGGCCACTGCCTTTGCATTTTCTCGTACGGCCAACAAAGCTATCATCACTGAGGTCGTAGAGAAGGACGAGATTGTGACCTATAATGCCCGCTTGGAGTTGGTCTTACAGGTTGTCGGTGTTAGCTCACCTGTGTTCTCTTTCCTTGTTTTACAATTTGCCACTCTCCATGCGACCCTCTTACTGGATGCACTGACCTTTTTCATCGCCTTTGTCCTAGTGGCATCCCTTCCGAAAGAAGAAGCCAAAGTTCAAGAAAAGAAACGGTTCACGGGAAAAGATATTTTTTCGGATATGAAAGATGGACTAAACTATATCTGGCATCAGAAAGAGATTTTCTTCCTTCTTTTGGTGGCTTCCAGCGTCAATTTCTTTTTTGCAGCCTTTGAGTTTTTACTTCCCTTTTCCAATCGACTCTACGGAGTCAAGGGCGCTTATGCGACCATCTTAACTTTGGGGGCTATTGGCTCCATCATCGGAGCCTTGATCGCCAATAAAGTTAAATCAAGCATGGAGATGCTTCTCTTCTTATTGATTTTAACAGGAGTGGGAGTGTTCATGATGGGCTTGCCTCTTCCTCCTCTTCTATCCTTTTCTGGAAATTTGGTCTGTGAACTCTTTATGACGATTTTTAATATTCACTTTTTTACCCAAGTGCAAACAAAGGTGGAAGGAGACTATCTGGGCAGGGTCTTAAGCACTATTTTTACCCTAGCCATTCTCTTTATGCCCATCGCTAAAGGCTTGATGACTTGGTTACCAAGTGTCCGCATGGTATCTTTTCTTTTCATTGGTGCTGGCGTTATTCTCTTTTCACTCCTAGCTCAAGTAGTCGCCAAGCAGCTACAAGCAAAAAATGATTAGAACAACATGAAAAAAGCACCGATTGGTGCTTTTTAGTTTTCGATTTGTTTGATTTTTTCTTCTTTATCACCTGACATCTTTTGTCCTAGTTGTTTTTTCGCGGTTTTTAACTCATGTTTTAATGAGAAATTTTTTGGAAGGCTGACTAAGAAAGTCACAAGCGAACCAAGAAGGACACAAACCAGAATCAAAATGATAAGAGGGAGTTTAAATTGGACCAGCAAAAAGTTCACAGTCACCGTTTGCATATTGGCCAAGGAAATAATCGCTATAAGCAAGACTGCAATCAGTAGTGCAACATATTGTAGTTTTCGTTTATTCATTTTGTCTCCCTATTCTTCTAATTCAGCCTTGCTTTTCACATCAGTATATTCTTCTGCTTTTTCAAGGCTTAAGATATCATTGTAAGTTGCTAAGACGATGTCTTGTCCATATTTTTTCTTCAGAGCTGTTGTCACCAAGCGATAGGCCAAATTGGCGTTGCGAGAGAGGATAGGACCGTGGAAGTAGCTACCAAAGACGTTTTTGTAATGAACGCCTTCGCACCCATCTTCTTTATTGTTCCCATTTCCGTAGACGACCTTGCCTAGCGGTTTTTCATCCTCTGCCAAGAAGGTCCGACCTTGGTGGTTTTCAAAACCATAGTAGGTCTCGTTGAACTCTTCATTATGGATTTTGATGTCGCCAATATAGCGATTGTTTTCTTGGTTGAGAGTGTAATGTCCCATAATACCAAGGCCCTCAATGCGCTTGCCAGAGGCTTCAATGTAGTACTGGCCTAGAAGTTGAAAGCCACCACAGATAGCAAGGACCACACCATCTTCATCAATAAAGCGTTCGATGTCTTCTTTTTTATCTGGTAGATCTTCTGATACAATGGTCTGTTCGTAGTCTTGACCTCCACCGAAAAAGGCGATATCGTAGGCATCAGGGTCGAACCGGTCTTTGAGAGAAACGATATCCACAGTGACATGAGCTCCAAGTTTTTCCGCAACGTACTTGAGCATGAGGATATTCCCATTGTCCCCGTAGGTATTCATCAGATTCCCATAAAGATGGGCAATTCTCAATTCGTATTGGTAGTTTTCCTGATCAGGGGATTGTAGTGAAGTATACGTCATTAATTCATCTCCTTTTCAATCAGGTGTTCTTGAGCTAGCAATTCACGGAATTCTAGCATGGCCGTATAGGTGGCTAAGATATAGGCGTGAGGAGTTTCCTGTTGCTGGATGCGTTGGAAGACTTCTTTTAATTCAGCCATTTCTGTGATCTTTTCAGCCGGATAGCCTGTAACCCGAAGTCGTCGAGCAATTTCAGAGTGGCGTACCCCTCCGGCGTTGATCTCTGGGATGTCCATTTGGGTGATTTGCTCAAAGTCCGCATCCCAGATCCAACTGGTATCGATCCCATCAGCATAGTTAGCATTGAGAAGAACAGACAAGCTGAAAGGATATGGAGCTAGTTTGATCATTTCAATAGCCTGAGTAGCTCCAACCGGATTTTTGATCAGGACTAAGGTACATTCCTTGTCTCCAATCTTAAAGCTTTCCTGACGACCAAAGACAGCCTTACTCTTGTCGAAACCACGCTTAATGACGTCTGGGCTTACTTCAAAATAATGGGCAACAGCAACTGCAGCGAGGGCATTATAAATATTATAGAGGCCCCCGATATTGATGTGGTAGTTTGTCCCGTTGATTTTAAAGTGAGAAGAAGTATTGGTCAGCTCGGTCAATTCATTAACTGCCACAGTCAATGGAGGACGATGGAAGCCACAGCTTTCACAAATGTAATCTCCCAGATTGGCATAGGTGTTTAATTGGTAAGTTAAAATACTGTGACACTCTGGACAAACGATTCCTTCCGTATTGTAATGAGCTAGCTGCGGAGCAGTTTTTTCCGTGTCAAAGCCAAAATATTGAACGGGATTTGGTAGGGGAAGGGTATGGAAAAGAGGGCTATCCCCATTCATCAAAACAGTCGCTTGTGGCGCTTTTTTAATCCCATCTAAAATCATCCGATAAGTCGTGTAGATTTCCCCATAGCGGTCCATTTGATCCCGGAAAATATTGGTGATTACAAACAAGGTCGGAGTGATATAGTCACAAATTCGAGACAGGCTGGCTTCATCGATTTCAAGAACAGCAATTGGACGACCAGAAGAACCTTTTGCGTTCAAGAAAGTAGTCGTAATCCCTGAAATCATATTGGCACCACTAGGATTGGTCACGATAGGTCCGAAAGCCTCCTGAAGAATGCCAACAGTGAGAGCAGTTGTTAGGGTTTTCCCATTCGTACCAGTGATAACCACAATTTCGTAGTTCTGGGCCAGGTATTGTAAAATGTCTTTATCAATTTGGAGGGCGATTTTTCCAGGAAGGGTAGAGCCACGACCAAGCAAGCGCAAGAGGTGACTACTCGTTTTTCCGGCAATAAGCCCTATACTAGTCTTAATCTTCATAATTCATATTTTATCACAAAAACCAACAGAAGGTTACAGAAAAATCTGTTGAAACATGATATAATGATGTAGAGTAGTTTGAACGCGCTATCCATTTGCTAGAAGCCTTGCTGTTTCTAGTAATCATCCACAATTGTTAGCTGCGTGAAAAGCCTAGAAGAGAAGTGGTAGGTATGAGATTGTGAACATCCAACAATTGTCAAATCCCCAGTATTGGGCCAGTTTATTTCCCACTCCATGGAGTGTGGTTGTCAACCTTATTGACATTGCCCTAGTAGCCTGGTTATTGTATTATTTTATAAAAGCTATTGTCGGCACTAAAATTATGATTTTAGTCCGTGGTGTCTTGACCTTTTTCTTATTTGAGTTAGTTGCCAATATGATTGGTCTGACGACCATTTCTTGGTTGATCAACCAAATCATCACATACGGGGTCATTGCTGCGGTAGTGATTTTCTCTCCTGAAATTCGGACGGGATTAGAACGATTAGGTCGAGCAACTGAATTTTTCTCAACCAACCAGATTAGTACAGAAGAAAAATTGGTTCAATCCTATGTAAAAGCCGTTGCTTATATGAGTCCTCGAAAGATTGGTGCCTTGGTTGCTATTCAAGGGAGTAGAACTCTCCAAGAATATATCTCCACAGGTATTCCCCTCGATGCAGATGTTTCGGGCGAACTTCTGATTAATATTTTCATCCCCAATACCCCGCTTCACGATGGGGCAGTGATTGTCACCAATGATAAAATTGCTGTATCTTGTGCTTATCTCCCCTTAACAGAAAGCACGGGAATTTCAAAAGAGTTCGGTACGCGACACCGGGCAGCCATCGGCTTGTCTGAGGTAAGTGATGCCTTCACCTTTGTTGTTTCAGAAGAAACGGGTGGTATCTCCATTGCGAGAAATGGGAGCTTTAGACACGACCTTAGTATCGAAGAATTCGAACAAGAATTGCGTTCCTTCATTATTCCAGAAGATCAAGGAAAAAAAGATTTGAAATCAAGAATTTTTGGAGGACGTATCAAATGATTCCAAAAAGAAAAATTGTCTATATTGTGACATCAGTCTTTTTCTCAAGTCTCTTATTCATCATTGCCACCTCTGTTAATTTCCAGAATAACAGTAGTGCGCGTCAAGTGAGCTCTGAAACTTACACGAACACCTTAACCAATATTCCGATTGATGTAAAATATAACGATAGTAAATATTTTGTTAGCGGGATTAGTTCAGAAGTAACAGTTTTTCTTAAGGGATCTAACCGTGTCGCCTTAGCATCAGAAATGCAGGCTAGTACTCGTAAATTTAAAGTGGTAGCTGATCTTAGCAATCTGAAAGAGGGCCAGCATGAAATCACCTTAAAGGTCGAAGACCTGCCTTCAGGATTGACTGCAACCATCGAACCTCAGAAAGTTACTGCAAAAATTGGTAAGAAAAAAACGAAAAAGATTGATGTTTCCGTCACGGTACCAGACAAACAAATTGCCCCAGGGTGGAGTCTCTCACATGTTACTTTTTCTGACGATAAGGTCTCTGTAACCAGCGACCAGGACACTTTAGCCAAAGTTGATCATGTAGAAGCCATCTTCCCTGAAGGAGATCTTTTAAACAATACCTACACGGCAACCGTCTCCTTAAAGGCGGTAGATAGCGAGGGGAATGATTTACCTGTCATTATCTCTCCATCCGAGCTATACATGAAGATTGAGTTGAAACAGACAGGTTCTAGCTCGTCGTCATCCAGTTCCTCATCAAATAATAGCAATTAATAAAGATTCATCGAAAGGATTATCATAATGGGTAAATATTTTGGAACGGACGGAGTCCGTGGAGAAGCAAACGTCGAATTGACGCCAGAGTTGGCCTTCAAGCTCGGTCGATACGGAGGTTATGTCCTCAGTCAACATGAGCAAGAAACTCCACTTGTTTTCGTAGGACGAGATACCCGTATTTCTGGTGAAATGTTAGAAAGTGCTCTCGTAGCAGGTCTCCTATCTGTAGGGATTAAAGTTTATAAATTGGGTGTAATTGCAACACCAGGTGTAGCTTATTTAGTTCGTTCTGAAGGTGCAAGTGCTGGGGTCATGATTTCTGCCAGTCATAATCCAGCCCTAGACAATGGGATTAAATTCTTTGGGAATGACGGCTATAAATTAGACGATGACCGTGAACTAGAGATTGAAGCCTTATTGGATGCGGAGACTGATACTCTTCCTCGTCCTAGTGCAGAAGGTCTTGGAACAGTGATGGACTATCCTGAAGGACTTCGTAAGTATCAAGAATACTTAGTTTCAACTGGAACCCAGCTTGAAGGAATGCACGTGGCTTTGGATGCTGCGAATGGTTCCGCATCTACAAGTGCCCGCCAAGTATTTGCTGACTTAGGAGCACGCTTGACAGTTATTGGAGAAAGCCCAAATGGTCTCAATATCAATGACCAAGTAGGCTCTACCCATCCTGAGGCTTTGCAAGAGGCTGTCCGAGAATCTGGTGCGGCCATTGGTTTGGCTTTTGATGGAGATAGTGACCGTTTGATTGCAGTTGATGAAAATGGAGACCTAGTTGATGGTGATAAAATCATGTACATTATCGGGACCTACCTTTCTGAGAAGGGCCTCTTAAAAGATAACACTATCGTAACGACGGTTATGTCCAATCTAGGCTTCCATAAGGCTTTGGATGCCAAGGGCATTAACAAGGTTGTGACTGCTGTCGGAGACCGCTATGTGGTCGAAGAGATGCGGAAGTCTGGTTACAATCTAGGTGGTGAACAGTCTGGTCACGTGATTGTCATGGACTACAATACTACTGGGGATGGTAAGATGAGTGCCGTTCAATTGACCAAGATTATGCAAGAAACTGGTCGTACTTTATCAGATCTTGCATCAGAAGTTACCATCTATCCTCAAAAATTGGTCAATATCCGTGTTGAAAACAGCATGAAAGATAAGGCTATGGAAGTTCCTGCCATTCGCGCGATTATTGAAAAAATGGAAGCTGAAATGGCTGGGAATGGTCGTATCTTAGTGCGTCCAAGTGGTACCGAACCTCTTCTTCGTGTCATGGCAGAAGCTCCGACTGATGAAGAAGTGGATTACTATGTAGATACAATTGCCGCTGTGGTCAAAGATGAAATTGGTCTTGAAGATTAAATAAAGAAGTGAACTCTCCAAGCGAGAGTTGAGGAGGTCAATATGAAATATTTACGTCGAATCATGTGGTCCCTAGCCCTTGTTGCTACAGTTCTCTTTTCGAATGCTTTTGTTCAAACTATTCAAGCGTCTGAAGTCCTGTCTTATACGCAAACAGCTAGTCTGACCAAGGAAAACCAAGTAGTAACCAGTGGAACTACAGTTTTAACAAACGAAAAATTGTCCGCTACCATCAATGTAGCCTTTCCAGATACACAAGCCATTCAAGCAGGAGATACCCTGACCTTGTCTTTGCCGAAAGAATTAACCTTCTATACAGCTCTCGAATTTGATGTGGTGGAAGAAGGTCAAACAAATGGTCAGACAGTTGGGAAAGCTGTTGTCAATACAGCAAACAAGACCGTAACCGTTACTTTTAACGATTACTTTGCTTCCCACCCACTCAATAAACGCGTAGCTTTGCGTTTTGATGTGAAAGTGGATCCAGAGGTTGTTACAAAAACATCCCCATTGACTTTTAAAATTGGCAATACAGATTTTTCATTAAACTACGAAAAAACAGATGGTCAAGCTGGTGACTATGAAATGAAATATGGCTACCAAGACCAAAAGGATCCAACGATTGTAAAATGGCGGATTATCTTAAATGCTCGTCAAGATATTCTTCGTGGAATGGTCATTAAAGATCAATTTGGAGATGGCTTGACACTGGTAGAAGGTAGTTTCCGTGCGGTTCGCTTTAGTTCAGTAGAAGGTGGCATTAGAAATGAAGCCCATATTTTAAGTCTGCCAGTTTTAGACAATTTCAGTAAAAAAGCTGTCTTCGACAAGAATGAAGCTGGTCAGATTACAGGATTTACAATTGACTTTGGAGATAATTACAATTGGCCAATGTACATCGAATACTCTACTAAAGTAGCTCCTGGTACAAAAGTTGGTGATCTCGTTCATAACACCTTGACATGGAAAGCAACCAATTTCCCAGAGCCACGTAGCTTAACACGAGAAGTGAGATTGGAAACAGGTTCTGGAGAAGGACTGGGTGAGAAAGAACAAACGCCACCGACACCAAGTTCTAGTTCTTCATCAAGCTCATCCTCTTCATCAAGCTCATCCTCTTCATCGAGTTCTAGTTCTTCATCAAGCTCATCCTCTTCATCGAGTTCTAGTTCTTCATCAAGCTCATCCTCTTCATCAAGTTCTAGTTCTTCATCAAGCTCATCCTCTTCATCAAGTTCTAGTTCTTCATCAAGCTCATCCCCTTCATCAAGCTCTAGTTCTTCATCAAGTTCATCTACGACAACAACGACATCAAAACCTTCCGATCCGACTACAACTGAAAACAACGATATTCCAAAAACAGGTAAGAAAAAAGTTCTTCCAAGTACAGGTGAAAAGATGATGCCTGTGATTATCCTGGTTGGTATCTTGGGCTGTGCAGTTGGCTTTACTGTGTTACGGTCTAAGAAGTTAACAAAATAATCCTCGTATTTAAAAGGCTGGATTTTTCCAGTCTTTTTTGTTGCCTATATAAAAGTGGAGTTAAACAAGTGTCGATGTTGAAAAATTTATTTCAACCAATAGCTCCCTTTCCTCTAGGAAGTGGATGTTTGAAAAATGCCCTTATTCGTGGTAAAATAGGGCTAATGAATTTATTGTAATTGAGGTAAAAAACGTGGCTTTTGGAGACAACGGAAAACGCAAAAAAACTTTCTTTGAAAAATTGACCATGCTGGTCATTGTAATTATGTTGATTGTAACGGTTGGAGCAATCTTTGCTGCAGCTTTGGGCGCACTATCCTATTAAGGGACTACCAAGTGATTCTTGGTTATAAAAGGAAAACGATAAACTATGAGTATGTTTTTAGATACAGCCAAGATTAAGGTCAAGGCTGGAAATGGCGGCGATGGCATGGTGGCCTTTCGCCGTGAAAAGTATGTTCCCAATGGCGGTCCTTGGGGAGGCGATGGTGGACGCGGAGGCAATGTCATCTTCGTTGTAGACGAAGGCTTGCGCACGCTGATGGACTTCCGCTATAACCGGCATTTCAAAGCCCAAAATGGCGAGAAAGGAATGACCAAAGGGATGCACGGACGGGGAGCAGAAGACCTATATGTGCGAGTACCGCAAGGGACAACAGTACGAGATGCTGAGACTGGTAAGGTCATTACCGACTTGGTTGAAAATGGACAAGAATACATTGTCGCACACGGTGGCCGTGGAGGACGAGGAAATATCCGTTTTGCAACTCCTAAAAATCCAGCTCCTGAGATTTCAGAAAATGGGGAACCAGGTCAGGAACGCGAACTCAAATTAGAACTCAAGGTCTTAGCAGACGTTGGTTTGGTTGGCTTCCCATCAGTAGGGAAATCAACTCTTCTCAGTGTGATTACTTCTGCTAAGCCAAAAATTGGGGCTTATCATTTTACAACCATCGTTCCAAATTTGGGCATGGTTCGGACACCGTCAGGTGAATCCTTTGCAGTCGCTGACCTTCCTGGATTGATTGAAGGGGCTAGCCAAGGAGTGGGACTAGGAACCCAGTTCCTTCGTCACATTGAGCGCACCCGTGTCATCTTGCATGTCATCGATATGTCAGCCAGTGAAGGACGCGATCCTTATGAAGATTATGTTCAAATCAATAAAGAGCTCGAAACTTATAATCTTCGTTTGATGGAACGTCCTCAGATTATCGTGGCAAATAAGATGGATATGCCGGAGAGCCAGGAAAATTTGAAAGAGTTCAAGAAAAAATTGGCGGCCAACTACGGCGATTTTGATGAACTGCCACATATCTTCCCAATCTCTAGTTTAGCGCATCAAGGTTTGGACAACTTGTTAGAAGCAACAGCAGACTTGTTAGACAAAACACCAGAATTCTTGCTCTATACAGAAGAAGATATGGCGCAAGAAGAAGTCTACTACGGCTTTGATGAGGAACAACCAGCCTTCGAGATTAATCGTGATGATGATGCTTCTTGGATCTTGTCCGGCGATAAGTTAGAGAAGCTCTTCAATATGACCAATTTTGATCGCGATGAGTCTGTCATGAAATTTGCGCGTCAATTGCGTGGAATGGGTGTCGATGAAGCCCTTCGTGCGCGTGGTGCCAAAGATGGAGATATCGTACGTATCGGTAAATTTGAATTTGAATTTGTTGACTAGTTAGAGCTAAAGAGGAGAAGAAGATGGGAGATAAACCTATATCCTTTCGTGATAAAGACGGAAATTTTGTCTCTGCTGCAGACGTTTGGAATGCAGAAAAATTGGAAGAACTCTTTAATAAGCTGAATCCCAAACGTAAGTTACGCTTAGAACGGGAAAAATTAGCAGCATCCAGTGAAAATTAGGAATCAGGAGAAGAAAATGGCAAAAACAATTCACACAGACAAAGCACCGGCAGCAATTGGACCTTATGTTCAAGGAAAAATTGTGGGCAATCTTTTATTTGCAAGTGGGCAAGTACCTCTTTCACCAGAAACTGGTGAAATTGTTGGAGAAACCATCCAAGAACAAACCCAACAAGTGTTGAAGAATATTGCTGCAATCCTTGAGGAAGCTGGAACGGACTTTGATCACGTAGTGAAAACAACTTGTTTCTTAAGTGATATGAATGATTTTGTACCTTTTAACGAGGTTTACAAGACAGCATTTTCAAGTGAATTTCCAGCACGTTCTGCAGTAGAAGTGGCTCGCTTGCCACGCGATGTCAAAATCGAAATTGAAGTCATTGCAGAAGTTTAGTCTCAAAAGAAGGAATGCATTCGGGAAATAAGAATGCTGGAGTGAGAGCCATCGACTGACCAACTGGAAAGATGATGCCCTCCTCCTTTTTTGTAAGGAAAAGGTGATTAGGATGACAGATACAGAAAAGACCATTCAACTGGTCATTGTAACAGGAATGAGTGGTGCAGGAAAGACCGTAGCAATTCAATCCTTTGAAGATATGGGCTATTTCACCATCGACAATATGCCACCAGCTCTCTTGCCGAAGTTCATTGAGCTGATTCAACTTTCGATGGACAATAACAAGTTGGCTCTCGTCGTGGATATGCGTAGTCGGTCTTTCTTTGCAGAAATTCGCTCCATTTTAGACGAATTAGAGAACCACGAAGGGATTGATTTTAAAATTCTCTTTTTGGATGCGACCGATAGTGAATTGGTTGCTCGCTACAAAGAGACTCGTCGTAGCCATCCACTGGCTGCTGATGGGCGTGTCTTGGATGGTATTACATTGGAACGGGAACTTTTGGCTCCACTTAAAAACATGAGTCAAAATGTCATTGATACGACGGAACTAACGCCTCGTAATCTTCGTAAAGTGATTGCTGAACAATTCTCCAGACAGGATAGTCAGCCTGAGTTTCGGATTGAAGTCATGTCCTTTGGCTTTAAGTATGGTTTGCCTTTAGATGCAGACTTGGTCTTTGATGTTCGTTTCCTACCGAATCCTTATTACCAACCAGAGCTACGGAATCAAACGGGCTTGGATGATGATGTCTATAACTATGTCATGGACCATCAAGAATCAGAGGAGTTTTATCGCCATCTTTACGATTTGATTGCTCCCATCTTGCCAGCATACAAACGAGAAGGAAAATCCGTTTTGACAATTGCAGTGGGCTGTACAGGGGGTCAACACCGTTCAGTAGCCTTTGCTGCTCGTCTTGGACGGGATCTAGCGAAAGATTGGACGGTTAATATGAGTCATCGCGACAAAGACCGACGGAAAGAAACGGTGAATCGTTCATGAGAAAACCAAAAATGACCGTCATCGGAGGCGGTACAGGGATTTCCGTCATCTTGGATAGCCTTCGGAAAAAGGATGTTGAAATTACGGCTATTGTGACAGTGGCGGATGATGGGGGTAGTTCTGGGGAACTTCGAAAAAATATTCATCAATTGACACCACCAGGTGACTTGCGAAATGTGCTAGTAGCCATGTCTGACATGCCTCGCTTTTATGAAAAAGTCTTTCAATACCGTTTTGCAGAAGACGATGGACCACTAGCTGGTCATCCTCTTGGGAATTTGATCATTGCCGGGATTTCTGAAATGCAGGGCTCGACCTATAATGCCATGCAATTGCTGACTAAATTTTTCCATACGACAGGAAAAATTTATCCTTCCAGCGATATACCGTTGACCCTTCATGCCGTCTTTATGGATGGGTCAGAGGTGGCTGGTGAGAGTGAAATCGCCCATCATGAGGGGATGATTGATTATGTCTATGTCACCAATACCTATAATGATGAGACACCGAAAGCGAGTCGAAAAGTAGTAGATGCGATTTTAGAAAGTGATATGGTGATTTTAGGACCCGGTTCTCTCTTTACATCAATCCTTCCTAATCTAGTGATTGAAGAGATTGGGCAGGCCTTGCTTGAGACGAAAGCAGAGGTCGCTTATGTCTGCAATATCATGACTCAACGTGGGGAGACAGAACACTTTACCGATAGTGACCATGTTTCCGTCCTTCATAAACACTTGAAGAAGCCGTTTATTGATACTGTTTTAGTCAATATTGAAAAAGTCCCTCAAAAATATATGGACATGAATCGCTTTGATGAATACTTGGTTCAAGTAGAACACGATTTTGCAGGTTTAAAATCGCAGGTTCCCCGAGTTATTTCAAGCAATTTCCTTCGCTTGGAAAACGGCGGCGCCTTCCATGATGGAGGAGCTGTGGTAGATGAGTTGATGCAAATTGTACAGGTGATTAAATGAGTTTTACCATTAAAGTAAAAGAAGAGCTCTTGACCCTTCATCGCTTTGAGAAAAGTGAGTTATCTGCTCTGATTAAGATGTCAGGTAGTTTGGGCTTGAGTATGGGGGGCTTAAGTTTGTCTCTGACAACGGAGAATGCTAAGATTGCCCGCCATATCTATGAATTAATTGTAGAGTTTTATCAGGTCAAATCTGACATTCGTCACCATCAAAAAACCAATTTGAAGAAGAATCGTGTCTATACTGTTTCTATTGATGAAAAAGTCGAAGAGATTCTTGCAGACCTACACTTAGCGGATTCTTTCTTTGGTATTGAGACTGGGATTGACCCGAGAATCTTAGAAGAAGATGAAGCGAGTCGCGCTTATCTGAGAGGGGCTTTCTTAGCAAGTGGGACCATCAAGGATCCGGAGTCTGGCCGCTATCAATTAGAGATTAGCTCTGTTTATTCTGACCATGCCCAGGACTTAGCAAACTTGATGCAACACTTCTTGTTAGATGCAAAGACCATCGAACGCAAAAAAGGAGTCGTTACCTATTTGCAAAGAGCGGAGGATATTATTGATTTCCTCATCTTGGTAGAAGCTAAGCAGGCCATAGAAGAATTTGAGTCTGTCAAGGTTTTGCGAGAGGCGCGCAATGATCTCAATCGAGCCAATAATGCTGAAATGGCCAACATTGCTCGTACAGTTACGGCTAGTATGAAGACCATTAACAATATTGTCAAAATCATGGATACTATTGGATTAGGTGGCCTTCCGGTTGAGCTTCAGGAAGTTGCCTATGTTCGAATTCAGAATCCCGACTATTCTATCCAGCAAATTGCGGATACCCTGAAAACTCCCTTAACCAAAAGTGGGGTCAATCATCGCTTGCGAAAAATCAATAAGATTGCAGACGAGCTAGATAGTCTATAAGAAAAACCTTTGAATTGTTTAATTCAAAGGCTTTTTCTTATAAGCTAGTCGAGTGGACCGGTTGAACTTTCTTGTCTGGATAAATGTAGTTTATCGCATTATTCACCGCAGTCGGAGCCTCGCCTAATCCGGTTGCGATTAAGTCGATTTTCCCTTCGTAGAAGCAACAATCGCCACAAGCGTAGATTCCTTCGCGACTGGTTTCTTGTTTGCGATTCACGAGGATTTTATGACGTTGGAGATCCAAGCCCCATTCTTTTAATTTGCCGACTGAGGATTTGAAGCCGTAGTTGACAAAGAGTTCATCGATGGGGAGTAATTGAGTTTCATCTGATTTAACCTTGGTGATTTCTAGATGGCTGGCACGGCCGTTTTCTCCGATTAAACGACTAGGAACATGAGGAGTTTGAATAGAGACAGAAGAAGCCTTTAATTCCTCAACGCTATGTTCGAGAGCGCGGAAATTATCACGACGATGGACCAGAGTTGTCGGTGCGATTTTCTCAAAGGCCAGGGCCCAATCGACAGCAGAATCTCCTCCGCCTAGAATAGCAACTTGTTTGCCGGCATATTGTTGGATATTTGAAACATGGTAGTGGACGTTCTCGAATTCCTCAGCCCCGTCCACTTCTAAAGGACGTGGTTTAAAGGCACCACCGCCCATCGCAATAATAACAGCACGACTGAAATGCTGGCCTTTATTGGTTTCAATAAGGAAGTGATCTACGTTTTTATGAATGTCTAAAACAGTTTCATTCAAACAAATGTCGGTCTCGAATGTTTCTAATTGATCGATCAACCGTTGGGACAATTCTTCTCCAGTTAAGTTCGTAAAACCAGGGACATCCAGGATTCGTTTTTCAGGATAGAGAATAGCGGGTTGACCACCTAGTTGAGGAAGGGAATCAATCAATTTCACTTTTACTTGACGCATATGGCCATAGAAGGCAGCAAAGAGCCCAACAGGGCCACCGCCGATAATGGTAATGTCATAGATTTCAGACATGATATCTCCTTTGTGATGTGTAACTAATCCTATTGTATCATAATTCGGAGTTAAATAGAAAGTGGAGGAGAATACAGGGATAGAAAAGGATGAATCAGGGGATTGAGAGATATTTTTTAAAAATAATGTTCGGTTTATTTACAAGTGTTCGATAATCTGATAGAATAAATTATTATTATTTTTATTTATAAGGAGATTATTCAAAAATGCAATTTGATTTTTGGGTTAAGGTTGCGACCGAATTTATTGCAACAGCATTATTGATTATTTTAGGAAATGGTGCCGTTGCAAACGTTGAGTTGAAGGGGACCAAGGGGCATCAAAGTGGATGGCTCGTGATTGCGATTGGCTACGGAATAGGTGTTATGATGCCAGCCTTGATGTTTGGTAACGTTTCTGGTAACCATATCAACCCTGCCTTTACGATTGGTCTTGCAGTTAGCGGACTCTTCCCTTGGGAAAATGTTTTATACTACATCGTTGCTCAACTTCTTGGGGCGATGTTTGGGCAATTGGTTGTCGTTGCGACTCACCGTCCTTACTACCTTCAAACGGAGAATCCAAACAATATCTTGGGAACATTCTCAACGATTTCTAGCTTGGATAAAGGAACTCCAGAATCACGTAAAGCAGCAACCATCAATGGTTTCGTCAATGAGTTTGCTGGATCATTCGTCCTTTTCTTCGGTGCACTTGCCTTGACAAAACACTTCTTTGGTGCAGAGGTTGCTTCTCTAGCTCAAAGAGCAGCGACTGAGCAGGGAGGGATTTTTGATGCTTCTTCAACAGCCGCAAAATTGGCTTTGTCACAAGCACATGCTCCTGGTTTAGGAGTGGCTCACTTGGCACTTGGATTCCTCGTTATGGCTTTGGTGACATCACTTGGTGGTCCTACAGGACCTGGTTTGAACCCTGCACGTGACCTTGGTCCACGTTTGGTTCACGCTTTCCTTCCAAAATCTGTTTTAGGTGAACACAAGGGAGATTCAAAATGGTGGTACGCTTGGGTACCAGTTGTAGCACCAATCTTGGCTGCAATCGTTGCTATTGCCCTCTTTACCTTCCTTTATAAGTAAGACCAGAACACTTTTCGTAGACATTACGGAAAGTGTTTTTTTAAGAAAGTTTCGTGTAGAAACAATAATTAAGTCTATTTTTTTATGGGGCTTTAATTGTGTTATTTTAATAAAGGAGTTAGTAGCTTGTTAATTATAATTATTACCATCTGCTTATTATTTTTATATTTCTTAATGCATCATCTAATTCAGCAGTCAAAGAATCCTACAGGAATACTCGGGAAAGGAATGATGAAAATTTGGAATTATACTTATTTTCCTATGTATGTGTGGGCAACCAGACAACTGGATAAAAATGATGTCCATAGAATACTAGATGTAGGAGTAGGAAACGGTCGTTCAAGTATCTTTTTAAAAGAAATCTATCCAAGAAGTACAGTTATAGGAATCGATAGTTCAGCAACTGCTATCTCAGAAGCGAAGGATTCTGAAAGTTTAAACCTTAAGTTTGAACGAAAAGATGTTAGAAAGACAGGTTATCCTGATGAAACGTTTGATTTAATAACAGGCTTTCAAACGCATTTTCATTGGGAGGATATAGAGACTTCATTTACGGAGTTAAGAAGAGTTCTTACATCAGATGGACTGCTTTTGCTAGCTTGTGAATGTCAAAAATTAGTTTATTTCTTGCCACAATTCAGAGTGGAGGATGAGTTTAGTAAGTTCTTGTCGTCAAAAGGACTGAATCTTTTAACAAGTCAGAAGAGTGGGCGATGGATTCTTTATAAGATTGTAAAAGAGACGAATTAAGTCAGTAAATGCTTATTATTAGGAGTAGGGATGAAAGAAAGGAATCTAATAGAAGCTAATAGAAGAGCTGATCATTTTAGTTTTCTATATTATTTGCATGAGAAGAAAGTGTTTCATTCGGAGTCACTTGCTGCTCTTTGTCAGTACCTAGTAGCATTGGAATCAGTCAGCATCGAGCAACTAAGAGACTTGCGTTGGATTGAAAATCAAATCTTGCGCCATCTGGTCTATCATTTTGATGAGAATGATCTAAGTAGAATTCGCAATCTCCCAACGAATTACTGGGAGGAATTTGAAAGATTAGAACAAGCAGTGTTAAACCTCTATGACCGTTATGAATGAAAGGATTTTCCAAAATCTGAAATTCAAGAATAATTTTGAAGATAAAATGACGGTGAGAGATGAATTCCTTTAACTTTTTCTTGACAATCTATAGAATTCCGTGTAAAATAGAATAGATCTTGAACTTGAAGGGAGTGAAAAACATGTCAAAAACAGTAGTACGTAAGAATGAATCTCTTGACGATGCTCTTCGTCGTTTCAAACGTGCGGTTACTAAAGCTGGTACTCTTCAAGAAACACGCAAACGTGAATTCTATGAAAAACCTTCTGTAAAACGCAAACGTAAATCAGAAGCAGCTCGTAAACGTAAAAAATTCTAATTGAATACAAGAACAGACTTCGGTCTGTTTTTTGTTTCTCTAGAAAAATTGTAGACAAAAAGATCCGACCTTCTAGCTAGAAGATCGGATCTTTTTATCTGATTATTTGTTAGCAAGCAAGTCGCGGATTTCAGCAAGCAACTCTTCTTGAGTAGGAGCAGCAACTTCTTCTTCAGCAGCTTCTTCTTTTTTACCAAGGTTTTGAGCTTTCTCAGCAGCTTTCACTACGAAGAAAAGAACAGTACCGATAACAAGGAAGTTGATTACAGCGCTCAAGAAGCTACCGTATGCAACACCGTTCCAAGTCAATTCAGCAATCTTTTCAACACCAGCGGCTTTCAAAGCTGGGTTCAAAATAAGTGGAGTGATGATGTCGTTTACAAATGATGTAACGATAGCTCCAAATGCAGCTCCGATGATAACTGCAACAGCAAGGTCAACAACGTTTCCACGAAGGAGGAAGTTTTTCAATTCTTTCAACATATCCTAAATATGTCCTTTCATAATAAATTTTTACAGAGCATAGTATAACTGAAATTTTTTTCGTATTCAATAAATATGCTCAAATTTTTTTAAAAAGTTGATTTAAGAAAAATGGAGGCTTTCAAAACTCAGGAAAAATGTGGAAAAATCGGGTGAAAATCAATGCGGATGATTTACAATTGACAAAAATTAGTTTAAAATAGTTAATGATATTCTATGGTAAAATGGAGGCACTGTTTATGGTTGACAAACAACTGATTTCAGAAATAAAAAACAGTGTGAATATTGTAGATGTAATCGGAGAAGTCGTTCAATTGACAAAGGCAGGACGAAACTTTTTAGGTCTCTGCCCTTTTCATGGTGAAAAGACGCCTTCTTTCAATGTGGTCGAGGATAAACAATTCTATCATTGTTTTGGTTGTGGTCGCTCAGGCGATGTTTTTAAGTTTATCGAAGACTATCGTGGTGTCTCCTTCATGGAAGCTGTTCAAATTGTCGGAGATCAGGTGGGCATTCGTGTCCAGACTCTTCCTCCAAGTCAGTCTAGGCCCCAACAAGCAGATGGGAAACAGCCCTTCTATGAGATCCATCAAGAGGCTGCCAAGTTCTATCATGCCATCCTGATGACGACAAAGATGGGTGAAGAGGCTCGGCAATACTTGTATGATCGAGGGCTTGATGATGAGGTTCTTCGGCATTTTCAAATAGGGCTTGCACCAGCAGAAGGAAATTATCTGCTTCAGAGTGTTTCAGGGAAGTTTTCAGAAAATATTCTGGCCGACTCAGGTTTATTTCATATTAGTGATAGGGGGACCATGTATGATGCGTTTCAAGATCGCATCATGTTTCCCTTGTCGGATGATACTGGCCGAGTCATTGCCTTTTCTGGTCGACTCTGGCGTGAACCAGTTGAGGGAGCAAAGCCTCAGGGGAAATACAAGAACAGCCGCGCTACGCTCCTTTTTAACAAGAGTTATGAGCTCTACCATTTGGACAAGGCCAAGCAGGTCGCTAAGAAGAACCATGAGCTTTATCTGATGGAAGGATTCATGGATGTCATCGCAGCCTACCGAGCTGGGATTGAGAATGCCGTTGCTTCTATGGGGACAGCCCTCACACAGGAACATGTGGCTCATCTGAGCAAATTTACCAAAAAGGTTATCTTGGCCTATGATGGGGATAAGGCGGGAAGGCTGGCGACAGCAAAGGCTTTGGAGGTCCTAGAAAAACAGGAGGTAGAGGTCGTCCAGATTCCTGATCAGATGGACCCAGACGAGTATCTCAATAAGAATTCTCCTCAGGCTTTGGCGGACTTATTGGAAAAAACACGTCTCAGTCGGGTAGAGTTTCTCATGGATTATTGGAAGCCAGACAATATTGAAAATTTGCAGGCGCAGATTGAATTTGTTGAAAAAATGGCTCCCTTAATAGCTCAGACGCCATCTGTAACGGCACAGAATACCTATATTTATAAATTAGCTGATCTCTTGGTAGACTTTGATTATTTGCAGGTGGAACAAACAGTTAATGCTAGTCGCCTACAGATGCGGAATCAGCGTCAGGAGCAAGGGAAAATTCAGACACAGGCTCCAGTTGCTAGTCCAACTGTTGTCCAGAAGCAGTTGCCTCGCTTGGTTCGGGCTGAGAATCATCTTCTTCATCGGATGAACGCTTTTTCTTATGTTTTGAATGAATATCGTCTTCGGACAGATTTTTCATTTGATACCCCTGCCTTGCAAACCTTGTACCAACTTCTTTGTCAAAATGGAGAAGTGACATCGCAGGATTTGTCAGAGCAGACAGAGGAAGTCCAACGGGCCTGGTATCTGATGTTAGAAGAAAATTTACCAGATGAAATAGCGGAGAATGAGCTGGAAGAAGTGGAAGAAACGAGAAATCGTGAGCTTCTCCGTAAAGAAAGTCAACAAATAGGGAAAAAAGTCCGAGAAGCCTCTCACAGTGGAGATGCGGATCAGGCTTTATTGGAACTCGAGCGACTAATCGCTCAAAAAAGAAGAATGGAGTAGGAATGGCGAAAGAACAAAAAGATATCACAACTTTAGATGTCCAAATTGCAGAGTTTATTCGTAGTCATAAGAAAAGTGGTACTGCAACAGATGATGAAATCAATGATCAATTGGTCATTCCTTTTACCTTGGATGCCGATGGAATTGATGATTTGTTGCAACGGATTCAAGATGCTGGGATTTCCATCACGGATAAGGAAGGAAATCCAAGCGCGCGTGTCTTGAACACCGAAGAGGAAGAACCAGAGTTGACGGATGAGGAATTGCTTGGAAGTAACTCTGCCAAGGTCAATGACCCTGTTCGGATGTATTTGAAAGAAATTGGGGTCGTTCCTCTTTTAACCAATGAAGAAGAGCAAGAATTGGCCATCTTAGTGGAACAAGGGGATTTGGAAGCTAAGCAACGTTTGGCAGAAGCCAACCTTCGTTTGGTTGTTTCCATTGCGAAACGCTATGTTGGTCGTGGGATGCAATTCCTAGATTTGATCCAAGAAGGAAATATGGGCTTGATGAAGGCCGTTGATAAGTTTGACTATACAAAAGGCTTCAAGTTTTCTACCTATGCCACTTGGTGGATCCGTCAGGCCATCACTCGTGCTATTGCAGACCAAGCGCGTACCATTCGGATCCCTGTTCACATGGTGGAAACCATTAACAAATTGGTTCGGGAACAACGCAATCTCTTGCAAGAATTGGGACAAGACCCAACACCAGAACAAATCGCTGAACGCATGGATATGACGCCAGATAAGGTACGTGAAATCTTGAAAATTGCCCAAGAACCTGTTTCTTTGGAAACGCCAATCGGGGAAGAAGACGATAGCCATTTGGGGGATTTCATCGAAGACGAAGTGATCGAAAACCCAGTAGACTATACTACTCGTGTGGTTTTACGCGAACAATTGGATGAAGTCCTCGATACTTTGACAGATCGGGAAGAAAACGTCCTTCGTCTCCGTTTCGGTTTGGATGATGGAAAAATGCGGACCTTGGAAGATGTGGGCAAAGTCTTTAACGTGACCCGTGAACGGATCCGTCAGATCGAAGCCAAAGCCCTCCGTAAACTCCGCCACCCAAGCAGAAGCAAACCATTGCGTGACTTTATAGAGGATTAAAAAGATCCTGCGGATCTTTTTAACCCGAGCCCAGAAATTCAAAAGCGAGGCTGGTCCAGTGGACATTTTTAACAGTCGCCTAGAAATGAAGAAGCGACCTAGGTCCGGGGGACCTTTTTAACCCGAGCCGAGAAATTCGGAAGCGAGGCAAGGTTGGGTGAACTGTTATGGAGGCCTAAGGATAAAGGTCTTGCTTTAAACAAAAATATTCTTCATGGGGTTGAACCGAGTGAAGAAGGAGTGAAGAATGAGTTATACGACAGAAGAAATCGAACAAATTAAAAACCGTATTCTTGAAAATCTAGAGCAGGTCATCGATCCTGAATTAGGGATTGATATTGTCAACCTTGGTTTAGTCTACGAAATTCGGTTTGATGGTGAAACTGGTGAAACAGAAATCGATATGACCCTAACCACTATGGGGTGTCCATTGGCAGACTTGCTGACGGATCAGATTTATGATGCCTTAACAGGAATGGAAGAAGTGACTAAGGTCGATGTAAAATTGGTCTGGTATCCAGCTTGGACGGTTGAAAAGATGAGCCGCTATGCGCGGATTGCATTGGGAATTAAATAAAATTGATTTAAAGGAGGGACAGATGTTCCTCTTTTTTTTATGAAGATGGTTTGGATGTCAAATAGTACGAACATTCTACCTTCTTTTACGATTATATCTTGCAATCACTTCTTAGTAAGGTTATAATAGAATCATTATTAAATTAAGGAGAAGATTATGAATCAGTACCCTTTGGTCTACTTAGACCATGTTCAAAAAGTGTATGGTAAACATATTGCCTTAGGTGATGTGAGTGTCAATATTCAACCGGGTCGTATCATTGGTTTGTTAGGGCCAAACGGAAGTGGGAAAACCACTATTATCAAATTAGTGAATGGGCTCTTGCAACCTACTTCAGGTAATGTCTACATCCATGGCCAAGTACCGTCTGCAAAAACCAAACAAGTCGTTTCTTATTTGCCAGATACAACTTATTTGGATGAAAATATGAAGATTTCAGAAACAATCCGTTTCTTCCAAGACTTCTATAAGGATTTCAATGCTCAACGTGCTTATCAATTGTTGAATGATTTACATTTGCACCCAGAGCAAAAATTGAAACAACTCTCTAAAGGGAATAAGGAAAAAGTTCAATTAATTTTAGTCATGAGCCGTGAAGCGGATTTGTACATTCTTGATGAACCTATTGGTGGAGTGGACCCTGCTGCGCGTGATTACATTCTTAGAACCATCATTCAAAATCGTCGTCCAAACTCATCTGTATTGATTTCAACCCATTTGATTGCGGACGTTGAACAAGTCTTGGATGAAGCGCTCTTTATCAATCAAGGTCGTATTCTGTTGCATGAAAACACAACTGTTCTTCGCAACCAATACGGTAAATCGATTGATGAGATCTTCCGTGAACAATTTAGAATGTATTAGGAGGTTCTTATGTTTGGGAAATTAATGAAATATGAATTAAAAGCAACCTATAAGTGGTATCTCATTATTTCGGGTGTGCTTGCTATTCTCTCCATTTTTGCTGGTCTATTAGCTTCTAGTGTTATAACTGGGGCATCAACTTTCACAGAAAATACAGCCTTAACTATTGGGAGTATTGTTGTTTTGGTCATTTTTGCGGGTTACATTGGCTTGACCTTAACCAACTATATCATTATTATTCGTCGTTTTTACAACAATATTTTTGGTCGTGAAGGTTATTTGACCTGGACCTTGCCAACTGGATCTCATACTGTTTTACTTGTAAAAGTAACATCAGCTTTGATTTGGAGTATCTTCTGTTTTATTAGCTTGGTTCTTTCTTTGCTTATTTTCTTAGGAGTGATCGGCCTCGCTCAACAACAGAATATTTTTGATTTGCTTGGTCCATTGTTCGAGCATATTGGGTCATCTCTTATTTGGCAAAGCTTGCTATTTCAAGTGTTAGCGACTATTTCAGGTATTTTAATGCTCTACTGTGCCATCTCACTGGGTCAGCTCTTCATTAACAATCGTATCGTGATGGCCTTCGTCTTTGGATTTATCCTTTGGGTTGTACTAAGTATCATTGGAAGATTGTTCCCTTCTATATCTATTTCAGAACTTTCAAGAACTGCAACTATGTCTTCTGATACTCTTAGTGATATCTTGGTTGTTAACTTTATTCCTGCCTATATCTATGAAGTGGTGAAAATTGTAGCGATGTATTTCACGGTACATTATGTAACAAAATTCAAACTAAACTTGCAATAAAAGTGAAAGAGGGAAGAGATCCCTCTTTTTCTTTTGCCATTTTACCCAAAAAATGATACACTTGAGTATATCATTTTGGGGTCGTTACGGATTCGACAGGCATTATGAGGCATATTTTGCGACTCGTGTGGCGACGTAAACGCTCAGTTAAATATAACTGCAAAAAATAACACTTCTTACGCTCTAGCTGCCTAAAAACCAGCAGGCGTGACCCGATTCGGATTGCTCGTGTCTGATGACAGGTCTTAATTTTAGCGAGATACGATCAAACTTTGTCTAGCAGTTTGATAAGAGATTAATAGACTCGCAGTTCCTAGGCTTGAGTTATGTGTCGAGGAGCTGTTAAAGCAATACATAACCTATGGTTGTAGACAAATATGTTAGCAGATGTTTGGACGTGGGTTCGACTCCCACCGGCTCCATATATACTTTCTAAAGTTTTCTAAAACTTTCTAAAACGTTGTAAATACAACGTTTTTTGTTTTATACTTTCTATTCCTTTTTGAACCTTTTTGAAACTGGCAGACCCAAAAACAGACCCTTTTTTGTCCAAAGGGTCTGTTTTTATGTTATTTGTTTAAAAATCAATATAGTTTGCGAATTTCTCACCAATGTCGTCCTTAGCCTCTCTGGTGATGTGCGTATAGATGTTCATGGTTGTTTTTAAATCCGAGTGTCCAAGTCTGTATTGGACCTGCTTGAGTGTCATTCCAGCTTCAAAGCATAGGCTGGCATGTGTGTGGCGGAATCCATGGATCCTAATCGGACGCATATCCGAATCTTTGACAATTTGTTGTAGCCATTTACGTGGTAGTGTTCCCGGTATTGGTTTTCCAAATTCATTTTCAAAGATATAAGTAGTAGTAGGATTCATTTCTCTCCACTCAGTAAGGAGTTCACTTGTCTTTTTGTCCAAGCTAATTAATCGGTTACTACTTTTGTTTTTTGTAGCACCGACAGATTCCCCGTCAAATCCTCTCGTAATGGCTTTGTTTATGCTCAGAGTGTTATTGGTCCAGTCTTCCCATTTGAGGGCTAAAACCTCCCCTTTTCGAGCTCCTGTAAAGGCTAGAAGCCGAAAGAGGACTTTCTTTCTTAGTTCATCTGTTTTATCTACTAACTTAAGGAAAGTTTTTAGTTCATTTTTGTCGTAAAAATCGCTATCTGTATCAACTCGCTTCTTGACAAGCGTCGTTACACTCTCGACCGGATTGGTTGAGATGTATCCGTGTCTGATAGCGTATTTACATATGTTATTCAACAGGCCTTTCATCTTACGGCCATAGACTAACTTCTTAGACCAGGAATTGACTTGTTCTTGAAGCTGAAGAGGAGTGAGAGAAGATATTTTTTGATCTCCTAAATTCGGATAAATATGATTTTTTATATTCCGTTCGGTCTTGATGTAGGTGCTATCCTGTACTGTGTCGGCATATTCCTTGAGCCATTTTTCAGCGACTTCCTCGACAGTGATTTCCTTGACAGTGATTTCCTCGCTATTTTTAAGGTCAGTTTGAAGTTGGAGAAGTGCTGCTCTTGCCTTGGCTTTTGTCGGGAAGCCCTGACGCTTTACATACTTGTCTTTTCCATTTTCTTTGCCGACATAAATTCTGAACTTATAGGCTGTGTCGCCATTTTTCTTTTTATATGACTTAATTTCCATTGCGTTTCACCTCATTTCTTGTTAAAATGGGTATAGTAAAGAGGGCTTTTTAATGCCATTCTTTCTATACAGCACATCCTCACATTTTAGCTTGCAGGCGATTGTGGGGATTTTTTATTTTCTTAAGACTTTCAACTTAATTTGTATCTTGAATGAATCCTTGACAGTACGAAGTTTATCGCTTTCTGGATCAATATCTTTGTAATCACCACCATAAATTTTAGCAATTTTTATAACTTCATTATTTGAATCTGCGGTTAATCTTAATACTTTTCTATTTTTAGACTTAGTTACATAGCCTAAGTGATAACCTCGAACCACAATTTTAACTGCATTAGGGTCAAATTGGTTATCCATTTCAGGGACAAAGTCTACATCTGAAAGTTCAAAAGGGGAATATTTGTAAAATCTATCACTAAAAATCAACTCCTCTTTAATTTCTTTAGCAGTACATCCTAAATAAGGTGCATCATCTGCTTCTTTTATGAGTTCTTGACATAAATCTGAGAAAGATTCCTGGTGATAAGATATTCCTTTCACTTTCAGAACAACATCATAAATAGTCCTCTCATCAATTTCCTGTCTTTTTATTTCATCTTCTATTCGAATAGCCAATAGTTTATTCAGCTCTTCAATTTCATACTCTAGTTGTTCAGTATTAGATTGCTTAGGAAAAACACTAATCAAAAAGAGAAGAACTAAACTGCCAATAATAAAAGAGAAAATTGTTAGTAGTATATTTCCAACAATACTAAGCAGAAAAACAGATATTAAAGTCAGCAAAACCAAAAAGGCTATCAGAGACCTTTGGTTTTCCAGTTTACTAATTGTTTTTCTGTGTTCATCTATTAGTTCTTTGATTTCCTTTTCTGTAAGAGTAGTAAACATATAGCACCTTAACCTTAATTTTCAGATGGCATGAAGTTTCCGACTATTTTTCCAATAATTCTAGGACCTTCATCAAATGGTGCGAATTTATCTTTATATTTTGGATTAAGTGAGACTAAACGCAATCCATCAGGTTCACGATAAACCTTTTTAATATACGTTTGACCGTCCCAATCAACGGCATAAACCGCTCCGTCATAATCAAAACCTGTTTCTTTGATAAGAACGACCTCTCCATTCATATACTTAGGTTCCATGGAATCTCCGAAAACCCAAGAAGCAAAATCGTGATCTAGGTCTTTGTCATAAAAAACAGTGTCATAGTTCCCATCGTTGAAGTATGAGAATCCAGTACCAGCTGATAGCTTTTCATACACTTTATATTCGATAAATTGCAAGAATAAGTGCAACATTTACTTGAACTCATCCTCTAGAGCTTCACAAGCAGTTCTGTAAGCTAAAC
>NZ_JAHZQQ010000069.1 GCF_019930045.1 Streptococcus australis | reverse complement strand
AGCTTACAGAACTGCTTGTGAAGCTCTAGAGGATGAGTTCAAGTAAATGTTGCACTTATTCTTGCAATTTATCAATTGTAAAAAATATGCTGACTCCCAAAATAAGAAAAAAAGTGAATTTAAAAGTAGCTAAACTACAATATTTATAGAGGTCACTAAAAAAGGAACGTTTCAACATATTATTCACCTTCTTTCCCTTCGAGCGCCTTAAAATATGCTTCCTCAAAAGATCCAAACTGTTTCAAAATATCTTTTGTAGGAGCATCAATAACAATTTTCCCATTAGAAATACCAACTAGATGATCTACAGTTAATTCTAACTCACTCATATAATGACTGGTCATTAATACAGTCTTACCTTCATTGACAAAAGACTGCAAAAAATTGCGTACCCAGCGTATACCCTCTGGATCTAGTCCATTGATTGGTTCATCTAAAATTAAGATATCAGGATTGGCTAATAAGGCTGTTGCTAACCCAAGACGTTGCTTCATTCCTAACGAATAATCTTTTACTTTTTTATTTTTAGCTTCACTTAACCCCACCAATTCTAAACATTCCTTGCACCTATTTCTGTCAACGCCACAAGCCAAGCCAATCCACCGAAGATGCTGAAATCCTGTTCTTGTTGGATAAGGTTGGCAACTATCGAGGAATGATCCAACAATACCAAAAGGATTATCTCCCAATTGAGAGTATTTTTTGCCATTGATCAACGCTATCCCTATTTGACTATTTTCTAAACCAAGTAAAATTCTGATTAAAGTTGATTTTCCGGATCCATTCGGTCCAATCAATCCAGTAATCTCACCTTTTTTGGCTTTGAAAGACACGTTTTGAAGGACAATTTTATTATTATATTCCTTATGTAGCTTTTTAATTGTTATCATTCATTCTTTTTCCCTTCTGACTTTTAGTGAAATTCCACCTTCACTTGGAGCAAGTATAACAGGAGAAAATCAGGAAATTATCAGAATAATTATTTTCTTCATTTCTAACAAATTGCATTTTATATTTGCTATAATATGCTCATATAATTGGAGGGACTATGAAGTATAAAATTTTAGCCATTGACGATGATGAAAAAATCTTACGATTAATAGCCAATACATTAAAAGCGAACAACTTTCACGTGGAAACTCGTAAATATATAGAGGAGATCAATATCTGCGACTTTACTGGATTCGATCTAATTCTACTTGATGTCATGATGCCCATTTCTGGTTTAGAAATCTGTCGTTCCATTCGTTCACAAATTACTACTCCAATTCTATTTCTAACCGCTAAAGATTTTGAAGAAGATTTACTAAAAGGGATTCAAGCTGGGGCAGATGATTACATTACAAAACCATTCAGCATTAAAGAATTAATTGCAAGAATTCAAATGCATCTTCGTAGAGAAGAAAGATCACATCATGCCTCTAAAGAAGAGATGGATTCAAATATAACTTTTAATCGAGATAGTCAAGAAGTTTATTATCAATCAAAGAGAATATCACTAACTAAGCGAGAGTTTGATTTACTTTATCTTTTAGCAAAAAATGAGAACCGAATATTTAGCATAGAAGAACTTTACAATTACCTCTATCCTGTAGACTCTGATGCACAACTACGATCCATTACTGAATATATCTATCAAATCAGACAAAAATTTAAGATTCATCAAATTGATCCCATTAAAACAGTATGGGGAGGAGGATACAAATGGAAAAAGAATTGACAGTCAAGCAACTCATTAAGCGTACCTACCTTAAAATCATTTGGCAATTTCTTCTATGTCTGATACTTTTTTACATAGTTCCAGCTCTTCTATCTTCTGTATCTGGAATTAATGAGAAAAATGCCAATCACTTTGCTTTATTTTTTAGCGTCAGTTCTTGGATTTATCTTTGCATCATTTTAATTTTTATCATTGTAATAAATATTAGACGGTTATTAACCAAGATTCAAAAAGAAATGAACATGGTTTATCATAGTGGTCTATATTTCACCAAAAATGAACATCACCATTTGCAGATTAAAGAATTCATTGAAACAAACGATCTGATCGAAAAAATGCAATCTGAAATAAAAAATAGAATTCAAAATGAAAAAGATCAAAAAAAAGAACTCATGTTTCAAGTATCTAGCGCTGCACATGATCTTCGAACTCCTCTAACTGTCATCAGAGGAAATGCTGAATTCTTACAATCCACCGAGCAAACACCTCAAGCAATGGAATGTCTAAAAGATCTGGAGCAAGCAAGTATTCAATTAAATGATTATTTTAACCACTTCATCCAATACTCCAAAACTTTTTATGACCATGATATTCAACTTGAAAACATATCAATTCAACAAGTAACTCATCAATTGAATGAACAGATCACTCCGTTACTCCCGAGAAATACACAATTTGTTTTTTCAAATACAGTAACTCCATCAACACGAATTGCCATTCATTCCAATTTGTTTTTTCGAGCAATCACAAATATTATTAATAATGCAATACAACATCAAAAAGATAATGATGCAAAGATACAGCTAACAATGTCACAAGAAAATAATCGATTAGTTCTAACTATATGGAATAATCAATCTAGATTTTCAAAAAATGTTTTACAACATGCTGGAAATCTTTTCTATAAAGAGGACCAAGCAAGAACACTTTCTCAAGAAAGTCACTATGGACTTGGTTTATCTTTCGTAAAACGCGTCATGAAACTTCATAATGGAACGATGCATTTAGAAAATATTCATAATGGTGCCCAAGTCAAGCTAATTATTCCCATTATATAAAACAAGCCGAACTCATCATTAGGTGTTCGGCTTGTTTTATATAATTGATAAAAAAGACCGGCACTTTTGCCAGTCTTCGTTTTTATTTTTATTTCCTATCAGCCATTTCACACTTGTTCATTAACAACTTTTTCTCTTCTTTCACCTAAGCGGTAAACAATCACGACGGATAATAGAAGAACCAAAGTGGTGATGATCGATCCTTCTGCACCAAATGCTCCTCCAGTTAGCCAGTCAGGTCCTGATCCCATGGTAAAGCTAAAGATAGACGCATCTGCGCCCGTCCCACTGACTTGAAAACCAAGGAGATTTCCTTGTACATAGTTCCAAGTACCGTGTTGAGCGACCACTAGCCAGATACTATCGGTGTAGACAAGGAGCAGACCAGCTAGCACCCCATCAAGGACAATATTCAGGACGGATAAGAAGGTCACTCCTGAATTTCCCAGATGAAGAAAGCCAAAGAGACTACTAGAAATTGCGATCGCTAATGGTAGATTAGCTCTTGCTGCAATCCGAGTGAGGAGCCAACCCCGCGTCGCTACTTCTTCAGTCCCTCCTTGAAGGAGCCAAAATGGAAATAAACCGAGAATAAAGAGGATGGGTTCTAAACTTAATTCATTTAGCTCAAAAGTCCCGATTCCACCTACCTGGTAGACAAGTGCAATGACTCCCATTTGAAGAAGGGAAAGCAAGATCCCCCAACATAGATACTTAAGCCAATTCCTTTTTACAAAACCTAACGTCGATAAGGGATTCTTCTCAATGAACTTCACCCAAAAAATAAAGAGGATGAGAATGAATACAAAACTGAAAAGCTCATAATAGAGAAAATAATGGTAGAAGAACTCTTGAACACTTGCGCCTCCATTTCCTGGTGAAAAGAGCTCCGTTAAAAACTCTATGACTAGAGAAAATGGTCCTACAAACTCACTCCCAAGCCAAAGCCCACCTTCAACAAATAGGAAAGTTAAGAACACATAGAATAGTGTAGAAACAAGTACTGACCATGAGGTGTCAGTTTTTATATCTTGAAAAATGATACCTTTCTTCATTATCTTCCTCCTTTTATCTTATAGTTTCATTGTAGCAAAGAAAATCAGAGACTGCAATATTTAATGATGTCAGAAAACATAACATGGATTGGTTAAAATTCTTGATTTTAGGTTTCATTTATGGTATGATAATCCTCGTAACTAATAAATGATGAAATTCATACTTGTTTTCAGTATGAATTCTTTATTTTTTTGAGCCCTTTTGGGTATCCCTTCCATTGCTCTTCTCGAGACAACTGGATTTGATATAAAGGAGAACGAAATGAAGAAAAAACTAGTAGCATGTTTGCTTTTCTTATTTCCACTATTCGCCTTTGCGAGTCAAGCACAGGCTGAAACTGTAAAAGTCGTTTTCGATACGGCATATGCGCCCTTCGAATTCAAAGACTCAGACCAAGTTTATAAAGGAATTGATGTTGAAATCTTGGATAAGGTCGCTGAAATTAACGGATGGACCTTAGAAAAATCGTTCCCAGGCTTTGATGCAGCGGTCAATGCAGTTCAAGCTGGTCAAGCCGATGCCATTATGGCAGGGATGACCAAGACCAAGGAACGTGAGCAAGTCTTTGCGATGTCTGATACCTACTATGATACAAAAGTCGTGATTGCGACTAAGAAAGCTAACAAAATCACTTCCTATGACCAGCTCAAAGGAAAAACGGTCGGAGTCAAAAACGGAACAGCTGCTCAACGCTTCCTTCAGAAGAACAAAGATCAGTACGGTTATACGATCAAGACATTCGATACCAGTGATTTGATGAACAATAGTTTATCAACCGGTGCAGTGGATGCCATTATGGACGACCAACCTGTTATAGAATATGCCATTAAGCAAGGCCAAGATCTTTCTATTAATATGGAAGGAGAAGCTGTTGGAAGCTTTGCTTTTGGAGTCAAAAAAGATGGGTCCCATGAAAACCTTATTAAACAATTCAATACTGCCCTTGCTCAAATGAAGAAAGATGGTACACTAGACCAAATTATTGAAAAATGGACTGGTAGCAGCCAATCATCATCTTCAACAACGACTACCGCCAGCACTTCTGCTGTTCCTGAAACGAGCACAAAAGCTGGCCAAAAGGCGACTCCTAAGAAGAAAAAATACAAAATTTCTAGTGATTCCTCTTTTGCTCCCTTCGTCTTCCAAAATGATCAAAGCAAATACACTGGGATTGATATGGAATTGATTAAGGCCATTGCCAAAGACCAAGGATTTACCCTAGAAATTAGCAATCCAGGTTTTGATGCTGCTGTCAGTGATGTCCAGAATGGTAATGCCGATGGAATGATTGCCGGGATGACTGTTACTGATGCGCGTAAGGCGACTTTTGACTTCTCAGATCCATACTACACAACGAATTCAATCCTAGCAGTTCAAGAAAGTAGTAACATTGCTTCCTACGAAGATCTAAAAGGAAAAACAGTTGGTGTCAAAAATGGTACTGCTTCTCAAACTTTCCTCGAGGAAAACAAGAGCAAGTATGGCTATAAAATCAAAACCTTCTCAGATGGGGCTTCTATGTATGACAGCTTGAACTCTGGTTCTGTAGCTGCTATCATGGATGACGAACCTGTCATCAAATATGCCATTAAACAAGGACGTAAATTCAAAACACCTATCGAAGGAACTCCAAGTGGTCAGATTGCCTTTGCTGTTCAAAAAGATTCTAATCCTGAGTTGATTGAAATGTTTAACAACGGTTTAGCCAACTTAAAAGAAAGTGGCGAATACCAAAAAATCTTGGATAAGTACCTTTCAAGCGATAGTGAAGAAAGCACCGAATCTACTTCAGTGGATGAAACGACTATCTGGGGCTTGCTCCAAAACAACTACAAACAATTGTTAAGTGGACTTGGTGTCACTATTGCACTAGCACTTCTATCATTTGCGATCGCTATGGTGATTGGGATCATCTTTGGAATGTTCAGTGTAAGTCCTTATAAATGGCTTCGTTGGACAGCTGAGATCTTCGTCGATGTCATCCGTGGTATCCCACTGATGATCCTTGCTGCCTTCATCTTCTGGGGAATTCCTAATTTGATCGAGTCCATGACGGGTCACCAATCCCCAATCAATGACTTCCTTGCAGGTACAATTGCTCTCTCCCTCAATGCTGCTGCTTATATCGCTGAGATTGTTCGTGGTGGGATTCAAGCCGTACCAGCCGGACAGATGGAAGCGAGTCGAAGCCTCGGGATTTCATACAGCAAGACCATGCGCAAGATTATCTTGCCTCAAGCGACAAAACTTATGCTTCCAAACTTTGTCAACCAATTCGTTATTGCACTGAAAGATACGACCATCGTATCTGCGATCGGTTTGGTCGAGCTCTTCCAGACTGGTAAGATTATCATTGCTCGAAACTACCAAAGTTTCAAGATGTATGCAATCCTTGCCGTCTTTTACCTCGTCATCATTACCTTATTGACACGCTTTGCAAAACAATTAGAAAAGAGGGCTAACTAATGGCTAAATTAAAAATTGATGTCCATGACCTCCATAAATATTACGGTGAAAATGAGGTCCTAAAAGGCATCTCAACAAAATTCTACGAAGGAGATGTGGTTTGTATTATCGGTCCATCTGGTTCTGGTAAATCCACCTTCCTTCGCAGTCTCAATCTTCTCGAAGAAGTAACCAAGGGACAAATTACTGTGAACGGCTATGACCTGACTGATCCTAAAACCAACATTGATATCGTTCGTGAAAATGTCGGGATGGTTTTCCAGCATTTCAACCTCTTCCCTCATATGAGTGTTATTGAAAACATCATGTTTGCTCCTTTGGAGCACAAACGCATGAGTCGGGAAGAAGCTAGAGAACTAGCAATGGAACTCTTGGAAAAGGTTGGACTGGCTGACAAAGCTGATGTCTCTCCTGATAGTCTATCAGGTGGTCAGAAACAGCGCGTAGCCATTGCGCGTGGTTTGGCAATGAAACCAGATGTCATGCTCTTTGACGAACCGACTTCTGCCCTTGATCCGGAGATGGTCGGAGATGTACTGAATGTTATGAAAGACTTGGCTAAGCAAGGGATGACCATGATCATCGTCACCCACGAGATGGGATTTGCTCGCCAAGTGGCCAATCGTGTCATCTTCACAGCAGATGGTGAATTCCTCGAAGACGGCAAACCAGACCAAATTTTCGACAATCCACAACACCCACGATTGAAAGAATTCTTAGATAAGGTCTTAAACGTGTAATAGAAATAAAAACTGGAGTTAAACCTCCAGTTTTTTGAATGTATACAAACGATTGTTTTACATAAAACAGCTAGATGATTTTCAAAAAAAATTATTTTTTATAGTTATTTAAGTAGATGTAAAACTTTCCGCCGTGAGAAAAGTGCCTGAATCAGAGTTGTTTCAGGCACTCGGGAGTTTTGAGACCTTAGGCTCAAAACTAAGTCATGGAACTTCATAGAAGTTCGCTGACGTCCGTACTCACCTAAGGAAAGTTTTTAAAATCACTTTGTCTTCAATTTGAAACCCCCAATTGTCAAGTCAAGTGCAACAAAGTCATTCCTCTGATTAAGCGAGTGTTCTTCCAGCTGTTTGAGCTA